>CAYMII010000017.1:0-74585 GCA_964390565.1 uncultured Rikenellaceae bacterium
ACTTAGTGTAAAGCATGTGCCTTTAACTTTGTAAACTATGTGCCTTAACGAACATTGCTGCTGAGATAGCCTTATCGCTTAACGTTGCATCGTAATCAGCTCTTTCGCCAAGTCCCATTACGGTAGTGTTAGTTGTTTCCGCTTCACCTTTTGCCTCTTCAGAGTAAATCACCTGACCTGTAGATACATCTACTAAGCGAATGTTTACACCTGCTTGTACGGTTTGTACTTTACTCCTTGAGAATGCATTTTGATCGGTTACGTTCTTTCTTCCAAATTCAGTTATTGAACCAATAATTAAGTAATCAGCACCTACGTTCTGATACCCTTCGTTACCTGCAATCTTAATTTCTTCAGCAATCTTATCCATATCTTGTCTTTCTAATAGGATAAATTTATTTGTTGATGCAAGTTTAGCAGATAAGATATCTACAGCTTGTTTTCCCATTGGGTCATTTGCCTTTGAATAAAAAACGCCTTTTGCATATTGGGTTTCATTTGAGAATCGAGCAATAGCAACTTTACGTTTTAGGGTTTGTTCAACTTTTTTAATTTCTTGAATTTGGGGCTCAACTTTTACAACCTGTTGCTGCGTTGTACAGCTAACAGCAAAGCTTGCAATAGCTAAAAGTGCTAAGATTTTTTTCATTGTTTTAATGAGTTAATTTTATTATTAATTTGTTTTTTTAGAACTTAGTGTTTTGTATTTTAAAAGTAATTAAGAAAAACAAAACACCAAGAATTGTTTATTAAAAAAGCATTAAAACATTTTTTTAATTAACACTAGAAAAACACCAACAATTATACCAGAAATTATCTGCTCCCTCCATTAATGTATCGATCCCACTCTTTCCGACTGCCATTAAAAGTGTTTAGATCTACAAAGCCTTTGATTCCATCGATTTTACCTTTGTGAGCGTATTGCCAGAATTTCCATTCTCTATCAATCGGGGGTACTTCATCGAGGGAGCATATCCATAGTGGATTGCTGTTGAAGTTTCCTTTGATGTATTTATTGTATTCATGCTCATTTGTGTAAATAATGACTTTTCGAGTAGAGCGGGCCTCAACGTAGTTAATGAATTTTCGAATCTCTTTTATTACCAACTTAGGGTTATTGCGATTTGTGTAGTTTCCGGATTCCTCCACATCAAGTATTGGTGCAAAATTTAACCCGCTAAGGTTGACTCTTTTAAGAAAGTTTTGTGCCTGTTCGGCACCATCGCGATTAAACTTGAAGAAATGGTAGGCTCCAACTTTAACCTTTATGCTTTTTGCTCCTTTTAAGTTATATTGATATGTTGGATCGAGGCGAGTTTTTCCCTCTGTGGCTTTTATAAAAACAAAATCAAGTTTTTCATCCTTTAGTTTCTCCCAATTGATTTTCCCGTTGTGTTTGGATATATCAATACCAAATATTGGGTATTTGAACTTATTTACCTTAAAAGTATCGGGCTGGAAGAAGGCTTTGTATACGATTAACCCAAGAATCAATGAGAAAACCAGTAAAACAACATAAAACTTCTTTTTGGGTTTCCTCATGCGTTAGGTTGGCAGTTTTAATTTGGTCATGCGAAAGTAAGAAAAACTTTAAAGCCATAAAAGCCTAGATGGCCTAATTAAGTTTTAAATGACCATTCAGACTCCCTTTTGTACCGTTGAGTAACATAATTTTTATGGGTTAAATGGCTATGCTCATATTTGTTGTGCTCAATCGCTAAACTTTAAGTTTTTATTTATGAAAAAACTTTTTACCTATAACTTTATCTCAAGGGTGATATTCCTATTGCTAACACCAACAATATTTAGGGCATTAGGGTTTGCTTTTATTTGGCACTCAATTTACTTTGGTGTAATTACAGTTGTAGTGATGCTTTGGGCTACTTTTATTCTTCTTTCTCCACTAATTGGGCGTGTTGGTTGTGGATGGGTTTGCTTTATGGGAACAATACAAGACTTTGCAAGCACGCGATCAATTTATAAGATAAAATGGAATAGACCTAATAATTGGATTAGGCTTCAGACTATCCTAGTTTTTTTCATAACCGCTTTTGTCTTTTTCTTTATTAAGCTTGATAGCGGCAAGATTCATTGTTTTACTTTTGATCCTTGGTTTCTTAATATGGATTTCAATAACCATTATAAGCATGTTTGGCTGTACGATACTTTTGGGGCTGTACTTCTTGGCTTTTTATTAGAAAGGCGCTGGGTATGCCGAAATTTATGCTTTATGGGTGCACTTTGCGCTTCAGGCGCATCCTATTCGCGGTTAATTCCAGTTGTGGATAAATCGAATTGTAACAGTTGTGGTAGGTGTGAGGAGGAATGTCTTGTTCGTATTCCAATTAAGGAGTATATTACAAATAATAAAGGACTGGTAACCAATTCTGAATGTTTACTTTGTGGTAAATGTGTTGAGCGTTGTAGGCGAAACGCTATAAAGATTAAATTTGTATGGAACAGGAAAAACTATTTACAACCAAAATTCTAATGCAACCATACTGGGATATTAAGAATCGTTTCAGCTTGTTTCGCCTAACAAAATGGCACCTGATATTCCCTTTATTCATTGGGTTTATCATTATGCTGTTTGCTTATCCTAAAGGGTTTTTATCGATTGGTACAATAATTTTTGTAACCTTTTATTCGCTCTCCATAGGTGTATTATCAATGAAAACCTATGAGTTCTCCGAATGGCAAATCGAAAAGTACATCCCGTGGTTGAAGTATCCAGTTCAACGTTTTTTTATTTCGATAGTTATTGAAATTATTCTCGGATTTGTTGCCCTTGTTGCTATAAACTATTTGTTCTTTATGGTGATTTGGGGCCAAAATGTAGATGAGTTCATTCATACCACATTTAATGCCTTGAAATATCTTTTAGCTTCAACCATAGGTAGTATTTTGATAATTAACTTAATCTCGTTTTTTAAGAATTGGCGACAGTCGGCTCTTAACGAGGAGATATTAAAGCGTGAGATTCTTGCTGCTCAATATGAATCGCTTAAAAATCAAATAAATCCTCATTTTTTATTTAATAATCTTACGGCATTAACTTCGCTTGTCCGAACAGATCAAGATAAAGCGGTTCTTTTTATCCAAGAGCTTTCAAACACATTTAGGTATGTGCTCGAAAGTCGCGAATGCGAAGTTATTGAACTATCGAAGGAGTGTGGGCTGATAGAATCTATTGCGCATATCTATCATCTTAGGCATGCCGATGGTTTGAAGATTAACTTAAATATCAGCGATATTCAAAATAAATATATTGTTCCAATGGCTCTGCAAATGTTGGTAGAGAATGCAGTTAAGCATAATATTATATCCGCTAGTAAACCATTGATTATTGATATTTTTGATGAGGAGGATTTTATTTTGGTGAGGAATAACTATCAACCTAAATCATCAAAAGTTCTGTCAAATGGGGTCGGGCTTAGCAATATTCAATCGCGGTACCAATACCAAACAAACAAAAAGGTAATAATCGAGCAAACGGAACAGCATTTTATTGTTAAACTTCCCATTTTAAGGATGCCATCATGATTAGAGCCTTGATAATCGAAGATGAACAGCTTGCTGTTGATTATCTTAAAACGATGATTAAGCAGTTATCTAATGATATTGAAATAATCGGTAATCTCGATTCCGTTGAGAGCGCTGTTGCTTGGTTTAGCAAAAACCCTTTCCCAGATTTGATTTTCCTCGATATTCAGCTATCTGATGGGTTAAGCTTTGAGATTTTTGATTATGTCGAAGTTAAAACACCAATTATTTTTACTTCAGCTTTTGAGGAGTATGCTATTAAAGCATTTAAAGTTAATAGTCTCGATTACCTTTTAAAACCTGTACTAGCCGATGAACTAGCTAAAGCAATTGATAAGTTCAAGAATCTTTCAAACGTTGAAAACGATCGTCTTATTAGAGCGCTGAAAGGCAAGGTTGACCTCATGTCGAGGTTGCTAACGAATCAGTATAAATCGAGATTTATTGTAAATGCGGGGCTGCATATACGAACAATTGAGACTTTGAATGTGAGTTGCTTTTATAGCCTGGCGAAAGGAACATTTTTACAGGATGAGAATGGCAAATCGTACGATATTGATTATTCGTTGGAACAGCTCGAAACACTGCTTGATCCTAAACTATTCTTTAGAATCAGCAGACAGTATATTGTAAATATCAATGCAATCAAGGATATAATTGCTTATTCTGGTCGACGGTTCAAAATAAAGATCGCAAACTCAACTAATGATTATATTCTAGTTAGTCGCGCTAAAGTCAACGAGTTTAAGGAATGGCTTGATAGATAAAAAATTACTTTTTCATCTCAGCCAGTATATAAACGTAGTAATTATCACCCCTTTGAATAACAAACTTCTTGATAATTGTCACACCCTTAAGCTTTGCTTCAACGATAGTTCGTTGAATTGTTGCTTCATTATCTTTCCCTGATACCGTTTTTGTTTTCGTTTTTATTTCCTTCTTTTTAGAAGTACTAACCTGTTCGGCCAATTGGAGGTTTGCATTCATCATTGCCTTTCTCTCAGCTATGTCAAGGAAATTCGAAACCCCTTCTCCAACGCCATAAAATTTTCTAGATGATTTTGGAGGATTGCTAAACCAATCAGGAATTGAGTCGGTTGCTTCTTGTGCTATCCCTGAAAATGCTGATAGTATAAGGGCTAAAAGTATTATTCTTTTCATTGTCGTAGAGTTAGTTAAACAAATTTAAAGCATTAATACAATTATTGCACCAAAACCAACGAACAATAACGGCTATTAGCTTTTTATTTGATTCCATCCTTTATTTAACCCATCAATAAAAGCGTTTATGTCTTGTGCCCCAGAAATACTAATGCTATTATTTATCAAAAAGAATGGTACTCCACGAACGCCTATCTGTTTTGATTGGTAAATATCACTATCAATGCCTTCATCATTTTGGAGCGATAGTAATTCTGATTTGAAACTCAACTTATCAAAGCCAATTTCTTCAGCAATCTTCTCTAGTACTTCAATATCATCAATGTTTTTATTATCAATAAAATAGGATTTGAATAAAATTTCTTCGGCTATATTATCCTTTTTTTCTCGTTTAGCCATTTGTAGCAAACGGTGGGCATTCCGCGTATTAACAAGTATTGCTTTATCAAGTTGATATTTTAACCCAACCTCAGCAGCCATATCGTTAATGAAGCTGTATTCATCCTTAATTTGCTCAACTGTAATGCCGTGCTTTTCGGCCATAAATTCATAAATAGTCTTATTGGGCTGAGTTTTAACGTCAGGATAAAGTTGATAGCTTCGCCAAACCACCTCAACATGCTCTCTATTTTCGAATAATGATAACGCCTTTTCGAGTTTTCTTTTTCCGATATAGCAAAAGGGACATACTACATCAGACCATACTTCTACAATCATTTTCATTTTGAGACTTTTTGATTATGAACAGAGGAAAACTCGATTTGTTAACCCGGCAAGAAGTTTTTAGATAACAATATTTAAACTAAGTTTTATTCTTTAGAACGGAATCAATTTGTTTATTAAGATCCTCTTTATTAATAGGTTTTGTGATATAACCATCAAATCCACTTTTTTTGATTAATGCTTCATCTTCGGGAAGGGCATATGATGTTTGGGCAATAACCTGTAAGTTAGGTTTGGTCGCTTTTATCAACTTTAAAGCTTCAAAGCCATCCATTTCAGGCATTTTAATATCCATGAGCACAAGCAAAAAATCATGCTTAGCACAGTATTCAACGGCTTCTTTGCCGGTGCATGCCCTGATTATAGTAAAGTGGTAGTTGGAGATTATTTCTTTAAAATATAGGTAGTTAATATCATCATCTTCGGCAATAAGAATGACGTCATTATCAAAATAATAGTCATCATTATTATTTATTGTTGTTTGTTCAACGTTTGATGATTTTTCAGCAATAATCAAAGGTATTGTGAATGAAAAACATGATCCTTTTCCAATATCAGAATCTAATTCTATTGTTCCTCCAAGCATCTCAACATATGCCTTTGAAATTGCCAACCCTAAACCTGAACCACCTTTCATAATTGCTAAATCGCTCTCGATACGTCTAAACCGTTCAAATATAACTTGCTTGTATTTTGGTTCGATACCAATACCTGTATCTTGAACAAAGAATTTGATTTCCTTTTCGTTTAAAATCTCATATCCGAAAGTAACATTTCCCTCTTCAGTAAATTTTATGGCATTGTTGATAAGGTTTGTTATTATTTGAAGGAGTTTTACCTCGTCGGTAGAAATGTAAAGTGTCGAATCTGGATTGCTATTGACTAGCCTTAGTTCAAGTTTCTTATCATCGGGGATTGTTACATGTAATGTATTGTATAAATCGACAAAAAAATCGTTAAGGTTAATGGGTGAGAAATGTGGAACAATCTGACCAGCATCAATTTTTGATATTTCTATGATATCGTTTATAATCAATAAGAGTTTATTCCCACTTTTCTTGATTGTTGAAATGTATATATCTTTCTTTTCATCGTTAAGATTTGGCATTTTTAAAAGGTCAGCAAACCCTTGAATAGCATTCATTGGGGTTCGAATCTCATGTGAAAGATTTGCCAAAAACGAGGATTTTAACCTATCCGATTCTTCTGCTTTCTCTTTGGCCTTGATAAGCGCAGCAGCAGTTATTGTATGATCTTTTATTTCTTTCTGCAAGCTTAAGGTTCGAATGTTCACTCTTTTCTCAAGTTCTTCATTCATTTTTTGCAACTCCTTAGCCGATTGCCTTGAGAGGTTAACATACCTGAACGAAATAATTATAACGACAGTAAGAAAAAAGATGATCAGGCTGAAAACTATTATGATATTTCTATTTTTTTGAATTTCAAGATTTTGTTCGGCTAAATCTTTTGATAAAATGGCATTATCCTTTTCTTTCTGTTGAAGAGCATACTCAACCTCAAGTTGGTTTATTCGATTTAAGTGCTCATCAAAATTGATTGTGTCATTTACATCGGAATAAAGTTTATGAAAGTATAACGCTTCTTTATAATTTGCAGTTTTTGAATATATGTCGGAGAGCAGTGAATAGTCTTCGCTTAAAATCCGTTTTAGGTTCGATTGTTTAGCCAACCTTATGCTCTCTTTCAGACAAACAATGGCCTTATCGGTTCTACCTAATTTGGTATATACTATTCCGAAGTTTTTAAGCGTGATTGATGCTAGGTTGATAAAACCGTACTCTTGGCTTCTTTTGAGCGATTGGTTGTAGTAGAATAGAGAACTGTCATAATTGGCCAAACTTCGGTAAACGTTACCAATATTATTCAAAGTAGCACAGTGCCTTTCTTTAAGTAATATTGTTGAAGGAACGATTGCCAAGGCTTTATTATAGTATGCTAGTGCTGAATCATTTTTTTGTTTAAACCAATAGTATGAGCCAATGGAGTTGTATACCGTTGAAAGAAGTTTGCTTTTAGAAAGAAGAGATAGGCTCAGAGCCTCGTTGTAATATTTTATTGATTTCTCATAGTTATCAATGCTCCTATAAAGGATTCCAATATTGTTTTTTGCGCCAATAATACCAGTCGTATCTTTTATGTCATTAAATATTTCTAATGCTTCTAAATGGTGCTTAAGCGATTCGTCGAAATCCTCAGTATACCTGAAAATTGATGCTAAATTATCACTCGTGCGAGCTATTCCATTCTTATTCCGTTTAAGGTAGTATAGATTATATGCTTTTGTTAAATTTTTATTAGCATCGCTGTTTTCACCTTTAAGTAGTTGTACGTATCCAATGTTGTAATAAGCATCGGCTAAACCTAAGGAGTCGTTAATACTTAAGGCCAATTCCTTTGCTATCTGAGAGTAGAAGGTTGCTTTGGTAAGGTCAATTTCCTGATAATAATTGCTGATTTTATTGAGTATCGCAGTTCGTTTATTTGGGTTATAGTCATTTAAACTTTTAAGATATATTTCAATACTATCATTACTTGCGAAAGAAGAATGATAGGAAGAAAGTATTACCAGAAAAAGTAATAAAAGCCTTCTACAAGCCATTATTAATTTGATTTATTGTTTACAACTATATACGAAACAAATAGCAAAGTGTTTAGTTTGAAAAGCAATAGAAATAAAATAGAATGAGGCATTCTATTGCATCTGAATACAATTGCAGAAAGATATGTTATAAGGCTCTTGTTTAATTAATTCCTCTCGGCAAGCCAATCCTTCGCGGTTTGAATGCTGCTGAATGATTTAATATCGCGACCTGTTATTTTCATTAGCCCATTATAAAGAATTTGCTGTAGGCCATTCAATCCAACTACTGCTCCAGCCTTAACGTAAGGTTTATTGCCTTTAATAAAATCGCTAAATAAATCCTTTATTTCATTGCTAAAGTGCATGCCATTTATATCGGTGAGCGTTAACGTTGAGTTAGCGGGTTGACTCCTGATATGTTTTACACTTTCGTTGATAACACCCTTAATGTCTTGAACATTGGTTAGGTTAGTGAAATCCATATGAAAAATTTTTTTCCCACCATGAAGAATTTGTTGTGTTCTAGGCATATGATTAGGTTTTAATTTTTTGGGTTAAACTACAAAAATCTTGAAGTTCATTCTTCCTATTAGCATCCAAATTATGCCACCTTATTCCTTGAATTGCTCCTTCCAGAGCTAAAAGCATATTGATACAAGCGCCACTATCAATCACTTTTATTCGAGCAAATGCATTTTCGCTACCAATCGATTTAAGTTTCTGAATGCTATCAATGCCCGCTTCTTTTAATTTTTCTTCCAGATTCCTACCAATATTTGGTAACGAAGATAGCTCGTTGTCCTGTTTAGCCATACCAATAAATTTAAAAAATTATCGAGCCATTTCTTTAATATCATCAAAGCTATCCATTACGTTTTTAATCATCAATAGCCTTTGGTTGATATTGATTAATCGTACACGAATATTCATGTTCTTAATAATCTCCATTTCTTGATCGGTTAGCTCGGAATACTTTTTCATCAGCTCAACCTTTGTAACAACAAACGAAATAGCTTGTAGTACATTCTCATATACAAAGCTATTTTTAATTTTAACATCATCACCCTTGATGGTTGTTTTTAGCAATTCATGACTTTTATTTTCAACTTTCCCCTTTTTCTTCAGTTTCTCGTAAAGCTCTGTATTAGGGTTATCTGTCGATTTATAGAATACGCTTTCAGCAATATCGGTTTGAATAAGTTTTAGCAAAGTCTTAATCTTTGTATCATTAGCTTTAATGTTTGTGTACTTATCAAAATTTATGGTTTTAAGTACTTCAAGATTATTTAAAACTTCTAGATAGAGTAATCTTAGGTAAGCAGTTGTATCCTGTTTAAGCTTTTGATACTTATCAAATTTTTGAATTACAGTATCGATTAAATCAACTGTTTTTGAGCCAATATTCACTCCTGTTTCAATAGGTTCAAGCATAATCCTTTTTTTATTTTATCAAATATAAAAAATAAAGTTAAATGATTTATAGCTAATGGAATACAAAATGCATTTGGGCATTTTGGAGAGATTATAAATATAAAGAAGAAAAGGAATGAATCTTAATGCTTATTTAATTCTAATCTTTTTGATAAATGCCTTATTATATCCCGATTCTACAATACTACTCAAAGAGTTTTTAGCATCGGCTCGGCTTGCAAAGTTTCCAACTATGTATCGGTAGTAGCCATCATCACCCTTAAGCTCTTTAACATTCTCGATATTGCTAAACTTGGCAATATCGGCTTGCTTTTTTGTAGCCATAAGCTGGATGGTGTAAGTAGCATCAAAATTATCAATTCTGATATACGCTTTGGTGTAACCTAATTCCTTAACCCGGCTAAGCGTAGTTAATGCATTATTCATCGATTCGGTTGAGCCAACTGAGTAGCGATAATACCCTTCGGGTGTTTGGGTTATCTCAATATTATCGATACCCTTAAAATAGTTCTCATCAACCTGATTTTTCGATGCCATTAATTGAACAGCATATACCGATATTTTAACATCAGAATTGGAACTTACTGTATTTTCAATTTTGATAACTGGAATTTCTTTCTTTTTAACTTCTATAGGCTTTTTAATCTCTTTTGGTTTTTCTTTGGGCTTTGGAGTCTCTACTTTGACTTCTTTTTTAGGTGGTTCGGCAATAATTATTGGTTTTGGCTTTTCGATTTTTACTGAATCTTTTTTTACAGGCAATGTTTCAGCAATCAGCTTAGGTTGTTCAACAGGAACAGGGATAGGTTGCATCAACGCTTCGAAGTCAAATTCCTTTACGTAATTATCATCAGAAATTGAAATTTCCTTAGAGAATGGAATGAACTTGCTATTTTTAACATAAACCACATAGTTTCCTTGTCCAACCTTTTGTAAAAAGTTTTTACTACTTGGCGATTCAAGTTTGAATATGGTATCGTTTTTATCTTTATCAAAGATGCTAACCTTAAAGGGTTTGTCAGCATTACCTGCTTGGGCTGTAATTTTCCCATTAAGGTTTGTATAACGGCTAATATTAATTTGAGCAATATCCTTTTTACCCAACCCATTTTTATCGTAGTATGATATTATTCCTGATTTACATCCATTGGATGGGAAGTAGAATTCGTCGTTATCGGTAGTATTGGCCGGATATCCTAAGTTCACAACTTTTTGCGCTCCTTCGAGATTTACATAGTATATATCAAATCCACCTAATCCTTCATGCCCTTCGGAACTGAAGAATAGATATTTCTCGTCGGGTGAAAGGAATGGAGTAGATTCGTTATAAGGCGTGTTAATCTCTGAACCCAAGTTTACCGGTGCACCCCAAACGCCTTTCTCATTAACTGTTGCTTTATAGATATCAAATCCCCCAAGGCCACCTTTTCTATCGCTAGTGAAATACATTGTATTCCCATCCTTGCTGAGGCATACATGAGTTTCGTTCGATTTTGTATTTATTGGTTTCTCAAACTTGAGAATTTTTGACCATTTGTTTTTCTCAAATGCAGAAACAAAAATATCGCAGTTTTCAGGATCATCACTAGTGAGGTAAAGAACTTTACCATCATCGGATAGGAATGAGGTTAAAAGGTATTTATCACCAAGTTGGGTGGTTATTTTTTTTGGAGCAGTCCAGCTATCATTTACTTTGTTAGAAATAAAAATGTCATTACTAAGCTTGCCAATAGTTGTAAAGGCTAGTGTATTTCCATCACCCGAAAGAACAGCATTAACATTAGGAAGATCATTATTGATAATATTACCTAAATTAACCGTATTGACGCTTACAGAATCTTTTAAAAAGTCATTAGCGTTTTTACAATTGGCAATGTTGATATCAACGAGCCCGATTAGTTCATCCTTAGGATCTAATAGTTCTTTATACTTTTGATAGTTTTCGATTGCCTTATCGTATTGCTGATTAATCCTATAAAGTTCTGCAAGTAAAAATATGCTTAGAAGGGGTGCTTTTGTTTCTTTTAAAGATGATTCATTGTAATCGGGGGATGCATCCTCAGCTGCTTCTTGAAGATAGTTTAATGCTTCATTCTTTTTATCATCGGTATTTAGATAGCAATAGCCAATTCTAAATTTAATATTAGCATTATCGGGGGTGATTTTTAAGGCTTTTTGGAATGTTTCAGCTGCTTTATCGAACTGTTTCTCAAACATAAAGTTCTCTGCATCCATCTGATACATGAACATCTTATTCCAATCCTGCGAGAAAATAGAATTGGTGACAAAAAACAAACAGATTAAAACTATTAATCTGAATTCGCGCATTTTATTAGTTTTTTTACAAATATAATACGATTTGGCTGCTGTTTATGTTTCTGTTGACTAATGTATTAAAAAGTATTGTAAAAAGATGTTGATAAACTGATGAATCTTTATGATGAATTGATAATTTATTTATCTGAACAAATAACACGGCTAATTTGCTTTCGTTTATACAAGCGATTTTTGGAAGATTCTGTACTTTTTGTAAACAACACCTCCCATTTTCTCCATTTCGGCTCGAACCTTAACATTATCCTCAAGTTCAAGGTGGCTATCGATGTATTTTAGACCTGCCTTTTTTGCTTCCTCGAGAATTCTTACACCCATTAACGTATCAATTCCTTTATTTCGATAGTGCTCCTGAATTGCCACTAAAAGGAGATTAAGTTGCTTGGTGCGTTTTTGTGATTTGAAAATTTGAAATATCCCGAAGGGAAGTATATGCCCTTTGCACTTTCTAATGCCGTCGCTTATATCGGGCATTGCAATAATAAAAGCAATTACATCTTTATAGCCATTTACAACCACCTTAATAAATCGTGGATCAAGGATAGGAAGGTAACGAGTTGCAAACTCCTTCATCTCCTGATCATCAAGAGGGGCAAATCCATAAATATCTTTAAATGTTTCGTTTACAAGGCTGAGGACTGGCCTGATATAAGGTTTGATTTGCTTACGTTTTGAGAAATTAATAACGTTCAAATCCTTATTATTTCTGAATGTTCTTTCCAGAATACGGTTATAAAATTCTGGAATTGTATCTGGAACATTGAGTTTATATACAACAAGATCTATTTCCTTGCTATAACCAGCGCTCTCAACATGTTCAGGCAGGTAGGGGAAATTGCAATTCGATGCGATTACATTCGGCTCATTAAAACCTTCAATTAGGAACCCTTGTGGATCTTTATCAGTGAATCCAAATGGTCCGACAATTTTATCAGTCCCTTTTAGCTTTGCCCATTTCTCAACTTCGGCCAAAAGTGCTTTTGTGACATCTAAATCATTGTAAGTTTCAAGAAAGCAGAATCTAGCGTGGTTAACATTTTTTGATAGGTTATATAGATGATTTATTATCCCCATTACTCGCCCAACAACTTCGTTGTTTTGGCTAGCAAGTAGCATGATTGTATCGCTGTGATTGAATAATCGATTCTTTTTTGGATTAAAAAACACCCATTCATCTATATAAATTGGAGGTACCCAATTACTATGATTTTTATGAATTTTTGCTGGAATGTGAATGAAATTTTTGAGATCTTTTTTTGATGAAACGGGATAGATTTTAATATCCATTATTAAAAGAATTTAAATTTTAGGAACTGTAAATTTAAATTCACTACCAATACCAACCTCACTTTCTACCCAAATTTTACCACCAAGTTGTTCAACAAATTCCTTACATATCATTAACCCAAGACCTGAGCCCTTTTCATTTGCTGTTCCGTTGGTGGTAATATTCTCATTATCAGTAAAAAGTTTTGAAAGTATGTCTTTGCCAATACCAACACCGCTATCAGAAACTGTAATTTCAATTTGATTATTTATAGATATAGCATAAATAGCAATTTTTCCATTTGGTTTACTAAACTTGATAGCATTCGAAATTAGGTTACGTAGAACTATCTCGAGCATGTTTTTATCAGCGAAAACTATATAATCCTCAGTTTGAAAGAAACTGATGGAAATGTTCTTAATTTTTGCAGTTACTCTAAGCTGTTCTATGGTTTCTTGAACAATCGAAAGCAGATCTATATGTTCTGGTTTGTACTCGATATGACCCATTTGGGTGTTTGCCCACACAAGAAGATTGTCGATAAGGCTAAGTGTACTTTTAGCCGAAAGGTTTATTTGTCCGATGAATTCATCAATTTTATCATCGGTGTAGTTATGGAGGTTATTAATTAATAGTTCAGAAAATCCAATAATGCTATTGAAAGGACTTTTTAAGTCGTGAGCAATAATTGAGAATAGTTTGTCTTTGGTAGAATTCAGCGATTTTAACTGGTTATTAAGTTGCAATAATGCATCTTCAGTTGTTTTTCGTTCAGTAATGTTTCTTACAATATGAACTGCCCCAGCATAGTTATTTTCAGAATCAAAGATTGGATCAACTGTTATATCAAACCATCTATTGTCGAGTTTTATTTCTATACTCTCTCTTTTAAGGGATTTGCGCATTTTGTTGATTGGACAATCAAACAATGGATTAATAGCATTATGTACAACCTCCCAGCAATGTTTGCCAATCAGGTTTTCACCATGATTTGGAAAGAGAGTTGCCATCACTTGATTGCAACGTATAATTCTTTGGTCTTTATCAAGTAAGCAAACACCATCCTGTACTGTGTCGAATGTAATTTGCCATTGATTTGCAGCTTGAAATAGTTTGGCTTCGATTTGTTTTCGTTCAGTTATATCGCGAGCTTCCACAAATATTGCTCTTTTGCCTTTAACAAAAGTAGGTTTTGTATGTATCTCTACAGGAAACTCTTTACTATCCTTTGTGCAATGAATCCATTCAAAATGTATTTCTTCTTTTATGGCATTATTTACCTTTTCGCTTACTTTCTCTTTAAAGTTAAGTGGAGCTAAGTCCATAGGTGTCATCTGAAGAAACTCAACTAAATTGTATTTATATCTTTTTATAGCAACTTCATTTGCATCGATAAATTGCCCTTTATCATTTAAAAGGAAAAGAGCATCTGGGCTGATATTGAATAGTAATCTAAACTGACTCTCACTTTCGATTAAAGCCTCTTTTGCAAGTTTACTTTCCGTAATATCTCGAATTAGGATATGCCTTGCAACACGATTATTATAAAAAACGGTATGGGCAACAAGATCAATATATATTACCTCTCCATTCTTTTTGATATTGCGCCAAGTTCCTGTTGGGTTGTTTGTTCTCCTCGTTTTTTCAATATCTTTCATCACTTCATCAAGATCTTCCTTTAAATGAATATCTAAAATCGACATTCCTAAGAATTCTTCTTTGGTATAGCCATAATAATCAATAATTGCATTATTTACTTGAAGAATTCCTAGCGTTTCGAGATCATAAATGAACATTGGTTGAGGATGATGTTCAAACATATACCTATATCGTTCTTCGCTTTCGCGAAGAGCCTCTTCTGTTCTTTTACTCTTAATAATATCCCATGCGTATTGCGATAGTTGTGTTAATGAATTAATATCGCTTTCATCATAATCTGTTTTTTTGTTTCCTACACCTAGAATTGCAACGATGTTATTCCCTTCAAAAATTGGGAGAACTAATTCTCTTATAATCTTGGCATGACCTTCAGGTAATCCTTTTCTGTTTGGAAGACTCAAATAATCATTATGAATAACAGGTTTTCGAGTTTGTATGCAATCAGCCCATACACCGGCAAGATCAACGGAATAATGAGATCCTTGTCCTTCGGCAGTACACATCTTTTGTAATGTGTTTGTTGACCACGTTTGAAGGGTTAATGTTATTTGATCTTTATTTAGAAAATGAAAAAATCCAATATCACTTTGCGTCAATTGCTCTGATTCGTCAATTACAACTTGGATTAAGTCATTTAGGGAATGAGTGAGCGAAAGTTCACTAATTGTAAGGCGTGTAAGAAGTATCCTTTCAAATTGTTCCTTTTCTCTATCTTTTTTACTCTTCCTTGAATTTAAGGGGATACCCCACACTTTATCTATTAATTGTATAAAGTCGAATGAATTTAATTTTTGTGAAACAGCATAGTCCTCAGCCCCAGTTTTGATCGCCTCAACAGCTCTAATAGTAGAATCATTGTTTGAAACAATAATATATCTATGTTTTATCTCTTTACTTTTAACATTTTTTATTAGATCAATCCCATCAATGTAAGGTAAATGCTCAAAAACGATTACATATTGTGGTTCAATACAATTTTGAAGGTAATTAAGTGTACTTGAACTATTATTTAAGTTTGTAATTTGAAATTTTGAAAGAAGATCAGAGCCATCAATAAGTCTATTGAATTCAGCGGTACTTGCAACTACAACTATCTCATTTTTTGTATTATCAATCATATTTAGAATGATATTTCAATAAGATTTGTCACTGAAAGGCTCTTTATATCTAATACGAATACAAACAACCATTAGTTCTAATTATTATTTGAAACTCGAATTAAAGGGTATGAAATTAGAAATTAAATAGAGGAATAATGTTTACTCTCATCAAATTGTTAGTAACTATTTTTCGATGGGAGTTACTGGTTATTAGTCTGTTGAGTTTAAAGGAACGACAGCAGTTATTGGCTTGTTTATATTCTCAAAAGAATCTATAAGAATTTCAATTTTACCTCTTTTAAAAATTTATCTTGAAGTATATGTGCCATTCGCTTTACAACGGTTCTGCGAATCTCTAGTTCTACAGGTAAACTTGGATCTTGATGCGCTATATTGATGCAAGTTCCAATTACGAAGTTAATCTCATCGCTTTCGAGAATCAACTTAACCATTTGATCTGATGGGCCATTGCCTAGGCTAGTCGTTTCATTGAAACGATTAAGGGTTTCAGTTGCTTTGCTAAGAGTTAAAATACCTTCAGTTACCAAGTCAGCACCATCCATCTGGCTTACAGGTGGCAAATCGGGGTCGTTGAACTCAAATGTGTCGGTAATATCGAGCTTAAGCTCGCGGGCAATGATATCAACGGTTGTAGCGCCACTTACCACTTTTTTTCCGTTAAAATCAGTAAATATTTTGGCAAGCTTTGCATCGTTCTCCTTCTCATATGGAGGACCTGTACAAATTAGCAATTTGCGTGGCTCACGGAAGTAAATTGTTGCGCAACTTGCATCATCTTTTGGGTGATAGCCATCGTTAACATACGCCATGTTAACAACCTTTGTACTTAGCTTTCGAGCTGATATATCATGCTCGTTTTTTACCATTTTTGCAACAAATTCGCGCGATTCTTCGCCCCAACCAAAAGGATACTCAGGGCTTCCCAATCCTGATTGGGAAATTCCATCGCTCCAAAGTATTATTCTATCCTCCTTAGTAGGAGTAAAAGAGCAGTATTTTAGTTCTTTACCAGCGTTTTTATCAGTTTTAAGTATAATGCATTGCCATTGCATTTCCATTTCTTGTGTTCCTCGCATCACAAAACATTGAGGGTTATCGTACTCAAGAATGCGAGTTTCGCCATTATGCTCAATATCAACGATTGTGAAAGTTGAATAGCTCATCTTCCGCTCGGAGCAGATTGGGAGCGTATTCATTATTATATCGGCAATGGTATTAAAATCTTTATGTTCCTTTGTAAAGTTAAGGGCTAGGGTAGAGGTTAGAGTAGCCAAAACATTAGCCTTAACGCCATGTCCCATTCCATCGGAAAGCACAACAATTGTACGTTCTTCGCCCTGAACCCTTTGGGAGTAGAAAACATCTCCGCAAATTCGCTCACCATCGTAGTTCCGTTGTTGGCAATTAACCTCTATGAAAAAACTATCTGACATTAATTTAGTTTATCGTTAATCGTAGTTTGTTAATAATTACTTAATACCCGTCATTTCTTACTTTTCATTTCCTCTTATTTTTCACCGCAGAGACGCAGAGTACGCGGAGTTTAAACTTTGCTGACTTCTCTGTTTCTCCCAAATCTTGCCACCCATCTCTCACTTCTCACTTCTCATCTCTCACCTCTTGCTTCTCACCTCTTACTTCTTCTCATTTCTCTTATCCCCCTCTTTGTAAGCATGGATAATTGAGTTGAGCATCTGTTCGGTTTCAGCGGCACCTTCGCCAAGTAGGAATCCAATTTTTTGAACCATTGCAAGGTTTTTATCCACCACATCGGTGATACGTTTAATAACCTCTTCTTTTCGCACCTCTGGTGCGTATAAATCGCGGATTACAGCACCAACAATGCTATTCTTTTTAATTGTAAATACCGAAATATTCAAAAGGCTCTCTTTGTAATGAATATCACGATTTAGGATATCGTCGTTATTTTGAATTACATAAGAGAAAAGGTTGTGAATATTGTATGGCAAAAGGCTCTTAAGGTCAGCACCTACAAGGCCAGGAATGATCTCATTAATTTCAAGTGCATCATCGCCTAAAAGGTCGATAAAACTTTGGTTACTCTGAAGTATCTTCATCTTTTTATCGATGATAACCACTGCCGAAGGCAGTTTTTTGAGCATAGTTGTAATAGTATCAGATGCTTCGCGAGCTGTTTCCTGTTCAATGCGTGCTTTTTTCTCCGACTCTTTAAGCGCATCCTGCGTTTTAGCCAGTTTATCATTTGTGGCTCGCAGGGTTTTGATGTATTCCTGCCTATTCTTAAGCGTAAAGTTGAGGCACATGTCGGTATTGGCTAAGCCAGATGCAACGGCAGTTGCAAAATCGCGACACGATAGGTATCCACAAGCTTCGCAGCCAGAATCTTTCTCGATAAACTCTTTGTCTATTACTTTTAAAACTTCTTGTATTTTCTCTTCTGGTGGTGCTGGGAGCCTTTGGTCGTTAATGGTGAATGATCTTGTGTAATCAAGGTTTTCGAACTTAGCAAGATGCTTCTCCCAAGTAGGACGATTGAATGTTTTAAGCCTTTTATTGGCGTAGTTTACAACCATTGTGCGGCGGATAAATTTTTTCCCGCCCTTTGATGTACCTGGGCCCATTAAGCAACCCTCGCAGAAAAATAGGTTGAAATGACGATTAATTAGCTCTGCACTCGTTTCAAACTGTTCAACCGCTTCAAGCAGATTTGCGGCACCTTCGGTAGTGATAACCTTTCCAACTAAAAGATCTTCACTTATATCAACTGCTTGTAATAAACCGTTGCTGATTGGGTAAAGCGACCCTTTATAACCAATAGGTTCATCAAATTCAGAGTATTCTAGGTTGCTTTCTTTAATGTTGAACTCCTCAAACATCTCACGAAGCTCAACATAGGTTAAAACGGAGTCGATTTTTCCATCGCCATTGTAAAGTTTAATCTCATCTTTATGCTGAATACATGGGCCAATGGCAACAACTTTAGTGTCCTCGCCATAAAGATCGTGAACAGCTTTTGCTGTTGCAACCATAGGCGAAACAATGGGGGCAAGGTTATTGACAAGTTCAGGATGAAATTTCTCAACCATAGAAACTACTACAGGACAAGTAGTAGTAAGAAAATATTTGCCTTTAAAATTATCGAATAGTTTCTTGTACTCACGTGCAATAAGATCAACCCCAAAAGTAACCTCGCAAACGTAGGTAAATCCTAGAGACTTAATCATCTCTACGAATTTTCGGTAATCCGTAATATCAACAAACTCACCCGAAATACTTGGTGCGCAGATTGCGGCAACCTTTTCTCCTGAACTTAATAAAGCTTTTACCTCTTCTTTGGAAGAATAATATTTTACTGCATTTACAGGGCAGATATTAAGACAACTGCCACATCCAATGCATCTATCGGCAATAATTCTAGCATAACTTTGACCCGCTTTCACCTCAATTGCTTTAACTGGACAAACCCTAACGCAGGCGTAACAGTTAATGCAGCTCTCTTGATTTATCTCAAATAGTTGCGGCATTTGTATTTTAATTTGAGTGATTACTGTTTCTTAAAGGTACTGTTTAGTATTTCAATAATGTTGAACTCATTAACCCCAGTATGGATGGTGTCGTTAATTTTTACAACAGGTCCTTCGGCGCATCTTCCAAAGCAATGACCTCCATGAAAAAAGATTCTATCTTGAAGGTTATTATCTTTAATATACTTATCAATCACCTTGAGGGTTGCCTTGTTGCCACGTGCAAAGCACGAACTCCCTAAACAAATTACTACTTCAACTTTATTGCTCATTCCTAAATAGATGTTAATCCATTAACAAGCAAAGTTATGAAATTATAATCAATAACGAGCAACAAGGCGAAATGTTTGATGTTTCATGAAATTCCCTTTTGATGAGGGTTTTACGAATAAAAATAGAATAATAATGATGAAAAATTTTAATAGAACAATAATTGTTGGCTTTTCGCATTTGTTTTAGTAAATTGTTGCCTATTATTTGGTGGAAAAATTGATGTAATTAATAGATATATAGTACCTTAACTATTGTTAGCGAGCAAACAGTATATGTTTAATTGCTTAGTTTTTAGGGAAATAGTTTATTGAAAAATGAAAAAACATCGTAAAGATGGAAAATAGAATAGGTTTATTACTCGAAAAGTATAGCCATTCCCGCCGCGATAGCCTTATCCCAATTTTACAGGATATACAGGAAGAGATCGGTTACCTTTCTGAAGAAGCGATAGTGCTTGTTGGCAAGCATTTGGACATGCCAACTAGCAAGATTTATGGCATGGCAACTTTTTATAATCAGTTTAGGTTTGAGCAAAAGGGAGCCTACCATATCGAGGTATGCCATGGTACTGCTTGCCATTTGCTTGGAGCCGTTCCAATTATTGATATCATCGAAAAGAAATTAAAAATAAAAGCGGGTCAAACCTCTCGAAATGGGAAATACAGCCTCGATGTAGTTCCTTGCATTGGGGCATGCTCCCAGTCACCTGTAATAGCTATAAATGGTGAATTTTACTCGAAACTAACGACTGATAAATTGAAGCAGATACTTGTTGATCTTGTAGGAGAATAGTTTAAATTATTTAAAAAACGGATTATATGGATAATCAAGATTTTACGAATGATATTAAGTTTTTTCTCGATAATGTTCTAACCAGCAATTCCTCGGATTATCCAAAAAATATTGAAGATCGACTGGAGATATACCGCCGTAATAAAATAACTAAACCGGTCATATACATAGGAATTACAAGCTCGTCGGTTTGTGCGGGGGCATTAAATGTTAAGAAAGCCATTGAGGAGTATATTGCCGATAATCAAGTAGATATTAGCGTTATAACTACCGGAAGCCTCGGAATTTGCTCTCACGAGCCGATGATTGATATTCACATTCCGGGCAAAAATCGTGTTGTTTTTAGCAAAGTTACCTCCAACGATATCCAAACTATTCTTGATGGGATACTAAATAAATACTTACCTCTCGATATGGTACTAGGCCAATATCGACATAAGTTTCATGAGCCATGGCAGGATGTACCTTTTTTAGATGAGCTGCCATTCTTCAGAGATCAAAATCGGATTATACTTTCTAACTGTGGGGTAATTAATCCTGACAATATTCTGGATTATATGGCTCATGGTGGGTATCGAGCATTAGCAAAGGCTTTGCGAAATCACACTTATGAGGATATTTGCTCAATGGTTGAGCAAAGCGGTTTACGAGGTCGTGGAGGCGGAGGATATCCTACCGGAACCAAATGGCGCAAAGCGTTACAGGTAACAACCGATCAGCGCTATATGATTTGTAATGCCGATGAGAGCGATCCCGGTGCCTTTGTTTATCGTTTGCTAATGGAGAGCGATCCGCATCGAATTATCGAGGGGCTAATCATCAGCTCATACGCCATTGGTGCAAGCAAAGCTTATATCTACACTCGTAATAGCAACATTTTAACGGTCGAAAGGCTTGAAAGGGCTGTAAGTCAGGCATACGATGCTGGGTTGTTAGGATACAATATTCTCGATAGCGGATTTAATATTGATATTGTTATTCGTAAAGGCCCTGGAGCTTACGTTTGTGGCGAAGAAACAGCTTTGATTCGTAGTATTGAGGGTAAACGAGGGATGCCAACAGTTAAACCTCCGTATCCAACAGAACAAGGACTTTTTGGAAAACCAACAGCCGTAAATAATGTTGAAACAGTTGCCAATGTGCCAAGTATTGTTCTAAACGGCGCTGAATGGTACTCATCTATTGGGACTGAAAATTCAAAAGGAACTAAAATATTTTCAATTACAGGAAAAGTCAAAGATGCCTGCGCTGTTGAGGTTACAATGGGTACACCATTATCGGCGCTACTCGATTTGGGAGGCGGAGTTATCGACGAGCGGAAGTTTAAGGCGCTGCATCTTGGCGGGCCATCTGGGTTTAGCGTCCTTTCGGAGGAGTTAAATCTGCCAATCGATTTTGATAAACTTAAGGAGGCTGGAGTTGCAATTGGGTCTGGTGGTGTTCAGGTATTGGATGACTCGGTTTGTGTTATCGATATGGTAAAGTATTTCATGCACTTTATCCAAAAGGAGAGTTGCGGGAAGTGCATTCCTTGTCGCGAAGGTTCTAGAAGGATGCTTGAGATTCTTCAAAACATATCAAAACGCCCTACTAACGAGAATGGTCAAAACACGCTCGAACGATTCAAAGGGGTAATTCATCTCGAAAGTTTGGCAGAGGTGATGCGTGATACATCTCTTTGCGGTTTGGGCCAAACGGCTCCAAATCCTGTGCTTCGCACTTTGAAACTTTTCCGGGATGAGTTCGAGGAGCATATCTTCGATCGTAAGTGCCAAGCTGGTGTTTGCCGCGATTTAAGGACATTCTATATAGATGTTGAAAAGTGTACAGGATGTACGGCTTGTGCTAAAAAGTGTCCAACAAATGCAATTATTGGCACACCTCGTTCACCCTATTTTGTGGTTGAGGATAAGTGTATTGGATGCGGAATTTGCGGCGATGTTTGTAAGTTTTCGGCGGTTTATTTTAAGTAGATAAGTTAAGAGTACGAATAACAATTTCGACTATGCAATTCAATATTGAGGTAAACAACAAATTGATTGAGGTTCGCAAGGGAGAAACAATTCTTGCTGCTTTGTTTCGAAATGGAATTAAGGTTCCTACGCTTTGCAATATGAAGGAACTTTCGCCAACCGGGGCTTGTCGGATTTGTGTTGTGGAGGTGGAAGGGAAGGAGAATCTTGTTACCTCATGCTCTTACCCTGTTGAGGAGGGAATGAAGATAAAAACCCACTCTCCAAGAGTGGTTAAGGCTCGTAAAACGCTTGTTGAGTTACTCCTCTCGAATCATCCCGACGATTGTCTTTACTGCGAACGAAACGGCTGTTGTGAGTTACAGGATTTAGCTATCGACTTAAATATTCGCGAACGTAGAATATCTGGAAAGAAAACCCGTCATAAACTCGATCTTTCAAGTCCAAGCATTGTTCGCGATCCTGCAAAATGTATCCTTTGTGGTCGTTGTGTTCGTGTTTGCGATGAGTTGCAATCGGTTTCAACCCTTGAGTTTCTTAACAGAGGCAATAAAACCCTAATTGGAACGGCAATGGCTCGTGATCTAAACTTCTCGAGTTGTATCAATTGTGGTCGTTGTGTAATGGTTTGCCCAACAGGTGCGCTTCATGAGCATGGTTATCTCGATGAGGTGATTGACTCGTTGAATAACCCATCATTAAAAGTTATTGCTCAGTATGGACCCGCTGTAACAGTTTCTCTTGCTGAAGAGTTTGGGATAAAATCTGGCAAAGATATTAACGGTGTGATTAACGCTGCGCTTCGAAAAATTGGGTTCGACCATATTTTCGATACATCCTTTGCTGCCGATCTAGCAGTTATGGAAACCGTTGAGGGGATAATGCAAAAACTCGAAACTGGCGAGGGCTTTCCAATCATCTCAAGCTGTTGCCCAGCTTGGGTAAAGTATGCCGAGCAGTTTTATCCTGAGGTATTGCCATATATCTCAACTTGTAAATCGCCACAGCAGATGCTGGGTTCAATAATCAAGACCTATTACGCACCTCAAAACAATATTAACCCAAATTCAATTTATTCAGTAGCCATTATGCCTTGCCTTGCCAAGAAATTCGAGGCACAGCGCGAGGAGATGACCCATAAGGCGATATCCGATGTTGATGTTGTAATAACAACGCGTGAGCTATCAAAATTGATAAAATTGTATGGGATAGATATCCAAAATTTAGAGCCTCAAACACCCGATTCACCTTTTGGTATAAGAAGTTCTGCAGGCAAACTTTTTGGAACATCAGGTGGAACAACCGAAGCAATTCTAAGGACTTTGCATTTTAAACTAACCGGGAAGGAGTTTAATACCCTGAAATTGCAAGATCTAAGATCTGTAAGCGGCATTAAAGAAATCCCAGTTAAAATTGGGAATAAGGAGTTTAGGGTAGTGCTTGTTAATGGGTTAACTGGTATAGAGAAGCTTATGGAGGGCATAATCAATAAAACCGTTAATGCACATTTTATCGAGATTATGGCTTGTACCGGAGGATGCGTTAATGGTGGAGGACAACCCTTTAAAGCGGGCGAAAAGGATATAAAGGCAAGGATAAGAACTATTTATGAGATTGATGAGGTTGATACCATAAAAGCATCTCATAAGAATCCTTTAGTTAATGACCTGTATGAGAAATTCTTAGAGAAACCTTGCAGCGAAAAAGCAAAACAGCAGTTACATACATGCTACACCAAGCGCGATGTCTTACTATAAACTGACAACTAAAAACTAAAAACTGTTTTTATGCCATTCTCCGAAGATAAATCAAAACTTGTTTATACAGTTAAGGAGCTGTGTAGGGTTTGCTATACATGTGTGAGGGAATGTCCGGCTAAAGCCATTAAAATTATTAATGGGCAAGCTGAAGTGATTAGCGAAAGATGTATAGGTTGTGGAAACTGTATCAAGGTTTGTAGTCAAGATGCTAAAGTGTTCTATCAATCGAGGATTGAAGTTAAAAATCTTTTACAATCGGATGTTAAGGTTGCAGCCATTGTAGCGCCTAGTTTTCCTGCTGAGTTTCCTGAGATTAAGGATTATCGGAAGTTCGTTGGTATGATTCGTTCGTTGGGTTTCGATTACGTTTTTGAAGTTGCCTTTGGTGCCGATTTAGTGGCTAAGAAGTATAAAGATTTACTTGAAGATAGATCGGGTACCGATTACATATCATCCGATTGCCCGGCAATTGTTTCATATATTCGCTACTATCATCCCGATTTGGTTAAAAACCTTGTTCCTGTTGTTTCGCCGATGGTTGCAATGGCAAGGGTTGTAAAACGAAAGTTGGGATCAGATGTAAAGATTGTATTTGTTGGTCCTTGTATCGCAAAGAAAGCTGAATCGGAAGAGACTGATGAGGCGTTGACATTTAGAGAATTACGAGGAATGTTCGATTTGGCCGAGCTAAATGCTGATAACGTTGAGGCATCGGATTTCGATACGCCACATGCAGGTAGAGGTGCGATTTTTCCTGTTAGCAGAGGACTTATTCAAACCGTTAACATTTTTGATGATGTTGTTGAGGGTAACGTAATTGTTGCCGAAGGTCGAATTGGCTTTCAAGAGGCAATTAAGGAGTATGAAGCTGATAGTTTAAAGGGACAACATCTGGAACTTTTATGCTGCGAAGGGTGTATCATGGGTCCTGGTATGACTCCCGGTGGAAAGCGTTTTGAACGAAGGACTTACATCAGCTCATATGTTCAACAAAAGCTGGCAAACGAGAATCAGGAAGAGCTTCTAAAATCGCTTAAAGAGTACGAAGATATTGATATCTCTAGAGATTTTAAACCATCAGATAGGCGAAAACCGATGCCATCGGAAACGGAGGTAGGCAAGATTTTAGCATCGATGGGAAAATTCTCCAATCGCGATCACCTAAACTGTGGTGCTTGTGGATACGACACTTGTCTTGAACATGCCGTTGCTATCGTTGAGGGTCTTGCCGAGGTTGAGATGTGCCTACCTTACACCATTGAGGAGATGCACGCCTCGCTGAAAGATTTGGCCATTTCTAACGAGAAGTTGGCAAAGGTTCAGCAAGCCCTTAAGCAATCGGAGAAGTTGGCACACATGGGGCAGCTTTCTGCTGGTATTGCTCACGAATTAAATAACCCGCTTGGTGTTGTTTTGATGTATAGCAACATCCTTCTCGATGAGTATCCACCTGATGATCCTATTCGTCAAGATATTGAGCTGATTGCTTCTCAGGCCGAAAGGTGCAAAAAGATAGTTAGCGGATTACTCAATTTTGCGCGTAAGAATCAGGTTAAGCTCGAGGTCATTAACCTTAAAAAACTTGCCGAGGATAGCATCAAATCTGTTGTAATCCCTCAAAATATTAAAACTGCGGTAGTTTGTAAAGCAGCTAATTGTGAGGCGCAGCTCGATTACGAACAGATGATGCAAGTGCTTACAAATCTCAATAAAAACGCTGTTGAGGCGATGTCTAGCGGTGGTTTTTTAACCGTTGAGGTTGATGGAAACGAAAAAGAGGTGATTTTTAATGTAATTGATACTGGTACTGGAATTCCCGAGGAGAATATGGAAAAGCTTTACACCCCATTTTTCACTACAAAAGGACTGGGTAAAGGAACAGGCTTGGGGTTGGCAACAACATATGGAATCGTTAAAATGCATAAGGGAAAGATTGAAGTTGATTCAAATACTGATCGCATGAAAGGGCCTACTGGAACAACCTTTAGAATTATCTTACCTAGAGAAGAGGGGGAGGATGTTGAGAAGTGATAGTCTAAGGTTAAGGTTATGAGGAGAGTGATAAGTTATGAGAAATGAGAAAAAAATAGCGTTTTCGTGTTATTGAGTTAAAACTCTCTGCGCACTCCGCGTCTCTGCGGTTAAAAAATAGAGGAGATGAGAGAAGTGCCTAATAGTATTGAAAAGATTTAAATAAGTTAAGAATCAGTAATATAAAATACAATGGACAAAACCATTCTAATAGTCGATGATGATATTGATTATCTATTCCAATTAAAGCTTCAAGTTGAAAAATTTGGATTTAAAGTTATCGTTGCCGAAAGCCAGAAGGAGGCTGAGAACCTGCTTGCATCGGTTAAACCCGATCTTGCCATCCTCGACCTAATGATGGAAAACGATGATAGTGGTTTTATTCTTTGCTATAAGATGAAACGCAAATATCCCGATGTGCCTATTATCATTGCCACCGCTGTGGCCGCTGAAACAGGTATGACCTTTGGCATAAGCACCGAGCAGGAGCGCAAATGGATTAGGGCCGATTTATATCTTGAAAAAGGGATTCGCCCCGACCAATTGCACAAAGAGATACTGAAACTTTTAAAGCTATAAAATGGAAATACTTGATGTACTCGTTGTAGATGATGAGCCAGGGATTCGTTCGGGTGTAACCCGAATTCTTCGCAATTTCTCGGTGAACTATCCATTCATGGATGACGACATCCAGTTCAACGTGATTGAGGCTGCAACAGGCGAGGAAGCCCTTGAAATTATCAACACAAACCCACCTGCAATTGTATTGCTCGATAATAAACTCCCCGGCATGCAAGGCGTTGAGGTACTTGAGTATATCAATAATCAGCATCTAGATATTCTTGTGATGATGATTACCTCCTACGCATCGCTTGAATTAGCTGTAAAAGCAACAAATATTGGGGCTTACGATTTTGTACCAAAACCATTTACACCTCAGGAGCTAAAGGCTTCGATGGAGAATATTACAAAGCACTATTTCCTTCGTCGCATGACCCGTAAGCTGCACAAAGAAGGGAAAATTGTTCGCTTTAAGTTTTTAACCCTGCTCTCGCACGAGCTTAAATCGCCTTTAAATGCCATAGAAGGATATCTTAAGTTGATGCAAGAAAAGCAGGCTGGCGAAAAGATTGACGATTACCAAGATATGATTGATCGTTCTCTTTCAAGGGTTAAATCGATGAGGACCCTAATCATGGATTTACTTGATTTAACTCGCATCGATTCAGGAAAGAAAAAGCGCGATTTACGTGAGCTGGATATTGAACTTATTGCCAAATCGGCAATGGAAGGAATGACACCACTTGCCGTTCAGCGCGATGTTAAGCTAATTCTCGATATCGAAGAACAGCAGCCTTTAATGGCTGATGCCGAAGAAATGGAGATCATTTTCAACAATTTGATATCAAATGCTGTTAAGTATAACAAGGATGGTGGTTCTGTAAAATGTGTTATTCGATCAACATCAAGCGAAATGGTGATAAAAGTCATTGATACTGGCTTTGGTATTGAGGCCGACGACATTCCTAAGCTTTTCCAAGAATTTTCGAGGATTAAAAACGCATCTACACGAAATATTTCGGGTAGCGGTTTGGGCTTGTCGATTGTTAAAAAGTTGGTCGATTTGTATAATGGACACATTGATATTGAGAGCGTTCCGGGGGAAGGAACTACATTTACTTTACGCTTTCCTATTTTGCCATCGTTGAATGAGATTGCTGGATTGGCTTAATTAATAAAGTGTTACATTTGCAAAAAAAATATTAACGGATGAGACTACCCGAAAAAACGGTTGAGAGGTTAAGTGAATATCGAAGAACCCTTTTGGAGTGTTTAGCGAAAGGAAAAACACACATCTACTCGCATGAATTGGCAAGGTTGCATAATAATACTGCCGTTCAAGTTCGTCGCGATTTGATGCTCATCGGTTACTCGAGCATGAAGAAAAAGGGGTATGATGCCAAAGAGCTCATCGATGTTATTGGTAAAATTATCGATTCAAAAAATGGGTTAAATGTTGCCGTTATCGGAATGGGTAATCTTGGCCGTGCGGTTACAACCTATTTCATTGGTAAAAGACCAAAACTTAATATTGTTGCCACTTTTGATGTCGATACAAACAAAACAAACCGAGTAATTTCGGGCATAAACTGCTATCATATTAAGGATTTAAAGGAAAAAATTAAATCGAGTAATATTTCAATTGCAATAATTGCTTCACCTCCAAATACTGCTGCAGAGATTGCTGAAACATTGATAATGGCTGGCATAAAAGGGATCTTAAACTTTACTACAACTCCGCTTAATGTTCCCGATAGCGTATTTCTTGAAGAGTACGATATGATTACTTCTATTGAGAAAGTAGCCTATTTTGTAAAAGAACAAGCAAAAGGATAGTAATTTTTAGATAAAATGGTTAAAACCATTTAAAAAAATAATTATATATTTATAAACCCACGGTTTAAACCGTGGGTTTATGCAATTAATCAGATTTAGAAGAAACCGTTTTAACGGTTTTTGATAATATGTCACATTCATATTATAAAGTATGGTTACATATAGTTTTCTCTACTAAAAACAGAGAACATCATATTTTATCCAATAATGAGGATGCTATTTATAAATATTTAAAAGAACAATTCATTGAATTGGGCTGCATTGTTCATTGCATAAATGGTATGCCCGATCATGTTCATTGCTTGATACAACAAAACCCAAATAAATCAATAACAGAAATTCTTAAACAAATTAAAGGAGCAAGTTCACATTGGGTTAATCAAAGCAATTTCTTTTCATTCAAATTTGCTTGGCAAACAGGCTATGGTGTTTTTTCAGTAAGCGAGTCACAAATTGAGAAAGTTGCCTTTTATATCGAAAACCAGAAACAGCATCATAAGAAACAATCATTTCAAGAGGAATATGATGTATTCTTGAAATTACATAATATAAATTTGGAGGAATAAATGCAGGTACATTACGGTTTTGATCATACAAATACTATTAAGAATGCTGTTGTAACTACCGGTTCGTTCGATGGGGTTCATATTGGGCATAAAACCATTATAAATCGAATCAACGAAATAGCTAAAAACATTGGCGGCGAATCGGTCTTAATCACCTTTTATCCACACCCTCGCAAAGTTCTCTACCCCGAAACGCAAGGGAAAGACTTAATGTTTATCAACTCGCAGAAAGAGAAGATTGAGCTGCTTCAAAAAACAGGGCTCGACCATTTAATTGTAGTAAACTTTACGCTCGAATTTTCTAAAGTTTCATCGCACGATTTTATTCGTAATTTTTTGATTGGGAAGCTAAATGCCAAATACATAATTGTAGGATTTAACCATCATTTTGGACATAATCGTGAGGGCGATTACTCATATCTATATAAGTTAAAAGAAGAACTAGGTTTTGAGGTTGAGGAGATTCCCGAACAGGATATTCAGCACGAAACGGTTAGCTCAACCACAATTCGAAAGTCGATAAAGGATGGACGCATTCAGCGAGCTAACGCTTACCTCGATCATCAATATATCATTGTTGGAGCCTTAGGAAAAGGCACACACTATTTTGCCGAAGTAGGATTTCCAACTTTAACAGTTCAAATTGAAGAATTAGGCAAACTTATCCCGCCCGATGGGATTTACGCAGTATCGTTGGAATGGAATTCCAATTTTTACAAAGCAATGCTTATTGTTTGGTCCGAGAGTAAAGACTCATCACACCAAAATGTTGAGATTCACATTCTAGATTTCGACAATCAATTCCCCGATAGCGATGCTATTATCTACTTCCGAAAGTTGATTTCCTGCGATATTAACATCAATGATCAGAAGCAGTTAAAGTATAAGCTAAATGGCGGTAAAGAGGCTATTGATGAGTTGATCTTTTAGCGTAAATTTGGTAATCATTGATAAAAATCATTTGTTTTTCGAATAACAGTAACTACCTTTGTACTGTTATTTTAGTATCGATTTCATTTCAAAATCTGAGGTGGTGAATGGTTTTGCCTCCAAGGAATCTTGAAACAAATCTGATCCAAAAGATAAGGTCTGATGGAAAAGAGACTCGGAGCAGCGCTAATTCTGATTGAGAATCGGGATAGCGTAAATAAGTTAAACCAAATTTTATCTGCACACGCTGATGTTATTATTGCGCGTCAGGGTTTGCCATTGCTAGGTCGTAGCGTAAGCGTTATATCACTTGTGCTCGAAGGCACAAGCGATGAGCTTAGCGCGCTTACTGGTCCAATTGGTAAACTCGAAGGTGTTCAGGTAAAAACCCTTATGATGAAGGGTTAGTGGTTAATTTCCCCAAGCTATTTTCTCATCAACTCCTTAATTTAAGGTTGATTGAGTTTTTAACTTATTGATAAATAATTAAGACATGAAATTTAACCCTGAGGTTTACCGAATCCCCGATGAGCGGATGAAGCCATTTATTGATCCTGAAGAGATTTGGGGATACATAAACAGCGCAAAGCCTACTAAGGAGAGAGTTAGACAGATTATTGCCAAATCTTTAGATAAGCAGCGTCTTAACCTTGAGGAGACGGCAATGCTTGTAAATACAACTGATCCTGAATTGGTTGATGAAATTTTACAAGGAGCACGCACTCTTAAGGAGAAAGTTTATGGGAATCGAATTGTTCTTTTTGCGCCATTGTACATTGGTAATAAATGTACGAATAACTGTAAATACTGCGGTTTTAGATCATCAAATAAGGAGGCCGTTAGAAAAACTTTAAATGATGATGAAATTGTAAAAGAGGTTGAGGCGCTTGAGGATAATGGTCAAAAACGTTTAATATTAGTTTATGGTGAACATCAAAACTATTCGCCCGAATACATAGCGCATACTGTTAAACTTGTTTATGGAATAAAAAGAGGTAATGGTGAGATTCGTCGTGTTAATATTAATGCTGCACCACTTGATATTGATGGATTTAGAACTGTTAAAGAATCAGGGATAGGAACCTATCAGGTATTTCAGGAAACTTACCATCCCGAGGCTTATGCAAACTACCATCCATCGGGTAAAAAGCGCGATTACGAGTGGCGTTTAACCTCGCTCGATAGAGCACAGGAGGCAGGCCTTGATGATGTTGGAATTGGCGCTCTATTTGGTCTTTACGATTGGCGTTTCGATGTGCTTTCGCTGGTTCGTCATACGAACCATCTTGAGGCGTGCTATAATGTTGGACCACATACTATCTCATTCCCAAGAATAAAGTCTGCATCAGGTCTTGATCTTACTGATGAATACTTTGTATCCGATGAAGATTTTGTGAAGCTTGTTGCAATCCTAAGGCTTGCTGTTCCTTACACCGGTATGATTCTCACAGCACGCGAACCAATTGCTATTCGCCGTCAGGTAATACAGTTTGGGGTTTCGCAAATCGATGGCGGAACAAAGCTTGAACTTGGCTCATATTCCGATACCAAAAACGATTCACAGAATCTTAATAAAGAGCAGTTCCAAATTAACGATAACCGCTCATTAAGCGAGATTATTGATGAGCTAATTGAGAATGACTATTTACCATCTTTCTGTACAGCTTGCTATCGTTTAGGAAGGACTGGAGAGCATTTTATGGAGTTCTCGGTACCTGGTTTTATTAAGCGATTCTGCTCACCCAATGCAATGCTTACATTAACTGAGTATCTTGTAGATTATGGAACTCCAATCCAAAAGGAGAAAGGGTTTAAACTAATTGAAAAGAATATCGGATTACTCGAAGGCCATCAAAATGCCGATGAGGTAAGGAAAAGAATTAATAAGATTATCGCAGGGGAAAGAGATTTATACTTTTAGTTGTAAAGAATGAAAAAAGGATAACGATTACGTTATCCTTTTTTTATTGAAATTTTCAATGTTACCAACCAGGTAAAAAGTTTACTCCTATGTAAGCCGATTTCATCCCCCCCAATTGGTAAGGAATTGCATAATATGGCTCTATTACAAGCATTCCGTAGAGGTTTATTCTTAAACTTAAACCTGTACTAAATATCATTGGGTTATTTACATTAACATTAATTTTATTGGAGTGATAAGGTATTCGGACATTAAAATCATTAAATGCAACCCCAGCGTCAGCAAAAAGTGCAAGTTCAGTGTAAAGTGCTTTTGATTTCAAAACGGTTAACCTTTCAGGTCCTGTAAATGGTAGGCGAATTTCAGCATTAAGAACCATAATCTGTGAACCCTGCAATTGATTTACTGTTACATAATTAGTATTACCCTTTGGGTTTTCCATATAGGCTATCCTATCGTAACCTCTAACAAACCATGGATAACCAATATACATTGGGTAAAGTGTATTCTCACTATCCTTTCCAAAACGACCCTGATAGTAACCACGCATCGCAAAACTAAAAGGTTTTCGATAAATATATTTTCTTACATCAACTAATGCTCCATAAAAATCAAAACTCCCGTAGGTTTTGTCAACTTGTAATCTTGCTCTAAAACCTTTCATCGGTGATGCAATTCCAAAACTGGAATTATCGAAAACATATGCAAGATCTGTACTTGCAACCATAAACCCTGCTGGAGGATTATTCTCCTTTTTCTTATCATATCCAATAGGATAATAAAGATTATCAGGGAAATAATATGTATTGTAGTTGTCAATTCTATAGTAATATCTTGCCAATGAAGTGCTTGTTTCGAAACGTTGTGTTTTTGATAAGGGGTAAAAAATCATACCTGTTACTTGATCTTCAAACATTCGAATATATTGAAGCTGATCAACAAATATTTCCTGTTTAACCCCATTTACAACTAGAGAATCAAGATGAGGATAGTAATTACCATAAGAATATGGAATATGTGATATGGAAATTCCCCAAAAAACAGGGCTTTTCTGGTTTATATAAGTTAATTGCCCTCCAAAATCGTAAACTTCACCATTTACTGCCAATCCAGTATAAATCTGATGTCCTCCTGTGATGTCGCTAAAAAGCATTTCAACGCCGCCTTGCATTCCAGTTCCATACTGGCTTGTGGACATTCCAATGCCAATATTTGAAATATAATCAAGTTTAAATTTTGGTTTAAAAGGTACAACCTTAAATGAGTCAACGGGTGTCTGAGGTAGTTTACTCATAGAGCTAAGATAGTTATCAATCAAACCGGTTACCGATCTATTAAACGGTGGCAGAATTGATGCTGTAAAATCAACAACATTTGGATCCATCTTCTCGAGTGTAAAGTCAATGGTGTCAGCGGTATAAATCGAGTATTGACCTCTATAATAGTGTGAGTAAGTTATTTCATTTGTTTCACGCGCTAGGCTCATTGCAGGAGCCAAACTTGTCATGCCGCTAATGCCAGTTAATATTTTAGTTTGTCGGTAAATTTCACCAGTTGATAAATTATAGGTATACATATTCCTAAAACCATCGCTATTGGAAAGAAAATAAATTGACTTTCCGTTTGACGAGAACATTGGGTTTAGGTTTTCGGCTCCAGGGAAGAATGGTAATAGTTGGGTTGCTCCTGTTTGCAAATTGTATGTGGCGAGATAATACCCAACTTTCAACCCGTTAATTGAATCTTGAGGTGTTGGCTGATCAGTTGAGTAAACAATATTTTTACCATCAGGCGACCAAGATGGGTGAATATTGCACCATTTATCGTTCGTTAGTTTTTTAACTTTTTCAGTTTTAAGATTATATAGGTAAAGGTCGCTAGTTCCTTCAACCAAACCCGAAACAACGATCGACTCGCCATCGGGCGACCACGAAGGGTAACTAAAGGCAGGAACTCCAGGTATCAAAAACTCCTTAACCAATTTTTCATCAAAAACATCAACAATGAGGAGTTTGTTTTTCCCTTTGCTAAAAGCTACAAATGCAAACTGCTTGCTATCGGGCGACCAAGTACCCGCTGACTCAATAAAGTTAAGGGCGTCAATTTCATTTTCATGAACAGTGCTTGATAGTTTTCGCATTATACGTCCACTAGCTGCATTAGCCATAAAAAGATCAATCGAAAATAGATCTTTTTCAGAAAAAAATGCCACATAACGTCCATCGGGGCTAACAGAAGGTGAAATATTTAACTGGCCTGCATTTTTTTCAAATATTGTTCTGTTTCCGGGAGGATTTTCATCGGTACTTTTCATTACACCCATGTAGAACTCGGTTGTAACTTGTTTCCATATATTTGAAAACGAGGTTTCGTCAAGACCAACATATTTTCGGAGGGCATAATCGTAACCGCGCTTTGCAGTTTCCTTAAAAATGGGGTTAATAAGGCTATCGCCAAAGGCTCGCCCAATGAACGACCAAAAAGCTTGTCCGTATCGGTAAGGGAAATAGGTTCCCTGATCGTATGTCATTTGCTGAAGGGACGGGAAGTAATCGTTAATTACCGCATCACGCATCCACATTGCTGTATGGTAATCGACGCTTCCAATCGATAAGTATTCGGCCATACCTTCAACCATCCAAAGGGGTAAGTTTCGAACGGAATTTAATGAGGTTGAGTCGCCGTTAATTAAAGAGTTATATTGGAAAGCGTGAACAAGTTCGTGTCCAAGTACGTGCTCCGTTTGAGCCCATGTTTCGGTAACTGGAAGAATAACTCTGTTTTTTAATGCTTCGGTAACCCCGCCTGTTCCAATACCAATCTCACCCGATATTGCTGTAGTTTGTTGAAAATCACCTTGGTTTGGGTAGATGATTAGTGGATTTTTTTCCTTTATTGAATCACGAAAAACTTGGTAATGCATCCAATACCATTTCTCGGCAGTCTGAGAAAGTTTATTAAGTAATGAGTCGTTTTGAAAATAATTGTAGATCTCAAAATTTGGGGTTTGATAAACATTATAATCAAACCGTTTGTAAAGTGGTTTATTGCCACCAAAATACTGGGCTTGAATATTTGAAGAAGTAATTATAGAAAGAAACACAAGTAGGCTGAGTGCTTGAGATATCTTATTTAACTTCATACTTATTTGTTTTAAAAAACATTGAAAGGTAGTAGCAATTACTTTTATCTACAAAAAAAATACCAAATTGTTTGCTCTATAGGTTATGAAATAAAGAAAAAGGTTGCTTTAGGGCAACCTTTTTAGCATTTTTTAAGATTTGTTTAGAATGATAAAATATCTTTTAACGCTTTATATCCTGTATTACTGACTGTTAACTTTGTTCCATTATTTAAAACAGCTATGTGTGAATCCTTGGAGTACGGTTCTAATTTTTTAATGTGGCTAACATTGACAATGAAAGATCGATGGATTCGAATGAATTGCTCAGCATTTAAGCGCTCTTCAAAATATTTCATGGTTTGCTTTTTCATGTGCCTCGAATCGGCGGTATGAATCATTACATAATCATCTTGTGCTTCGAGGTAAAGGATATCGTCAACAGGGATTACAACCATGGCCTTTGGTGTTTTTACAACAATTCGGTTAAGTACAGTATCTGTTGTAAAGTTTTCGGCGAGTTGTTGTATGCTCTGCTCTTGTGGTTTGCTTGCATTTAATCTTGTCTTTACCCTTTCTATAGCTTGGGCAAATCGCTCTTTAGAGAATGGTTTCATGAGGTAGTCAACCGCATTCTTCTCGAATGCCTTAATGGCAAACTCATCGTAAGCAGTTGTGAAAATAATCATCGGTGTGTGCTCCAACAGCTCAAGCACCTCGATTCCTGTTAATCGAGGAAGTTGAATATCAAGGAAAACTAAATCGGGCTTAAGCATGTTGATAGCTTTAGCTCCCTCAAAGCCATCAATGTATTCTCCAATAATCTCTATGTCTGTAAATGGTTCGAGGAATTTGCGAAGTAGTTCGCGTGCAGGTTCCTCATCTTCTATTATAATTGCTTTCATATCAAGCGGTTTTATCTATTTAAAGTAGGAATGGTAACTTCAACGATATAAAGGTTATCTTGATTTTTGGTTTGAATTAAGTCATTTATCCCATAAAGCAGACTTAATCGGCGAGCTATATTTGCTAATCCAACACCAGTTCCCTTTATTGCTGTGTTCTCGGATGAGATTGTGTTCTGTATGCTGATTTTAAGTATGCTTTGTTTTTTTTCAAATGTTGCGACAATTTCGCCTGGCTCAGATGTGGATGCAATTCCGTGTTTTATGGCATTTTCGAATAGAGGCTGAAGAATCATCGCAGGTACTTGAAACGACATCACCTCCTCCTTGGCATTAATGGTGTAATTTAATCGTTTGCCAAAACGAACCTTTTCAATATCGAGGTACTTAATGCAGTTCGATATTTCATCGCTTATGGTTACTAGGCTTTGTGACGATTGCTTTAACGAGTAACGAAGCAAATCCGATAACCTAATTACCATTTCTTGAGCTTTTTCCGGATTCGTCATGGTTAACGAGCTGATGGAGTTAAGGCTATTAAATAGGAAATGTGGGTTAATCTGATGTTTTAGCCAGTTTAGCTCGGCATCGCGTACAAGCGTTTTAACTTCAGCCTCACGGTTTATTTGCTCCCTAAAGTTTTGAACGTAAATTATAAGGTAGTAGATTAATCCCGATAGGATATAGTAAAATGTGCCCACTGCAAAGCGCCATGGGAGCGATGATTTAAGAAAATCTAAATAAGTTGTTTCGTTAGGAAAAATATTTTTTAGAATAAATGATGAAATAGCAACCCAAACCAAAATGCTGATTATCCCAGCAGCAATATGATTAATTGTAATATTAAGAACTTTTTGTTTCTCAAAGTCAGAATATCTTACCCAATACCAAATACCAATTGAGAACAATGCAAATGTTAGATTGAAAACTAGACTATCGGCTATTGCTATTCCTAGCGGGAAATCGTAAAAACTATAGAATGTAGTGAATTGTGCAATAATTGCTACAGTCCAGAATAGCTTAAAGGCAATTATGCCAAGCCATTTCGATAGTATTGGATTTTGCATTTAACTAGTTTTGATGCTAATATACAAAGTGTGACTTGGATTTGCTTGGTTAAGTTTTAAATACAACACTATCAGGTCTTTTGGACGCTGATAGGTTGCACTTAAATTGGTTAACCAAATGGTTTTTATATAGATATTTTATAGATTTTTTAACTCACCACCACCGAATAGAACCAGCCCTTTGAGAACTAACTCTCTATCGAAAGATGTTTCGGAAGTGGATATGCTTTTGCGCTTATCGGCCCAGCCACCAAAAATTGCGGTTACTTCAACTCTAACCTTCCAATCGGCAGGGATTAGAAACTTTGAACCGCCAAACATGCAGAATACATCGATATAGTTTTTGCCAGGGGCAAGTTGAGCATCGAGCATATCGAAGGTTGAGCCACCAAAGATGTTGGTAATTCTTCCACCTTTAAAGTTTTTTGATTTTACTTTTTGTTCGCTTCCACCAAAAATTGCCATATCATCAATTGAGTCATCTGAACTTACCGAATCCCTACCCGAAAAGATATGATTTGTTTGTCCTTTTTTACGAAAGATGAAAAGCAAACCAATAACTGCTAAAACGGATGGCCAGAATAGGTGGCGGATTCTAAAATCGAATTCGAAAGCTCTATCAGCAATAAAAAATGCTCCAATTGCGATAAGGATTATACCCGTAGTTCTCGATTCGCTTCGTGCAAGGCTTATTAAACCTATAACGATTAGAATTAGCTGCCAGAAATACCTATGCCAGTCAATATTGATAACCTCGAAGCTATCGGCAAAAAGAAGTCCTGCAAGGGTAATTAATACTAGGCCTACAATAACTCTTTTGTCGTTATTGTTTCTAGGCTTTTGATCATTAATGTTTTCCATGGTTTTTATTATTTATTGATTTATTTTCGATTTTAATTATTTCTCTCTACCTGAGAATAGGTGTTGATTCTTTTCTCTTACTATTAGCAATACTCCAATTACTGCTAAAATTGCTGGCCAAAATAGGTGATGAAAACCATATGAGTGACTCATAATTTTAGCTGCTAGAAAAAAAGCACCAACCGAAATTAATACAATTCCTGTAGTATTCGATTCTTTTCTGGTTAAAACTATTAATCCGATAAAGATTAGCAACGATGGCCAAGTGAAAACGTAATGTTCCCAATGCCAAGGTAGGAAGTCAAAATTGTCAGCAAAAATTAAGGCTGCAATTACAAGAAGCACGATACCTATAACAACTCTTTTATTGTCTTTTTTAGGTGTTTGTTCATGAATTAGTTCCATAGTATTTTGTATTTTTTTATGATACAAAACTAATTCAACCCTATTGCAGAATAAAGTTCAAATAGGTGAATGGGGGATAATGGTCGGTGAAAAGGAGTAGACAGTAGACGGTAGGCCGAAGGAGCTACAAACTACTCTTTATTACGAGATGCATAATGCTTTGAATTGCCATGCTCGCCATAGCCAATCTCATATCCTGTTAGATGAACCCTTGCCTCAAGACATTTTTTGCAATCATCGGCAGCATCATCGGTGCAGGGTTTATTATCGTAAAGCTTATAGTCGTTACGATAGTAGCCAGGGGTTATGTTTGGCATGATAATATTAGCCCCACACTTAACAGCTTTCTCTCTTCCAAGCGGATCAATGGCTTGCAACGCAGTTGGTGCTGCAATATTGATATCCTTCATAAGAATACGAAGAATTGCAGTCATCTTTAGAGCAAGGTTAAAGCGCTCCTCCTGTGGAATGAGCATATCCTTAAATTCGTATAAAGGTGTATCAGGATGTTCAACGTAAGGACCCATACCAACCATATCAACATCAAATTCTTGCATCCAGAGTAGATCGTTTGCTAGATGCTCGAGGTTTTGAAAAGGTAACCCAATCATAACGCCGGTTCCCACTTGATAGCCAATTTTTCTAAGCGATTTTAGGCAGTTTAAACGAGTCTCAAAATCGTGATTCTTATCGTTTGGGTGAAGCTTGTAGTACAAATCTTTTGTTGAACTCTCAATTCTTAGCAGATATCTTATACCACCCTTGTTAAACCATCGTTGGTAGGTTTCATCCGATTGCTCGCCAAGCGAAAGTGTAATGCCAAGCTCGTTATTAGTTGCAAGGTTAATTTTATCAAGAAGACTTTCGATTCTTTCGGTAAAGTTTTTGGTATTTACTTCGCCAGTTTGAATGGCGATACTGCCATATTTATTCTCCCAAGCAAACTTAGCCGATTCAAGAACTTCTTCATCGGATAAGTTATATCTTTTAACATTTGCATTGCCAACTCTAATACCACAATAATTACAATTCTTTTGGCAAAGGTTCGACATCTCTATCAGCCCACGGAAATAAACTTTTTGACCTAAATACTTCTCCCTAACTTCAGCCGCTTTAGCGTAAAGTTTGTTTCTATCTTCAACATTTGTCGATAGCAGGTAAATTATCTCTTCTTTACTAAAAGTCTCTTTTGCAAGTATCGAATTAATGGCACTCATTAGCTAAAATTTTGTTTTCAAATATACGATATCTAAACCCAGTTAAAAGGCGATGGTTCATTTTAAATATTAAAAAGAGTTAATAGTTAGTAGCCGATAGTCTATGGTCAATGGCCAATAACATATTAACCAATAACTAATAACTCAATGTTGTATAATTCTATAAATTGCCTTAGGTTTGCAATCGTTTTCTAAAAAGCATAAAAAATATATAATTATGATAAATCAGCAGCTATTAAACCCAAGAAGTATCGTTGTTGTAGGAGGTTCTGACGACATCCAAAAACCGGGTGGGAAAATCCTAAAAAACTTAATCGATAATAAATTTAAGGGTAACCTTTATGTCGTAAATCCTAAATTGGATAACGTTCAGGGAGTTCAATCTTTCCGCGACGTAAAGGATTTGCCACAGGTTGATTTAGCAATACTTGCCATTGCTGCTAAGTTTTGTCCCGATACAGTTGATATACTTGCAAAGCAAAAAGAAACAAGGGCTTTTATTATTCTATCTGCTGGATTTCATGAGGAGAGCGAAGAGGGTGCAAAATTGGAGCATCAGATTGTTGAAACAATAAATTCGGTTGGTGGTAGTTTAATTGGACCAAATTGTATAGGTGTTCTTAATCCTAACTATGCTGGGGTATTTACCACACCAATTCCAAAGCTCGATCCTAAAGGGGTTGATTTTATATCAGGTTCAGGTGCTACCGCTGTGTTTATCATGGAGGCTGGAATGCCTAAGGGTTTAACCTTTGCAAGCGTTTACTCTGTTGGCAATAGCGCACAGATGGGTGTTGAGGATATCCTTAAATATATGGATGAGTCATTCGATCCTGAAACTAGTTCAAGAGTTAAGCTATTATATGTTGAGAGCGTTAATAAGCCCGATTTAATTCTTAAGCACGCTTCATCACTGATTCGTAAAGGTTGTAGAATTGCTGCAATTAAAGCTGGCAGCTCATCTGCTGGTAGTCGTGCTGCAAGTTCGCATACAGGTGCTTTGGCAAGTAGCGATGTTGCTGTTGATGCGCTTTTCCGCAAAGCAGGAATTGTTCGTTGTAGCGGACGCGAGGAGCTAACTACCGTAGCATCAATATTTATGCATCCTGAATTAAAAGGTAAAAACATTGCTGTTATTACCCATGCTGGTGGCCCTGCCGTTATGCTTACCGATTCACTATCTAATAATGGTCTAGAGGTTCCATCTATCGATGGCCCAAAGGCCAAAGAATTACTTGAAAAGCTATTTGCTGGTTCATCGGTTGCAAATCCAATCGATTTTCTAGCAACAGGAACTGCTGAACAGCTTGGTCACATAATCGATGCTTGCGAAAAGGATTTTTCGCATATCGATGCAATGGCTGTAATATTTGGTAGCCCCGGTCTTTTCCCTGTATATGATGTCTACGATTTGCTTGATCAAAAGATGAAGCAGTGTAAGAAACCTATCTTCCCTATATTACCTTCAATTATCAATGTAAAAGGGGAGATTGATCATTTCATTGCAAAGGGTCGCATCAACTTCCCCGATGAGGTGGTTTTCGGAAATGCGCTATCAAAAATTTATCATACTCCAAAGCCTGAGAATACATCTGCAGGATTACCTACAATTGATTTTAAGAAGGTTCGCCAAGTTATTGACAATGCCCAAAATGGATATCTAAGTCCAAATGAATTGCAATCATTATTAGATGCCGCAGGCATAAATAGGGCAGGAGAGGCTGTTGTTAATACCCAAACCGATGCTGTAAAAGCAGCTGAAAAGTTAGGTTTCCCTGTTGTAATGAAGGTTGTAGGTCCCGTTCACAAATCGGATGTGGGTGGTGTTGTCCTAAATGTAAAGGATTCCGAAAAGGTAGCTCAGGAATTCGATAGAATGATCAAGATAAAGGATACGACAGCAATCCTTATTCAGCCAATGCTTTCGGGTGTTGAACTCTTTATCGGAGCAAAACGCGAGGATAAGTTTGGGCATATGGTTCTTTGTGGTTTAGGCGGAATTTTCATCGAAGTATTAAAAGATGTGAATGCTGGCTTAGCCCCTCTTACTCATAACGAGGCAAAAGATATGATTGCCCGTTTAAAGGGGAATAAAATCCTTAAAGGTGTACGTGGACAAGAGCCAGTTAACGAGGAGATGTTTGCCGAGATGGTGGTTCGTGTTTCAGCATTAGTAACTGCTGCTCCTGAGATTTTTGAGATGGATATCAACCCACTTCTAGGTCGTAAGGATAAGGTTGTAGCCGTTGATGCTCGAATTAGGATTGAGAAGGAGTAAGTAAGTTTATAAGTATACAAGTTGATATGCTGACAAGTAATTTATCATCAATGTTTACTGTCAACTAGCAACTGTCAACTAACAACTAATAAAATATGTCACTAAAGGAAAGTTGGAAAAAGTTAAGTACAACAGAGAAGGTATTTTTGGGTGTAATTCTTATTTTAATTATTGCTGTTGCAGCCAATTGGGATAAGATATCAAAAGAGATGGCTAGTGGATCTGAACGATATTTTGGGAAATAGAGTTTTGTTTCTAAATTGATAAAAAAGTTGATAATGAAAAGGTCAGATTTGTTTGTGATTGCCGGAAGTATTCTATTCTTACTTCCATTCTTCGTATCATCAAACGTTTATGGGTATTACAACACGTTCAATGCAGAGCATGGAATGATTATGAGCTTCGTTAAGTTTGCAGTACTTGCAACCTTTGGCGAGGCAATTGGCCTAAGAATTAGAACAGGTAATTACAACCAGAAAGGGTTTGGCCTTATACCAAGAGCAATAGTTTGGGGATTTCTTGGGTTAACTATTAAGCTTGCTTTTGTTATTTTTGGAGCAGGAACACCTGCTTTCCTTAAATACCTTGGATTAGTTGATGCCCCAACTGCAATGCAGTCTGCAACAATAACCTCTCTTAAAGTGCTAGTAGCGTTTTCAATAAGCGCGACCATGAATATCATTTATGCTCCAATCATGATGACTTTCCACAAAATTACTGATACGCATATCACAAATAATGGTGGAACAATTGCTGGGCTTTTCAAACCAATTAAGTTTGGCGAGATATTTTCGAATATAAACTGGAATGTGCAGTGGAACTTCGTTTTTAAGAAAACCATTCCATTCTTCTGGATTCCTGCACACACGATTACATTCCTATTACCTGCCGATTTTCAAGTTTTATTTGCTGCATTACTAGGAATAGTTTTAGGTGTTTTAATGGCAATTGCTAGTCAAAAAAGCATTAAACAATAATTAAGTTTGGTTGTTTAGTTTAAAGATTAAACAAAACTGATAAACTAAACACACTCTTAATATGAAAAAGGTAGGAATATTCTATGGTCCAACTGGTGGATCGACTGAAAAGGTTGCAAAGCTTATTCAAAAGAAACTAGGTTCTGAGAATGCTGACATCAAGCCTATCATTGGCTTAAAAGCAGTTGATTTAGATAAATACGAGAACATTATTATGGGATGTTCAACCATTGGGGGCGAGACTTGGAACTCGGCTCACGCTAAACCAGATTGGGATATTTTCAAGCCTGAACTCGAAAAAATTAATTATTCAGGAAAAACCTTTGCACTATTTGGGTTAGGTGATAATATCAGCTATCCACGCCATTTTGTTGATAATATGGGGATTGTTGGCAAAGTATTGCTTTCGAAGAAAGCAAAGGTTGTTGGACAAACCAGCAAGGATGATTACGAATTTATCGACTCTGAAGCTCTGATTGACAATAAGTTTATTGGTCTACCTATAAACGAGGACTTCGATTTTGATAAAACTGATGAGCGGGTCGAAAAATGGCTTCAGTCTATTAAGCAGAATTTCAACTAAATAAGCATAGCATCTTCTCATAAAGCCGGTTCTTCCGGCTTTTTTTATTCCTTTTTGTGATTAGAAGTTGAACAATTTATTAACTAATTATTTTCTGTTTATCAGCATTTTAGAATCGTGAATATCGAGATTTGGTAGCTTTATGTTTCATTTTGTAAGTTATAACGATGCTTTAATGTTAAACTGATTCTAAATATTAAATTATTCATAACAAATTGTTATAAAAAAGACATAGATCACTTTTAAATAATAAAAACATTTCTTAAACTTGTAACCTCTAATATTAGGTTGTTTAGTGGATTTGATTTGACATTAAAAATCTGATATTGAGTGTTTTAAAGAGTAGTACGAACCAACTTAAAATTACACCATGAAGAATACACCTATCCCTTATGATGTTGTTAAGCAAAAAATTGCTGACTCTGGCCTTCAAAAAGTTGGTCGTTCTACCATTCGTGAGATTGTTCGTTTAGTGAACGAGATTGAGGCTGCAACCGGAATGAAATATATCCGCATGGAGATGGGTGTTCCTGGCATCGAGCCAAATAGTGTTGGTATCGAAGCCGAAATTCAGGCTTTAAGAAGCGGTGTTGCTTCAAAATACCCAATGATTGATGGTGTTCCTGCTCTTAAAAAAGAGATTTCACGCTTTGTAAAGAATTTTATCAATATAGATGTTGAAGAGAAAAGTTGTATTCCTACCGTAGGCTCTATGCAAGGTGGAATGGCTTCTTTCCTTTTAACTAATAGATGTTTTAAAGAGAAGGATACAGTCCTTTTTATCGACCCAGGATTTCCAGTACAGAAGTTGCAGCTTAAAGTGCTTGGAATGAAGTATGAAACATTTGATGTATACAATTACCGAGGCGATAAGCTTAAAGCAAAATTGGAGTCATATTTAGAGAAGGGAAATATTTCAACTATTCTATATTCTAACCCAAATAATCCATCATGGATTTGCTTTACCGAAAAGGAATTGCAGATTATTGGTGAGTTGGCAAATAAGCATGATGTAATTGTAATTGAAGATCTTGCTTACTTTGCAATGGATTTCAGAAAAGACCTTTCTAAACCAGGCGTTGCGCCATATCAGCTAACAGTTGCTAATTATACCAAGAACTGGATTATGCTTATTTCCAGCTCAAAGGCATTCTCGTACGCTGGTCAGCGTATTGGTTGTATGGTAATCAGCAATGAGCTTTACAAACGTCGTTTCCCCGATTTAAAACGCTTTTTCTCATCCGATGAGTTTGGCTACGCCATGCTTTATGGTGCAGTTTACTCACTTTCATCAGGAACAACTCATTCGGCTCAGTACGGTTTAGCGGCATTGCTAAAAGCTGCCAACGATGGTACTTTCGATTTTGTTGAATCGGTTCGTGAGTATGGTGAAAAGGCTAAAATAATGAAGAAACTATTTGTTGAAAATGGTTTCCAAATCGTTTACAATATGGATGAGGATAAACCTCTTGCCGATGGTTTCTACTTCACCATTTCATATCCAGGATTTAGCGGCGAGGATTTGATTGATGAGCTCGTTTTCTACGGAATTAGTGCAATATCATTGTCAATTACAGGTAGCGAAAGAACCGAAGGGTTGCGAGCATGCGTATCGCAAGTTCAGCGTTCGCAATTTGCCGATTTAGAGGCAAGATTGAAACAGTTCCATCTCGATCATCCAATAAAATAGGGTTAAACAGAATCAGATAAAGGAAGTCAAATAAACACTCAAAATAACTCACTATGGCAAAAGTTAAAGGTGCAATTAAGGTTGATGTTGAAAAGTGCAAAGGTTGCAGCATCTGTGTTGTTGCATGTCCTCAAAGTGTTATTTCTCTTGCAAAAGAGGTTAACGGAAAAGGGTACAACTACGCATACATGGCAAACCCTGATGAATGTACAGGCTGTACGAACTGTGCAGTTGTATGTCCCGATACAGTTATCACTGTATACAGATTAAAATCTCAAGTTGAGGCTTAATTAAGAAATTGAACTTATAAACAAAAATACCCATTCAGTATGGCAGACTATAGATTAATGAAGGGGAACGAGGTAATTGCCGAGGCAGCAATCCGTTATGGTTGCGATGGATACTTTGGCTACCCAATCACCCCTCAGTCAGAGATAATGGAAACCCTCATGTTGCGTAAACCTTGGGAGGAAACAGGAATGGTTGTTCTTCAGGCTGAAAGTGAAGTAGCAGCTATTAACATGGTTTATGGCGGCGCAGCTTGCGGTAAAAAGGTGATGACCTCATCATCAAGCCCTGGTATCAGCCTTAAGCAAGAAGGTATTACCTACATTGCAGGTGCTGAACTTCCTTGCGTTATTGTTAACGTAGTTCGTGGAGGCCCCGGTTTAGGTACTATCCAACCAGCGCAAAGCGACTATTTCCAAGCTGTTAAAGGAGGTGGTCATGGCGATTATAAATTAATCGTACTTGCACCAGCTTCGGTTCAGGAGATGAACGACTTCGTAGGTTTAGGTTTCGAATTAGCTTTCAAATATCGTAACCCAGTTATGATTCTTTCTGATGGCGTTATTGGCCAGATGATGGAAAAAGTTCAACTTGGCGAGTTTAAACCACGTTGGACTAACGAAGAAGTTGCTAAAATGCATGGTTCTTGGGCTACTACAGGTAAACCTTCTGATCGCGATTATAATGTAATCACTTCTCTTGAGTTGGATTCAAGCCGTCAGGAGAAATTCAACCACAAGTTGATTGCGAAGTACAAAACTATCTCTGAGAATGAGGTTCGTTTTGAAGAAATCCAATGCAAAGATGCTGAGTACATTTTCATTGCATACGGTTCATCAAGCCGTATCTGCCAAAAGGCTATTGAAATAGCTCGAGCTAAAGGTATTAAAGTTGGTTTGTTACGACCAATCACTCTTTTCCCTTATCCAACCAAGAAAATTCAATCAATGCTTGGACAGCTTAAAGGTATTTTAGCTGTTGAGATGAGCGCAGGACAGATGGTTGAAGATGTTCGTTTAGCAGTTGAAGGAAAAGTTCCAGTTGAGCATTTTGGTCGCTTAGGTGGTATGATTCCAACTCCAAACGAAGTTGTTACCGCTTTGGAAGAATTAATGAAAAAAGTGAAATAGTCATGGCAGATATTAATGAAATCATGAAACCAGAGAACTTGGTTTACAGTAAATCAAAAGTTCTTACCGATAACATAATGTCATACTGCCCTGGTTGTACCCATGGTGTAGTACATAAATTGGTTGCAGAAGTTATTGAGGAGATGGAGATACAGGAAAAAACTATTGGTGTTAGCCCTGTAGGTTGCTCTGTACTAGCATATAAATTTTTGGCTATCGATTGGCAGCAAGCTGCCCACGGTCGTGCTCCAGCCGTTGCAACTGCAATTGCACGTTTAAGACCAGATAAATACGTTTTCACTTACCAAGGCGATGGTGACCTTGCTTCAATTGGTACAGCAGAGATTATCCATGCTTGTAACCGTGGTGAGAACATCGTTGTTATCTTCATCAATAACGGTATTTATGGTATGACTGGTGGTCAGATGGCTCCAACAACCCTTGAGGGAATGCCAACATCAACTTCACCTTATGGTCGTGATGTTAAAATGACTGGTCAACCGCTTAAAATGACCGAACTTATTGCTCAGCTTCCTGGTGCCAACTTTGTAACCCGTCAATCGGCACATACACCTGCAGCAGTTCGTAAATGTAAAAAGGCTATTCGTAAAGCGTTCGAGAATGTTGGAAATAAAAAAGGAACTTCGTTCATCGAAGTTGTTTCGACATGTAGCTCAGGATGGAAACTTTCTCCTGTAAAATCGAACGAGTGGATGGTTGAGCATATGTTCCCATTCTATAAACTAGGCGATCTTAAAGACGAATAGTGAATAGTTTTAAGGTTGAAAAAATAAAACTGAAAAAACATGACAGAAGAAATAATAATAGCAGGATTTGGCGGACAAGGTGTTCTATCTATGGGTAAAATACTTGCCTACTCCGGAATTATGCAAGATCAGGAAGTTTCTTGGATGCCATCATATGGTCCTGAGATGCGTGGTGGTACAGCAAACGTTACTGTTATCCTTAGCGATAATCGTATCAGCTCACCAATATTATTTGAGTACGACACAGCTATCATCCTTAACCAGCAATCGATGGATAAGTTTGAAAAATCTGTAAAGCCAGGTGGTACTCTAATTTACGATCCAAACGGTATTACTCATCATCCATCTCGAAAGGATATTAAAATCTTTAAGGTTGAAGCTGCCGAAGAGGCTGCAAGAATGCAAAGCGCAAAATCATTCAACATGATTGTTCTAGGCGCTTTCCTTAAGCTTAAACCTATTGTAAAGATGGAAAATATCATCAAAGGGTTAAAGAAATCGTTGCCCGAAAGGCATCATCATTTAATTCCAATGAATGAGAAAGCTATTACCCGCGGAATGGAAATAGTAGTCGAAATTAAGTAGTAGTTGATATCACAGTCTCAGAAAACCTCGCAGTTTTGCGGGGTTTTTTGTTATTCTTACTTGCTGTTTTAAGATAGCACAACTTTGTGAAAAAGAATACTTATTTAAATACACCACTTAATAATTGATATTAAAAAAATAAAACAACCTTGTGAAATTAAATTATAAAAACAAAAACAACCTTGTATAATTAAAATTAATTATTATATTTGGGAAAATTTTACCAATATGAAGCGTTTAATCACTCAAAAATTGCTAGCGTGGAAAGACCAATCTAATCGAAAGCCATTAATTATTAGAGGAGCTAGACAGGTTGGTAAATCCTATACAATTACAGATTTTGGAAAGCAGCATTTCGAAGGCGAAGTGCATATTGTTAATTTAGAGAAACAACCCGACTGGCAACAAATATTTGATCGTGATTTTGATATTATTCGAATAATTTCAGAGTTAGAGATCGTTTTGAATAAGCGAATTATAGAAGGGGAGGACTTACTTTTTTTTGACGAAGTTCAGGAGTGCCCCAAGGCAATACTCGCATTGAGATATTTTTATGAGCAAAAACCTGAGGTACATGTTATTGCTGCAGGTTCACTTTTAGAATTTGCGTTGCAAGATATATCGTTTCCAGTTGGTAGAGTACAATTGCTAAATATGTATCCCATGAATTTTTATGAATATTTATGTGCGATTGGGAAAGATTTATTGGCTGAAAAGATCCTCCAAGATCCAGTAAAACTACCAGATAGTATTCATAATTCGCTTAAAATAGAAATTCGAAATTATTTCATGGTTGGAGGGATGCCTGAGTGTGTTAAAGTATATGCCCAAAACAAAAGTTTTCCCAATGTTTTTGAAATCCAGTCAGATTTAATAAATACATTTCGTCAGGACTTTTCGAAGTATGCACAATTTTCCGATAAACGATGTTTAAATGCGGTGTTACTATCAGTTGCTCAGAATATTGGTAAGCAAATAAAATACTCCCGATTAGCTGAAGATTTCTCAAATCCTACAATTAAAAAAGCATTTGAACTATTGGAAACAGCACGTGTATTCAAAAAGGTTATTTCAACATCGCCAGAGGGAGTACCATTAGGGGCAAGTGCATCCGATAAGACTTTTAAAACCATTATGTTAGATATTGGGTTGCTTTCGCGCTTAAGCGGGTTTTCACCCATTGCAGAATTTCAGAAAACGGATTTGCTTTCGATATTTCGTGGAGCGCTGGCTGAGCAATTTGTAGGGCAGGAGTTGCTTTCGGCAGGGCATAGCGAGTTGTATTATTGGGCGCGGCAAGCAAAAAGTAGTACTGCTGAAACAGACTATTTGATTGATAAAAAGAATGATATTATGCCAATTGAAGTAAAAAGTGGTGCCGCTGGTAGTTTGAAAAGTTTACATCTATTGCTTAACACATATTCAAATGTAAAAAAAGGGTATGTTTTTTCTGACGCACCTTACGGTGAAATACCAGAACAAAAATTAATTTTCATGCCCTTATATTTTGTGTTTGCTTCCTGCAAATTAACATATTAGAAATGCTAACTTTTTGAAGCATAGTTGATATTATTCTAGATTTGTTAACTTTTTTTGAACGAAAACAAGTTTTAGTTGTTAGTTGAATAACAAACTTTGTGATGATATTTAAATGGAAACAATGCTAAATATTCCAACCACCAGCCAAGAGCGTGTGGTAATTGTTGGATGTGGTTTTGCTGGGTTAGAGATTGCTAAAAGGTTACGTAAATCAAATTTTCAGGTAGTACTTATTGATAAGAATAACTATCATCAATTTCAACCGCTGTTTTACCAGGTGGCAACTGCTGGTTTAGAGCCAAGGGATATTTCGTTTCCAATTCGTAAAATCTTTCATAAGCAAAAGAATACATTTATTCGCATTGCTGAGGTAAATATTATTAATCCTGAGAATAGATCGATTGAAACATCGATTGGGAGTATTTCATATAACCATTTGGTCTTAGCGCAAGGGGCAACTACATCTTATTTTGGTTTAGCGAATGTTGAGAAGTATTCTCAACCAATGAAAAGCGTTATTGAGGCGTTGGAAATCCTTAATAAAATTCTTCATAACCTTGAGGATTCGTTGGTGAATAATGACCTCAATAAAATAGATGAACTATCAAATATTGTTATCGTTGGTGGAGGTGCTACTGGGGTTGAACTTGCTGGAGCTCTTGGTGAAATGAAACGCTATGTTTTACCAAAAGATTACCTTGAACTCGATTGCCGAAGAATAAGAATCATTCTGCTCGAGGCATCATCTAGATTACTTGGTGGACTTTCGGAAATATCGTCTGTTAAGGCCGAAAAATTCTTAAAACAGCTAGGGGTTGAGGTTATAAAAGATACCCAAGTTCTTGATTATGATGGAACAACCATCTTCTTAAAAGATAAAGAATCCATTAAATCTAGGACTCTTATTTGGGCAGCTGGGATAAAAGGAAATGCTATTGATGGGTTATCAAATGATGTAAATACAAGATCGTTACGAATTGCTGTTGATGAATTTCATCGAGTAAAAGGGTATGCTGATATTTATGCTTTAGGTGATATTGCTTGTATGATTACCGATTCAACTCCCTATGGACATCCACAGGTTGCACAAGTTGCAATTCAATCGGCACGAAACCTTGCACGCAACCTTGTAAATGAGAAGAAAGGAAAGGCTTTAAAGCCTTTTAAATACTTCGATTGGGGTACAATGGCAACTGTTGGTCGAAATAAGGCGGTTGTTGATCTTAAATTTATTAAGTTTCAAGGGATAATTGCTTGGTTTGCGTGGATGTTTATACACCTTCGATCAATTTTTGGGGTAAAAAATAAAATTCTTATCCTTATAAACTGGATTTGGAGCTATATAACCTACGACCAATCGCTTCGGATAACTTTTTTACCTAAGGATTTTAGATTGAGGAAATAATAAGATGTAATTAATTTAATATTGTTAAACCTTTAACAAATAATTCAATAAATTGACGGATTATGAAAATACAATTTTAATTTACGGTAAATATTTGAAAAATAGGATTTGTAAAGATGAATGTTAAGCCCAAAGGGCTTAAAGCCTAAACTCAGGGCAAAGCCCTAAGAGATAAGAGGAAAAACAAAATTCGCCCTGTATGGGCGAAAGCAAAAATTAAATACTATGCCACAATCACTATCGAAGGTTTATGTTCATATAACTTTCAGTACAAAAAACAGGGAAAAGATAATTGACAGTTCTATTCAAGAACGCCTATTTGAATACATTGGAGGCATTTGCAAAGGGATGGAATGTAACCCTGTTAAGGTTGGTGGACATCAGGATCACATTCATATCCTATGTACTTTATCGAGAAAAGTTACTCAGGCACAGCTTCTTGAGAACGTAAAAAAGGATTCGTCTAAATGGATAAAAACCAAAGGTGAGAAGTACAGTAGTTTTTACTGGCAGAATGGGTATGGTATTTTTTCGGTAAATCCATCCGAAATAGAAATAGTTACACAATACATTGTTAATCAGGAGGAGCACCATAGAAAAAAGACTTTTCAGGAAGAATTCCTAACTTTTCTTAAGAAATATGATGTACCATATGATGAAAGATATATTTGGGATTAGAAGGCTATTGCCCTTTCAGGGCAGGCTGCCTCATGTGCTATTACGCAGGGCAATGCCCTGCGTTTGTGCTTTTGCACCTTTTGTGCAAATGATAACTGCACAAAGCTAACAAAGCCCGAAAGGCTTAAGTTTCTAGTTTAGTGCAAGGCTCTGATATCGTAGTAATAGTAATTCAAATAAAAAGCCTATAGGGCTTTTAGCATCAATTCAGGGCAACGCCCTGTAAGAGAAAAGGGAGTGAACCAAAATAGCCCTGAAAGGGCATGAGCAAATAAAAAATGAAAATATGAATAAAGAGACAGCCACAAAGGCATAAAGCAGTAGCTCTAGGCACTTCTTAATGATTCAATAAATCGGGGTTACGAAATGATATGATACTGTTAATCATATCGATAGACACTTTTGCTTCGCAATGATTTGGGTCCATATTATAAGCCTTATGGAAATCGTTTAAAGCAGCAATCAAATCGCCTTTCATGCGGTTTACCTTTCCCATATTATACCAAACATCAGCATTCTGACTATCCTCGTTTATGGCAAGGTTTAGATGATACTCAGCTTTCTCCGCATTACCCTCTTTTAAATATTTAATTCCTAATTCAAGATTATTCATTTCTGTCAATTTTTCTAGCAAAAACAACCTAACGAGCTATTTTGTTGTGTACAAACCATGGTCTTTTATGTAATCCATAACAAATTCGGGTACAAAAGCCTGTATTTCTTCACCCTTTGCCACCTTCTCCCTTACCATTGTTGATGAGTAGTTAACCAGAGGAGCATGTATAATTTTAATAGGGTATTTTTTTGCGATTTCGCCTATATCGCTCCCCTCGCGTGGGTATACAAGAACTTTATTATTGTAAAGTAACTCTTGATACTCTTTCCATTTTGTAATCGATTCCATGGAATCAGAACCAAGAATGATATAGAAGGTTCTGTTAGGATGTTTACGTTTTAATTCATTTACCGTATCAATAGTGTAGGAGGGTCGGGGCATTTGCATTTCAATATCACAAACCATCATCCTATCCTCATTGAAAGGAATTGCTCGTTTTACCATCTCAAGCCGATGGTAATCTGCCGCAAGCGAATCTCTCTCTTTTAAAGGATTTTGAGGGCTTACTACAAACCACAGCTCATCAACCTCAGTAAAATCGACAATGTAATTTGCTATTGATAAATGGCCATTATGAATTGGGTTAAACGAACCAAAGTACAATCCTGTTCTCATTCTTAAGATTCCATAAAGGTTTGTACTAAGCTCTCAGCCTCGGTAAATGATTTCTCGAGGATTTCATTAACAAGAATCTTATCGAATTGGTTAGCGTATGTCATCTCCTCAGCAGCCTTACCAACCCTCTTATTAAGTGATTCTTCGGTTTCGGTATTCCTATGCTCAAGACGTTGCTTTAAAGCCTCAATTGACGGAGGCATTACAAATATTGATAGTGCGCTATGGCCAAATATCTTTTTAAGGTTAATTCCTCCTTTTACATCAACATCAAAAACAACAATATTATTCTTAGCCCAAATACGCTCAATTTCTGATTTAAGGGTTCCGTAGTAAGAGCCAGCATAAACCTCTTCCCACTCTATGAATTCATTATTTGCTATCCGATTCTTAAACTCATCAACGCTAAGGAAGTAGTAATCTTTACCATCAACTTCGAGATTACGCTTTGCCCTACTGCAGGCTGAAATTGAGAATTCGAGGTTTGGAAATTTCTTTAGTAAATGTCTTACAATGGTTGTTTTACCTGCTCCTGATGGGGCTGAAAGTATCAATAATTTACCTTGCATATTTTAGTTGACAGTTGTCAGTAAGTGAATTTTTAAAGGATATTCAATGACTGCTCCTTAATCTTCTCAAGTTCATCCTTCATAAGCACCACAATCTTTTGCATTTCGGCTTGGTTGGCCTTTGAGCCAAGGGTGTTAATCTCGCGCCCCATCTCCTGAAGAATAAAACCAAGCTTGCGGCCTACAGGTTGATCCTCATTCGCAGTTTTAATGAAATATTCGCAGTGGTTGCGGAGGCGAACCTTCTCCTCTGTTACATCCATTTTCTCTAAATAGTAAATAATCTCCTGCTCAAACCTATCGTTATCAACCTTAACATCCTTAAGGCTTTTAAGGCTATCTTGTAATTTCGTTTTAACAGCATCGAGGCGTTGCTTTTCAAAAGGTTCTACTTTAACAAGCAGATCTTCAATCATTCGAACGCGTGCTGTAATATCTTTCTCAAGGGCTTTGCCCTCTTGCTCTCTAAACAAAATCATTTTTTCGATAGCTGCATTAATGCACTCGAATAATGCTTTCCACTCATCATCACTAACTTCCACTTTCTCAATTTTTAGAACATCGGGCAATTTTAGAATAGTTTGAAAAACTGGCTCATTGGAGAGTGGAATATTACAATCAGCCGAAATGGCTTCGATTTGTTGATAGTAAGATTTAAAAATACTCGCATTTATGGGTGCTGCAGTGTTTTCCTTCTTTTCATCGTAGTTGATGTAGAAATCAACCTTACCTCTGGTAAGTTTCGTTGACAAAAGGTTTCGGATTTCATACTCCCTATCGCGATAAATCATAGGGACTTTAACATTTAAATCGAGCTGTTTACTGTTAAGCGATTTCACTTCAACAGAAATGGTTTTTCCGTTAACTTGAACTTCAGCTTTTCCGAAACCGGTCATTGATATTAGCATGGTATCTGTATTTATTTAGCAAATGTAGTTTTTTTAGAGTAGAAGACCAATAAAAGCGTTGCTAACTCAACTCTTCGGTTAGTGTTTCAGTCTCAATTTTTTGTACTATCCCTTTATTCTTCCATCTACCCATTTTATAATATATGTAAGAGGTTACAGTACCTACAAACCATGCAATGGGTATTGACCACCAAATACCCTCTTCAGCAAGGCTTGTGTACTTGCTTAAAAAATAAGCTAACGGAATTCGTATAAGCCAAAGCGAAATCAGCGTTAAGAACATTGGGACTAGCGTTGCTCCAGCACCTCTTAGTAAGCCTGTGTAAGTAAACATGGTGGAGAAGAAGATATAAAATAAACTGACAATGATAAGATATTTGTGTCCGACCTTTATTACCTCGGGGTTTGTGGTGAACATCCCCATAATATTATCGCCCCATAAAACAACAACTATTGTAATTGCAAAGCAAACCACTGCGGACATGATAAATGTAGCCCTTAACCCAGCCTTAATTCTATCGAATTGTTTGGCACCCATGTTTTGACCAACAAATCCTGATAATGCCGCTGAAAAGTTCATTGCAGGTAACAATGCCAGCTGATCTATGCGCATTGCAGCAGAATACCCGGCAATAACAACTGTTCCATAAACGTTTACAAACTTCATTAAGAACATTCCTCCAAGCCCAACAAAAGTTTGCTGTATTCCTGTTGGAAGGCCAATCTTTACGCTTTGCCAGAATATTTTTCTATCAAAAACAAATTCACTTAAATTAAATTTAATTAAATCGTGATTACGATTTAGATAGATAATAGCCGTTAAGAATGCTCCAACTTGTGCAACTACAGTTGCTATTGCAGCGCCAGCAATTCCCCACTTGAAAATGAGTATGAAAAGTAAATCAAACCCGATATTAAAGAATACAGAAATAATTAGGAAGTAGAGCGGTGTTTTTGAATCTCCAATACCTCTTAGTATAGCTGCAGTCCCGTTAAACCCAAACATCACAACAAGCCCTGAAATGTAAATGTTAAGATAAAGTACGGCATCGTGCATTAGCTCTTGAGGTAGGTCTAAGAGCCTAAATATCGTTCCGCTAAAAATTATACCGATAATTGATAGTATTATACCCGCAAAAAGAAAAAAGATGTTAATGGTATCAGAGGCTCTTTTAACCTTTTCGTAATCTTTTGCCCCAAAATATTGTGAAATTACTACAGATGCCCCAATCCCAAAGCCAATTATAAGAGCAATAAGCGTAAATATGATTGGAAATGATGCCCCAACTGCGGCTAATGCTTTCTCACCTAAATACCTTCCAACTATTATGCTATTTACAACTTGATATAATTGTTGAAATAGGTTTCCTAGTAGCATTGGAACTGCAAACTGGAATATCAGCCTGGCTTCGTTCCCTTTAGTTAAATCTTTCATCATCAAAAAAAATAGTCTGCAAAGGTGGGGATTTTTATCAAGATAGAATAAAAAAACCGTCCAAGTTATTTGAACGGCTTTTGATTTAATCGAATTTGTATCCTTTATGCTCTCTCAAGTTCAACTGTAAAGTGTCGCATAATAGGCGCTTCCCACTTAATCTTCATCCCCTTGGTAATTTGAGCACGACGATCATAAACGTTTTTAAGAGCCGCTGCAATAACATCCATGTGGTTATTGGTATAAACTCTACGAGGTATTGCTAGTCGAAGGAATTCAAGTGCTGGGTAACGATTCTCGCGGGTTTCAGGATCACGGTCGGCCAATATTGCTCCAATTTCTACACCACGAATACCTGCTTCGAGGTAAAGCTCAATGGCTAGGGTTTGGGCCCTAAACTCCTCTTTAGGCATATTGGGTAAAACCTTATTGGCATCAACAAAAATAGCATGTCCACCCGATGGGGTTTGGAATGGAACGCCATACTCTTTTAATTTACTGCCGAGATACTCAACTTGCTTAATACGTGTTTCGAGGTAGCTGAATTCGGTGCCCTCGTCAAGACCAACAGATAATGCATTCATATCACGACCAGCCATACCTCCATAAGTTACATAGCCTTCGAACATGATGTTGAATGTAGAGGCTTGCCTCCAAAGCTCCTGATCCCGCATGGCAATAAAACCGCCAATATTAATAATAGCATCTTTCTTACTGCTCATCGTCATAGCGTCGGAGTACGAAAACATCTCAAGAACAATCTCTTTGATGGTTTTATTCTCGTAGCCTTTTTCTCTTACCTTAATGAAGTAGGCATTTTCGGCAAAACGGGCAGAATCAAATACAACCATTTTACCATATTTTTTAGCCACGCGATGAGTCTCTTTTAAGCACTCCATCGATACAGGCTGCCCACCAGCAGTGTTATTGGTAATGGTAACAATTACAAAAGGAACCTTCGCTGCGTTTTCCGAAAGGAACTTATCCAGCTTCTTTGGATCAACATTTCCCTTGAATGGGTGGTAAAGTTCAGTATCCTTAGCCTCATCAATAGTGCAATCAATTGCATGGGCTTTGCGGAACTCAATGTGTCCCTTGGTTGTATCGAAATGGGAGTTGCCAGGGACAAAATCACCCTCTTTTACAAGAACAGAGAAAAGAACATTCTCTGCTGCACGTCCTTGATGGGTTGGCAAAAAGTAATCGAAGCCAAGGATATTCTTGATGGCATTCTTCATGTTGTAATACGATGAAGCGCCAGCATAGCTTTCATCACCCATCATCATTGCAGCCCATTGACGGTCGCTCATTGCGCCTGTTCCTGAGTCAGTTAGTAGATCGATAAAAACCTGATTGCTTTTAAGGTTGAAAAGGTTATACTTTGCTTCCTTAATCCATTTTTCGCGCTCTTCGCGAGTGCTGCGGTAGATGGGTTCAACCATCTTTATTTTATACGATTCGGCAAATGGTAGTTCCATAAGACGATTATTTTTTAAGTTAATAAATAATGACTAGAAAAAAATGAAATGAAAAAGTGGAAATGAAGAGAATAGAACTAGAAGGTATCCCTGTCCTTGATGTTACGGAACACCGATTTTGTAGTTAAAATATATGAAATCTGTAGCTTCATATAATATTTATCGAAATTATGCTACGCAAACATAGGTTAAATGAGAAAAAAAAGCAAAAAATATGGTGTAATAAAATTATATAGATGAAACGTGTATTTAGACAAATCTTTGGTATTAAAGTAAAAAGTTAAGAATATTAAAAACTGCAAAAAATATACTTGCAATACCATTCGTAGTCATAAATGCCAGATTTACTCTATTAATATCTTTCGGACTTACAATTGAGTGTTGGTATATAAGTAATGCAATAAAAATAAATGCCCCTATCCAGTACCAATAGCTTGCATCTAGTTTATAACCAACATATAAAACAATCAAACCAGAGATAATATGAAAAACTAATGCAACTAAAAGAGCATACTTTTTGCCCAACGCAGCTGGGATTGATTTAAGCAATTCTTGTTTATCAAACTCCTCATCCTGCAACGAGTAGATAATATCGAATCCTCCAACCCAAAAAAGAACAATAAAGGAGTATAGAATCGGAATAAGATCAAACTTGCCTGTAACTGAAAGATAAGCTCCAATAGGGGCTAAAGATAATCCAAGACCAAGCACTAAATGACAAAGAATTGTCCATCGCTTAGTAAAGCTGTAAAGTAAAACCACAGCCAAAGCGATAGGTGACAAATAAAAAACCAGAGAGTTAATGAAATATGTAGTAACAATAAAGAGAATCGAATTGATAATTGTAAAAAGTATTGCTGATTTAGCTGAAATGATACCCTTAGGAATTTCGCGCTGAGCTGTTCGAGGGTTTTTTAAGTCGATATATCTATCAACCACCCTGTTAAAACTCATGGCTGCGGTACGAGCAAATACCATGCAAAGGATAACTAATACTAAAAGTTGCCAACTAAAACTTGACGAATTAGTTTTGAATGCAAGAAACAACCCAATTAAGGCAAATGGCATTGCAAATATGGTATGGCTGAACTTAACGAGCGATAGATAATTCTTAAACATTGATCTAAACATTTTAAATGAAATCAATTTAATCAAGCACTGCAAAGGTAATTTTTAATTACGAAAGTATTCAAAAACGTTTTTAAAACAGCTTTGCGCAATAATGGTTTAAACTAAATAATTAGATTAACTTAAATTCCTATTGATTGTAATTCGTTTTCTGATTTATTGAGGTTATATTAGTGAAGATTTTTTATAGATGACCTATTCATTACCTCATCGGTTATTTACTATAATAGCGGCGTTGTTTTTGTCATTAAACATAGCCGCTCAAACTACTCTTGATAGCCTCGAAGCATCTGCAAACAGGGCGACAGGCGAAGAGAAACTCGACTTGCTTCTTGACCTCAGTGAAAGATATATTAATATTAACCCCGATAAAGCCATAGAATTTGGATTACAAGTTTTGCTTAAAGCAAAAAGTATGGGTAAACCTCTGCAGGAGGCACGAGCTCTTTGGATTATGGGTAAAGTCAGCTTTAAAACTTTAAATATTGGGAATACCCTCCGTTACTACAATCGAGCATTAGGCCAGTTCGAAAAGTTTAATATGCGTAAGGAGCAGGTTGAGGTGTTAATTGGGTTATCTGAGGTATATGATTATTCGCGTAACCCTGAAATGGCAATTATTTATCTTGAACGTGCTTATGGTATTGTAGTTCAGACAAGGAACTATCAGCTTCAAACCAATGTTCTCAATAGCCTCGGGCAAATTCATATAAAAAAGGGAAACTATAAAAATGCGATCATCCAGTTTACCAAAATTTTACAAATTATTGGTGATGGACAACTTACCCCTGAGCAACGAAAGGTAAAATCTAATAGCTATAATAAGATCGGACTAGCCTACAAAAACCTAGGTGAATTTCAACTTAGCCTCGAGGCATATAAAAAATCGGCATCTAATTCTTTTGCTATTGACGATTCATCGGAATATGGCAAAGCTCAGCGGGAGATTGCATTATCATTTTATTTAGTTCAAAAAATGGATAGCTCGTCGTTTTACTATAACAAAGCTTTAGTAATTAGTACATCATTAAAAGATTCTATAGAAATTATCAATGCTCTTCAGGGTTTAGGTGATGTTAACTTTGAATTAGGTAAATATGATCAGGCACGCTTCTTTTTTAATCGCCAGTTGAATATTGCTGAAAAGATTAATAATGTACAAGGTACTGTAACTAGTCTGGTTAAGATATCGAGATGTTATTACGTTTCAGGTGATTACCCAACATCTACAAATTATCTTAACAGAGCACTTAGAATTGCTGAAAGTGAGAATTTGTATTCAACCTCTGCAGATGTATACCAGTATTTGTCTCTTATAAGCGAATCGGAGGGGCGATACCGAGACGCCCTTGCGTACTATAAGTTATGGGCAGAGATTCGCGACTCAATTTATAGCGAGGAGAGCGGTGAAAAGTTGGCAAAACTGCAAATCATTTACGATATCAACCAGAAAGAGCGCGAGAACGAGATTTTAAAACAAGGTAGCGAAATTCAAAAGTTGGAGTTGGCTAAAAATAGGTATCGTAATATCGTATTGGTTGTTGTTGTAATAACCTTCTCTGTTTTGATTATTTTCTTAGGTTTTCTCTATCAGTCAAAACATAAAGAGGTTCGAAAGCAGCGCGAGGCTGAGCAACGAATTGTTGAGATTAATAAAGAATTAGAGAAACGGATGATTCAAGAGATTAAAAAGCAGGAGAAGCAGCAGCATCTCTTGGCTCAAAAATCAAAACTCGAATCGCTTGGAACGCTTGCTGCTGGTATTGCTCATGAAATTAATCAACCCCTCGGAGGCATTTCCATGGGCCTCGATAACATCCTTTTAAAAGTTAACGATAAGAATTACTCCGAATCATACCTAAAGGAGAAAATTTCCACTCTTTTCGATAATGTTGATCGGATTAAGCGGATTATCGACCATGTTCGAATTTTCTCGCGAACACAAAAAACCAATACCCTTGAGAAGGTTGATATAAATGAAGTTATTTCGAGCGCATTGCTTATGGTTGGAACGCAGTATCAAACCCATAATGTGATGACCAGTGTAGCCCTTTCGAAAGAGCAATGCTTTATCTATGGCGATAAGTTTAAGCTCGAACAGGTTGTTCTTAACCTTTTATCCAATGCAAAACACGCAGTTGATGAAAAGGAGAAACAGAAAATTGAGGGTTATCAAAAGCATATCTCAATAAAATCTTGGCAAACGGAACTTAATGTGTTTTTCAGCGTTTGGGATAATGGAACAGGTATTCACTCCGATATTCTGGAAAAGATTTACGACCCATTCTTTACAACAAAATCTGAAGAAAAAGGAACTGGCCTTGGGTTATCAATAACCTACGGTTTTATTAAAGATATTCTCGGCGAGATTCGTGTGGATACTGAGTTAGGTGAATTTTCAGTTTTTGAAGTGTCAATACCTAAAAGTTAGTTGTATGGAGAATTTAAAGATTCTTGTTCTTGATGATGAAAGAGTTTTTCGTGACGAGATTAAAGAGTTTCTCGAAACCGATGGATTTGAGGTTCATTTAGCCCCCAAACCATCTGTTGCATTTGAATTGCTTAAGCAATTTGAGATTGATATTATGATACTCGACCTTAAACTCCCTGAAATGGACGGAATCTCTGTTCTTCAAAAGGTTAAGGAGCAGTATCACGATATTGAGGTGATAATGATAACTGGGCATGGCGATATGGATGCTGTTATTCAAGCAATGCGTTATGGAGCCGTTGAGTTTTTCCCTAAACCTTTTCGTCTGATTGATATGAAAGCCGCTATCCAACGAACAAAAAGGTTTATTAATCTTAATTATAAGTATAAGGAGGTTGAGCATTCGTATGCCTTGGTTTCGAAAGAGTTGCGCGATAGCGTTGGGTACGAGATAATGGGTAATAGCAAGGCAATAAAGCAAGTTGTTGATTTGATGACTAAGGTTGCCAAAGCCGATGTAACATCAGTACTTATTACAGGTGAAAGCGGAACGGGCAAAGAACTTGTTGCTCGTGGAATTCACTACCTCAGCTCGCGCAAAAATTCCTACTTTCATGCAGTTAACTGCTCGGCTGTACCAGATACCTTATTTGAAAGCGAGTTCTTTGGACATAAGAAGGGCGCTTTTACTGGAGCCAACGAGGAGAAGATTGGCTGGTTTGAGATTGCCAATGGCGGTACACTATTCCTCGATGAGATTGTTGATATGCAGCAAACCATGCAAAGCAAGCTTCTTAGGGTGTTAGAGGATAGAAAAATTAGACGCATCGGTTCCAACAACGATGTTCCAGTTGATGTTCGAATTATCGCTGCTACAAATCAAAATATCCAAAAATTACTTGAGGAGAATAAGTTTAGGAACGATCTTTACTACAGGCTAAATTCATTTGAGATTAATATCCCGCCGCTTCGCGAACGGAGGGAGGATATCCCAATTTTGCTCGATTATTTCATCAAGTTGATGTCTCAACGGTTAAATAAAAAGGTTCCATCGGTTGACGCATCAGTTGTAAAAGCATTAACAGCATACGACTTTCCAGGAAATGTTCGGGAGTTAAGAAATATGGTGGAACGAGCGCTTATCCTAAGCGATGGCGGAAAGCTATCGTTGCGTTTCTTTAGCGGTTTACCAATGGTTGAGGACGAGGCAGTTTTAGAAAGCGAGAAGGATATGCTATTTGATCTCGATGAAGTTGAAAAACGTCTTATTATTCGTGCTTTGCAGAAAACCGATTATAAAAAGGGTGAAGCAGCGCAACTTCTAAATATAACACGCCAATCGCTTGATCGAAGACTTGAGAAGTATGGAATTGATTTTTAATGCTTTGAACCATATTAGGCACATTAGAACACATTAGAAATTGTTTGTGAACTATTTTGGTAATAGATAATGTTACCCTCTGTTTTAAGGTTTAAGTCTTCTGTAAATTGATTTTTTGAAGTTGTCTATTAGGCCTTGAAGCAATGCCTATGTGACCTACTGTGACTATTGTGGTGAAATGCTTTGGCTTAACTTCTCTCTATAAATCTCATAGTTCTCATCATCGAAACAAACAAAAATAACCTTTTTGGGGTATTTGTTTTTACAGATGAACTCGCGAATAGCTCTAAAAGCAATTTCGGCAGCAGATTTCTTTGGAAATCCATATACTCCTGTGCTGATATTTGGAATAGCAATGGTTTCAATATTATGACTCATGGCTAACTTTAAACTATTTTGATAGGCATTACGAAGGAGATCTATTTCATCTTTATAACCACCTCGCCAAATTGGGCCAACAGTATGAATGATATGCTTTGCAGGTAATTTATAACCTTTAGTAATTCGTGCTTCTCCAGTAGGACAACCACCAATTTTTCGACATTCTTCCAGTAATTCAGGCCCTGCGGCATCATGAATTGCTCCATCAACGCCACCACCACCAAGCAAACTCTCGTTTGCTGCGTTTACTATGGCGTCAACGTTTAGCGTTGTAATATCACCCTGAATTACCTCGATTGTACCCATATTTTAAAAATAACCCCATTAGGGTTTTAAACCCTGATGGGGTTAAAAATATTATTATCGAATTTGTGCCCCTAACTCTTTCCCAAAAACCTGAATAAAGTTATTCATTGTTTTATCAATCTGAATATCGGTAAGGGTTTTGCTTTCATCCATTAGGATAAAGCTTACCGCGTACGATTTCTTATTTTCCCCCAAATTCTTACCCTCATATACATCAAAAAGATTGATTCTCTTGAGAAGTTTCTTCTCAGTTACAAAGGCAAGTTTCTGAATTTGGCTATAGGTTACGCTCTTATCGAGTAGTAACGCTAAATCTCTGCGAACTTCAGGGAACTTAGGAAGTTCCTTGTAGGTAATCTTTAGATTTAATGAGTGTTCAAATACATGATTCCATTTGAACTCAGCAAAGAAAACCTCTGCCTTCAAATCAAACGACTCAAGGATATTCTGATTTACTAATCCGAATGTAACAAGAGGTTTGTTTTTGAGGCTATAAGATAAACCATATCCAAAGATATCCGATGGAGCATCTTCGATGGTTAGAGTATCTATATCAAAGCCAAAGCGGGTAAGGATTGAGTGCACATAACCTTTAATGGTGAAGAAACTTGCCACTTGTGGTTTTTGAACCCACGATTCAGAAGATTTTTCGCCAGTAACCCAAACCCCAAGTCTTAAATCTTCGCTATACGATTTTAAAGGCTCTTGCGATCTGTCAGCACTTGCATTGAACTTGTAACAGTTACCAAATTCGTATAGTTTAAGATTTAAATTACGATGATTAGTGTTGCGCTGAACAGCCTCTAGGCCTCCGAATAAAAGGGTTTGACGCATACCGCTAAGATCGTTGCTTAAGGGGTTCATTATTTGAACCGTGTTTTCGGCAGGGTAGGTACTTAGATCCTTATAGTACGATGATTTTGTTAGCGAATTACACATGGTTTCGTTGAAACCATTGGATGTAAGATAATCAGATATTAGGTTGATGATTTGGTGCGTATCAGGTTTCTTCGAGTAGCCAAGTGTACTGTTTACCTTTTCGGAGAATTCAACGTTGTTGTAGCCATAAATACGAAGCACATCTTCAACGATATCAGCCTCGCGCTGAACATCAACTCGATAGGGTGGAACAGCAAGTGTCCACACATCGGCTTCTACCTTAACTACTTTAATTTCGAGTCCTTCAAGGATTTTCTTGATTGTAGCAACAGGAATCTCTTTCCCAATAAAGGTTGTAGTTCTCTTAAGGTTGTACTCAACCTTGAAGTCTTCAACGGGTTTTGGGTAAACATCAACAATCTCCGATGAAATTTCACCCCCAGCAACTTCCTTTATTAGCATTGCAGCGCGTTTCAATGCCCAAATGGTGATATTTGGATCGGTACCGCGCTCAAAGCGGAACGAAGCATCGGTGCTAAGCCCATAACGACGGGCTGTTTTACGTATGGAAACGGAGTTAAAGCAAGCGCTTTCGAGAAATACGTTTGTAGTTTTTTCGGAGATGCCCGATTTTATTCCTCCAAAAACACCAGCAATACACATACCTTCCTTGGCATTGCATATCATTAAATCCTCCGATGAGAGCTTGCGCTCGTTGTTATCGAGGGTAATAAATGGTGAACTTTCGGGTAAAGTTTTAACAATCACCTTGCCTCCTTCAATTGCATCGGCATCAAAAGCGTGTAGTGGTTGACCAATCTCGTGTAGTACGAAGTTGGTAACGTCCACAACATTGTTGATTGGATTTAAGCCAATGGCTTTAAGGCGTGTTTGCAACCATTCGGGAGATGGGCCAATTTTAATGTTCGAAATGGTTATGCCTGAATACCTTGGGCAAAGTTCAGGTGTTACCACTTCAACAGGAATATGTAAATTGTTATTATCAACTTTGAATGAATCAACAGATGGCTTTATTGCCTTTGTAGGTTTTTCGAGGTTCAGGTAAGCAGCCAAATCGCGAGCAACACCGAAGTGCGAAGCTGCATCAATACGGTTTGGAGTCAATCCAATCTCGAAAATATAATCGTCCTCAATTTTAAAATATTCTTTTGCTGGAGTACCAACAACTGCTGAAGGATCGAGAACCATGATACCTGCATGTGAAGTACCAAGGCCAAGTTCATCCTCAGCGCAAATCATACCTTCCGATAGCTCACCGCGAATCTTTGCCTTTTTGATCACAATCTCTTGCTCACCAAAGTAGAGTTTTGTTCCAACGGTAGCAACAACAACCTTTTGCCCTTTGGCAACGTTTGGTGCACCGCAAACTACATGTAAAGGCTCTGCTAATCCAACGTTAACGGTTGTTTTGCTTAGTTTGTCGGCATCGGGATGCTTTTCGCAGGTAAGAACCTCGCCAATCACAACACCCTCAAGTCCTCCCTTAATGGTTTGGTGCTTTTCAAAACTTTCAACCTCTAATCCGATAGAAGTTAATATTTGTGAAACCTTCTCAGGTTCAATATCAATCTTGATGTACTCTTTAAGCCAATTGTAAGAAATTGTCATCGCTATAATCTATTTAATCTGAATAATCGCTTTTATTAAACCAAGCAAAAGTAAGAAAAAAAGAGGTTTGTCGGTAGCCATTTGTAATATTATCAGAATTATGATATTATGTTTTGTTAACAATTTGGTTAATAGCGAAATGCTGATGTATTTAACATTAATTCATATTAGACGGAATAAGCACATCAATTAATTGTCATACCTTAGTCATTATTTATTGAATTTATGAAGCATTTTAGCATTTTAGCGCTTTGTTTTTTTGCTTTTCAAGCATCAATAACAGCACAGGATTCAATTCCAAAAGATGTTTTAGAATCGATCAAGTCCAGTGATCTCAAAAGAATAGTCTACAAATTAGCATCACCTGAAATGGAGGGACGAGGTGTAGGAACAGAGGGTATTGTAAAGGCATCTGAATATATTTCAGCCTCTTTTAAAAGCGATGGAATTGGCTATCTAATCCCATTAAATGGTTTTTTTCAAAAGGTCGACTTCCAAACTTTTCGTTTAGATAAACCAATATTTAAAATTGGTAAAATGTATTGCAACGAATATGAAAACTATGTTGGCTCATTAACCAGTTTTCAAAGCAATCGACCATTTGATATCGTTATTACAAGCGATATCTCTCCGGAGTATATTCAAAAAACAGGTTTTGATGATAAAACAATCCTTATTTTAACAAAGGATATCTTTTTTGAAAAGAGACTCCTTTATAATAAGTTGATAAAAAAAGGTTGTCGGGGCGTGATTCTGTGCAACCCCTATAGTAAAAGGCAGTTTAGCGATTTGAGTAAAATCTACTCTACTAGATCCAGAAATAGAAAAGATAAACTCAAAGTCGCTTTTTCAGGAAGTATCGAGAAAACAGATAGTCTATTTAAGAATTTAAAGTATAAGAATTACTACATTTCAACAATAGTAGTGCACCCCAGAGTAGTATCGAACTTGCTTAATGTTAATTTAAATAAGATAGTAAATCGCTTAAGCATAGATGTAAAGGATAGTTCAATAAATAAAACTATTAAATCATCAATATCGGTTAAAATCGATTTAGTAAAAAAAATAGATGAATCGAATAACGTTTTGGGATTTATTGAAGGGACTGAAAAAAAAGGTGAGGTAGTTGTTATTTCGGCACATTACGATCATTTAGGCAAAGAGGGTGGTCGAATTAATTACGGTGCTGATGATAATGCATCGGGGGTTGCTGCTGTAATGGAGATTGCCGAAGCATACGCAAAGGCAGTTGAAAAAGGGTTTAAGCCTAAACGCTCGATAGTTTTTGCTGCTTTTTCAGCGGAAGAGAGCGGTCTATGGGGCTCAAGATTATTCGTTAAGAACTCCGATAGCCTTAGGATTAAGCCAGTGCTCAATATTAACCTCGATATGGTTGGACGTGGCGAAGATAGCCGGAAGGAATTGAAAAATAAAATTAAAAAAGTTTATGCCATCGCTCATCAACGGGATTCTTTGGTGAAAAATAAGATTAAGACAATAAATTTAGATAGTGATAGTCTATTTATTGATTACAAGTCAACTGATTTGTATTCTTCTGATCAAGCAAGTTTTATAACAAAGAACATTCCTGCTGTAATGTTTTTTAGAGGGCTCCACTCCGATTACCATACCGAAAGGGATACTCCTGAAAAACTCGATTACCGAACTATGGAGCGCATTACCCGATTAGCTTTTAAAGTATCTTGGGAGTATGTTCGTTGAAAATTGAAATTAATTGCACAAAAAAATGTAGCTTTGATAAAGGTTTATAGTCTAATTTATTATTCAATAATTAATCTATTAAAAATTATGAAAAAAACATTCTTAATTGTTATTGCCTGTTTATTGTTTATTGGGAATGCCATTTCGCAGAAAAACCCTAGTCAAGGGTTAAGTCAGATTACCCCCGAACTTTTAAAGAAATACATCTACTTTTTAGCCTCCGATTCCCTCAAAGGTCGAAACACACCAAGCCGTGAGTTGGATATTGCTGCAGATTATATCTCAAAAGAGTTTGCTTCTATGGGAGTAAAGCCTGTGAATGGAACGTATTTTCAAAACATCTCTTTTTGCTCAAAGAATTTAGATGTTGATAAGAGCTTTCTAAAGATATCAATTGGTGATAATTCAAAGAGTTTCAACCTTAAAACCGATTTTACTCCTTTCGAGATGACTGCAAATGCAGCCGTTGAATCGTCAATTGTGTTTGCTGGATATGGCATTACTGCCACTGAGTATAACTATGATGATTACAAGGATATCGACGTAAAAGGGAAAATCGTGTTGGTTATGAAGCACGAGCCCGGCGAAAAGGATGCTAAATCACCTTTTGATGGCGCTAGCGATACAAAATACTCCGCTATTAACTATAAACTTGAGAATGCTAAAAAGCATGGTGCAACGGGTGTGATAGTTGTTACCGATCCTTTAAATCATATTATGCTTACTCCACAGGGTTATCCTTGGCCTAGCTTATCAAAGTTTTTACCTCAGGATAATCTGCCTATTGAACTTTGTTCAACGGATGAGAATGCTGTTCCTTTTGCTCAAGTGGGCGAATCGGTCATTAAATTCCTTTTTGGGAGCGTTGACACATTAAAAAATATTCAGAAAAGGATTGATAAATTGGTTAAACCAGCATCCTATGAATTAGCTAGCACAAAATGCGAGCTTGCCACTATACTTAAAGTTAAAGAGTATATCGCCAAAAACGTTGTCGGATATATCGAGGGAAGGGACAAAAACCTTAAAAACGAGCTGGTTATTATTGGCGGGCATTACGACCATGTTGGTGCTATGTCGCGCCATAAGGAGGGTGAGGATTATATTTTTAATGGTGCCGACGATAATGCATCTGGAACTGCTGGTACTATGGCAGTAGCGAAAGCTTTTACATCAATGAAAGTTAAACCAAAACGTAGCATTCTTTTTATTCTTTTTGCAGGCGAGGAGAAGGGTCTTTACGGATCGAATTATTATGTTGAGCATCCGTTGTTTCCACTCGATAAATCGGTTGCCATGTTGAATATGGATATGATTGGCCGAAATGGTAATGATACTTTACAAATTGATGGTTTTCAATTTAACCCCGACTTGGCTAAAATCATGCTTAAAGAGGCCAAAAACTTTGGGTTAAAACAATCTGAGAGTAAAGAGTATCTTTTTGAGCGAAGCGATCATTACAACTTCTTTAAACATGGTATAACAGCTGTTGATATTTCATCTGGATTGCATAAAGATTATCATACAGTTCGCGATAACCCCGAAACCATTAATCCACTTAAAGCTGCTTTAATATCAAAATTGACCTTTAAAACGGCATGGATAATGGCAAATGAAAAGAAACATTATAAAATCTTGCCACTTAAAAGAAATAAATAATATTTATTTGTAAATAATTAATTATCAATAACAACCTAAAAAAAATCTAATCATGAGAAATGTAATTATCAAATCATTTTTTGTACTATCATTAATGACTATTAGCATTTTTGCTAATTCACAGGAAGCAATGCTTAAGCATGGTTTTGTAAAAGGTAAAACCTACGTTCTTTCTACTCAATTGACTCAAAATGTAACTCGTTCAATGGGTGGACAAGATTTAACTATGGAAGGTGGGTTAAATTCAAGTGCTGAAATTCAAATTGAGAATGTTGATAATATTGGAAATGTTACGATGCTTGTTTCTTTGAAAAATTCAAGTATTACCCAAAAGGTACCCGCAATGAAAATGGATACTACTATGAATTTTAATGACTTGAATGAGCAAAAAAGAGTAGTTGTAGCGTCTAATGGCAAATTGATCTCATCTGCAAGTGTAACTGAAGAAAAGATTGGAAAGATGTTAGCATCAGCCGAGCAGTTTACAAAACTGCTTCAATTCCCCGAAAAGGCTATCAAATTTGGCGAAAAGTGGACTGAGAAATTGGTCGATTCAACAAAAGCATCTCAGCAAAGCCCAGTTAGTATGGTTATTACTAACGATATGGAATTGACATTGGTTGGAAAAGAGGTTGTTGATGGAGCTGAACTCTTGAAAATAAATTTTGGCGGAGTTTTACAAATAACAGGCAGTGGTAATCAAATGGGGATGGAACTTTTTGTTGAAGGTACTGGTAAATCTGAAGGATTTGCTTATTTTAACCCCAAAACTTCTTTGTTAGTTCGTACTGAGACAAATACTGAGATGAATATGAACATTGCAGTTTCTGGACAGCAAAACATGACCATGCCTATGAGCCAAAGCATGAAAACAATCACTACCATAATTGAGAAATAGATTTTAATTACATATTGTGCTGGTTGTATGGTGCTTAATAGCATCAGCAACCAGCTTTTTATTTAAAATATAATGAAATGTTTATGTAAGGACTTACCCCAAATGCGATGATTACAACATAGACATTCCATGTGTGCATTCTTGAATTTAAAATGAAACACAAAAATGAATGCCATTGATATTCTGAAATATAGCAAATTTTAAAGACATGAAAAAAATATTCCTTTTAGCATTAATGCTGCCGCTTGTAGTTAAAGCCCAAATATCCAATATCGACGAATTTCTGACTCGAAGGGAAAAGGTGCTTAGCATGCTCGACTCTACTCAGGCAATTGTTCTAAAAGCCATTAATTCTCAACCATTAGCGAATGAGTATATCCAAGAGCATAACTTCTTCTACTTAACTGGGGTTAATTCTGCCGCAAATACTTTGCTAATGTCGCCCAAAGGGATAAAAGTTGGGCGTAAAAAATGGAATACAATAATATTTTATTCTGATAATGATGTATTTAAAAACCTAAAGTTTGGACCAAAGGATACTGCATTAAAGAGTTCGGAGTTTAGGCCCATTTTTAGCAAGCTGTTACCTACCCTTAGCAAACTTTATTATTCTGCCCCGGATTTGAACTTGGTTAACGATTGGATTAGCGATAAAGCCTACTTCATGGAGCGCGAGATGAAGAATCGTATGAAATTATTATATCCTAACCTTAAGCTCGAATCGGCTGAGTACTTTGTTGGTAAACTTAGAATGATAAAATCAACGCAAGAGATTGAATATATCCGCAAAGCGAGCAACATTACTGCCGATGGGATAATTTCAGCCATGAAAATGGCAAAGCCCGGCGTTTGGGAGTACGAGATACAAGCTGCTGTTGAGTATGAATACACTCGCCAAGGCGCTCTACTTAGAGGTTTTCCAAGTATTATAGGCTCTGGTCTAAATAACCTAATTCTTCACTATAGCGATAATAATTGCCAAACGAAAAACGGTGACCTTGTTGTTATGGATGTTGGTGCCAAGTACATGGGCTATAGCAGCGATATTACACGAACAATTCCAGTTTCGGGCAAGTTCACCGAGGCTCAAAAGGAGATTTACTCAATGGTGCTTCAGGTTCAAAAGATGGCTATTACAATGATTAAACCTGGACTTAAAACAAGCGATCTCGAGAAGTTTGCCGTTGATGCCTTTAAAAAGCTAGGTTATCAGGATTATTTCATTCATGGGCTATCTCACCCAGTTGGATTAGATGTTCACGATATTTCAACCGATCAGGTTTTAAAACCTGGTATGGTACTAACAATCGAACCAGGATTATATTTCAGTCCAAAAGACAAGAAAGCTCCCGAAAAATTCAAAGGTTTTGGCGTTCGAATCGAAGATACAATCCTTGTAACCGAAGATGGTTACGAAATTCTATCAAGCAAAGCCCCTAAGGAGATTATTGATATTGAGAAATTAATGAAAAAGAAGAAATAAGATCTCCCCTGCGAAAGCAGGGGACTGGTCAAATATTTCTTTTTCACCTAAAAAGTTTTTACTTAAACTATTCCGAGTTATCAAAATCAAACGTTTATTAATTCAATAAAACATACTATGAAAAACAAATTAAACCTTAGAAAATCATTTCTGCTGATTTTACTATTCGCGAGTTTTTCGGTATTTGCACAAAACCCCATGATGCAATACCCCGATATTCACGATAATACCATCGTTTTTGTTAGCGGTGGCGATATTTGGAAATCACCAACCGATGGAGGTACTGCTGTTCGCTTAACCTTTAGCGATGGTCAAGAGAACTTCCCAAAGTTTTCGCCCGATGGTAAGCTAATCGCATTCTCTGCCGAGTACGACGGCAATACCGATGTCTACACCATGAACGTTAACGGAGGTGACATAACTCGCGTTACTTTTCATCCTGGTTTCGATGAGGTGATTGGATGGAATCAGAACAAGAATAAGATAATGTTCACCTCGGGTAGAGTTAGCGCTACTCGTTACAACAAGATATTCTTAATTTCACCCGATGGCTCTGGTCTCGAGGAGATGATTATGTACGATGCTGCCCGTGGCAGCTTTTCGCCAAATGGCTCAATCATTGCCTATAACAAGGATGAGCAGGATAATGCAACTTGGAAACGCTATAAAGGTGGAAGAGCACAAGAGATTTACACTTACGATTTAACCACCAATGTTGAAACAAACATCAGCAACTACCTTGGTTCCGATAGGTTCCCCATGTGGATTGGCGATAAAATCTTCTTCAGCTCCGATAGGGATAGGGTTTTAAATATCTACTACTACGATACAAACAGCAAGAAGATTGAGCAGGTAACCAAGCACACCGAGTACGATGTTCAGCATCCAAGCGATGGTGGCAACTATATCGTTTATGAGGTTGGTGGCGATATCTGGAAACTCGATGTTGCAACAAAGGAAACTAAAAAGGTTCCGATTCAAGTTTTGACCGATATGGAGGAGACTCGTCCATATATGAAGGATATCAGCAAGGAGGTTCAAGGTATCGATATCTCACCATCAGGTAAAAGAGCGTTAGTTGTTGCTCGTGGCGAGGTGTTTACAGTTCCTGTGTCCGATGGTCCAACTCGCAACATCTCCAATAATTGCGGAGCAAGGGATAAGGATGCCGTTTGGTCGCCCGATGGCAAGTGGATTGCCTATATCTCCGATAAAACTGGCGAGTACGAGATTTACGTTGTAAACCCCAATGGGAAAGAGGAGGCTATCAAGTTAACAACCCATAAGGATGGTTACAGGCACACCCTAAAATGGTCGCCCGATAGCAAAAAGATTGCCTATACCGACCAATTGCTTACCCTTTACTATATCGATGTTGCAACAAAGGCAATTACAAAGATTGATAAGGAGGAGTTCGAGAATGTTGATGTATCGCAAGATGTTAAATCGATTTACGATTACTCTTGGTCGCCCGATAGCCGTTTCATCACCTACTCAAAGATGAATAAGGATTTTGTTTATCAACTTTACGTTTACAATCTCGAAACTAAAGTCATAAACGGCCTTAGTAACGGTTTGTTTAGCGATTCTCGCCCCGTTTTCACCAAGGATGGCGATTATATCATCTTTGTATCAAATCGCCGATTTGAGCCTACCTATTGCGATATCGAGTGGGAGATGGTTTACCAAAAGGTTGCTGGCATTTATGCCATCGCTTTGCGAAAGGATGTAAAATCAATTTTACCATATAAGAGCGATGAGGAACTAGCTGTTGATGCTCCAAAAGCAAGCGCAGCACCACAAATTCGTTTCGATTTCGATGGAATTACCGATAGGGTAGAGGCGTTACCTTTAAAACGAGGAAACTACCGCAATTTGGCGGTGAATGGCTCAACCCTTTTCTACCTAAATGGCAGCGAGGGCAACTTTAACCGTTTCGAGGTTGGTAGCCACGACCCAATGACTTTATATTCCTACTCATTCAATAAGCGCAAAGAGAATACTTTGGTTGAAGCCATTGATGGTTACAAACTTTCATTCGATGGCGAGAGCATTATCTACCAAAAAGATGGAGGTGTTTCAATTGTTGCTGCATCTGGTGGCGAAGGTAAACCAGTAAAACTGAATGGTCTTAAATTCTGGTATGAGCCTCGTAAAGAGTGGACACAAATTTTCAACGATGCTTGGCGTTTAGAGCGCGATTACTACTACGAGGCTGGCATGAATGGTCAGGATTGGAATTTCATAAAGCAAAAGTATGGTAAATTGGTCGATAGGGCTTCGAGTCGTCAAGATTTGACCTTTATCATTGGCGAGCTCATTGGCGAGCTTAACACATCACACACTTACGTTTATGGTGGCGACAGCAAGCGCAAAGCCGATAGGGTAAACGTTGGAATGCTTGGCGCCGATTATAAGGTTGATGCGCAGAATAACCTTTACCAGTTTAGCAAGATATACAAAGAGCGCGATTGGTCGCGCGAAACTTGGCCTCCATTGGCAAAACCCGGAATCAATATCCTTGAGGGAGAATATCTACTTAAGGTTAATAATGTTGATGTTAAGGCCAGCAAAGAGGTTTACAGCTACTTTGTAGGCTTGGCTGGCAAGCAGGTAACGCTAACCGTTAACTCAAAGCCAACGCTAGTTGGTGCTCGCGAGGTGGTGGTTGAACCTGTTGGTAACGAGAACAATATCCGCTATATGGATTGGCTCGAATCCAACCGCTTGGCTGTTGTTAAGGCATCGAATGGTAAGATTGGCTACATCTACATGCCTGATACTTGGAATGGCTCGGCAACCGATTTCCCAAAATACTTCTACTCGCAAGCGCATAAGGAGGGCATTATCCTCGATGGACGCTTTAACGGTGGTGGTCTCGATCCCGAAATTTTTCTACAGCGATTGCTAAAGAAACCTCACGGTTTCTGGACTCGCCGCAACTCGGTTGATCAAACAATTCCATTCTATGCAGTACAGGCGCAAATGGCCTTGCTAACCAATCGTTATGCTGGTTCGGGTGGCGACGAGTTGCCTTACGAGTTCCAGTGGAATAAGATGGGTCCTGTAATTGGCACCCGCACCTGGGGTGGATTGGTAGGCGTTTCGATGTTTATGAACCTGATTGATGGTGGTGGCCTAACCGCTCCCGATTACCGAATCTACAACGAGAAAGGTGAGTGGGTAGTTGAGAACGAGGGTGTAACCCCCGATATTATCATTGATGTTGACTCAAAGAAATACTCCGAGGGTTATGATACTCAGCTGATGAAAGCAGTTGAGGAGGTAATGAAAAAGATAAACGAGAACCCTCGTAAATTCCCTGTTCACAAGCCATTCCCTGCCGATAAATAGTAAATTTGATATTAAAGCACAAAGCAGCCACTCAGAAATGGGTGGCTGTTTTTATTAAGCAACAGTTGAACCCTCGAATATTTTTATTAAGTTTGAAATATAGTATGGTCCCAACTGTACTTATCCACCCAAATTGGGTGTATATATACGGAAAACCCGTACTTATAAACGAGTTAGCAAACATTTTATGATGACACGAGAAACATTAGACCAAACAATAAAAGATT
>CAYMII010000018.1:0-57342 GCA_964390565.1 uncultured Rikenellaceae bacterium
AGTTAAATTTGTCGAAATGGTACCTAAGGCTATCCTCTTTTGATGTTATGATAAGGGAAACGCTTCCCCTTTTAACCATCAATTCGGCTTGCTTCCAATCAACAGGTTTGATTCTGAATATGGTGACCCCAGTATTATCCCCACCGTAAGGAATTGTATAATAATGAGAATTTGTAATTGAATCGGTTTTTTCCTCAAAATTGACATTCTTACAATGATTTTTGAAATCATCGATTGTGCCTTGCTCAATAACCAGTGCAACCGTTTTGGTCATTTCGGCCTTTTTATTGAATGCAATGCCCAAGCCCCAAGCCATCAGAATAGGGAAAAGTAACGACCAAAAGATAACCGAAGGTTCGCGGTAGAAATCCCTTAGTTGAACAAGAATGAGTTGTATGAATGGTCGATTCATGGGTTGGGTATGAGTTTTAATCACCTAAGTGTTTGCCTGTCATTGAAATGAAAAGATCGTCAAGAGTTAACTTTCTACACTCCAAACGTGTAAGTTTGATGCCATTACTCTCAGCCTTTTGAAGGAAAACAGGCAGTTGCTCAACTATACTTCTAACGATTAGCTTGCCATTTAGTCTATTTGCATCCCAAATCTGCTTATAAACACCTTCGCTGCAAAAGAACTGGTCGGTAATATCATGATTTGTGGAAAATTCGATAATTTCCTTGCTGTTATTGGCCGATAAAAGCTCATCAAGTGTACCCTGAGCAAGGATTTTCCCTTTATCCATAATGATAATCCTATCGCAAAGATGTTCAGCCTCTTCCATATAATGAGTCGTTAGGATAAGCGATGTGTTTTTCTGCTTTTTAAGATTCATTAGGATATTCCAGATCTCTCGGCGAGCAGTTGGGTCAAGTCCTGTAGTTGGTTCATCGAGCAGCAGGAGTTGAGCATTGTTTAGAAGGGCAACTGCAAGTGCTAATTTCTGGCGTTGACCGCCAGAAAGATTTACAACATAGCTCTTAACCTTTTCTGTGAGCCCAACAATTTCAATTACCTCTTCAACTCTTTTTGCAGAGAGTTTGTAAAAACTAGCAAAAAGCTGTACAGTTTCCTTAACTGTTAATTTATCTATAAAGCGAGTCTCCTGAAGTGATAAACTGATGATTTGGTGAAGTTTTTTCTCATCCGAATCCCATGTCATTCCTTTTACGCTGATATTACCTTTTGAAGGTTTTTGAATTCCCTCAATCATCTCTACAGTTGTGGTCTTTCCTGCGCCATTGGGCCCAAGTAATGCAACAAATTCACCAGCATTAACAGAGAATGATATGCCATCAACAGCTTTTACCTCCTTGAAATGACGATAAACCTCAATTACTTCTAAAATTGTTGATGACATTATTTACTTTTATAGATTGGTCAGTTTGGTGATGTTTTGATTTTGATAAGTATTACTTAACCTCGTTTATGATTGCATGCTCTATCTCGTGGATGTTAAAAGGCTTTTTGAAATACTTATGAATTAACTTTTCGTCAAGAGCATTAGATATTTCGTCAGTAATATCAAAACCAGTAAGGATATAGAAAGAAACGTTTGGATAATCTTGTTTCGCAATTCTAATAAATTCAATACCACTCATCCCAGGCATCTTCATGTCGCTAATAACAACTTTAGTATCGGGGTTGTTATGCAGTAACGTTAGTCCTTCCTTGCCTGATTCAGCCGTAATAACATCAAATTTCTTTTTGAAGTTTGCCTTAAAAAGCATGAGGTTTATTGGCTCATCGTCAACATATAATACTTTGATGTTATTGCTCATGGCTGTGATGTATTGGTAATGTTATAATTGCTTCTGTTCCTGCTCCTACTTTCGATTCGAAATTTAGAGTTCCATTATATTCCTTAATGATGTTATAAGTAATTGATAATCCTAAACCAGTTCCTTGACCCGGATCCTTTGTTGTGAAAAACGGATCAGTGATTTTTGGTAGTATATCACTTGATATACCACAACCCGTATCAGAAATCTTTATGTAAACGCGATTATCTTTAACTTGTGTAAAAATAGTAATAGTTCCGTTATTCTCAATAGCTTGGATTGAATTTGCAATTATATTTAAGAATACTTGGTGTAAGCGACCTTCATTACAAAATACAGTAAAAGTATCGGGTGTATAATTCTTAACTATTGATACCTTATTCTTAATTTTATTGTTTAGCATGACCAAGCAGTTGTCGATAATTGAATGAATGTCGCATATCGTACTCGGAAGGTCATCCTTTCTGCTATAGTGATTAAGGCTAGTAACAATATCAGCGGCTCTTTTTACACCAACCTGAATTCCATCGATCAAAGGTGAAACTTCTTCAAGATGTTCGGGTAAAATCTCTTTTATATATGATTCTAAACCAGCAATGCCTCCGTAAATAAAGTTTAACGGGTTGTTTATTTCATGTGCTACGCCTGCAGCGAGGATACCTAACGAAGCCATCTTTTCGGACTGTACTAGTTTGTCTTGTGTCGTCTTTAAGTTAGATAGCGCAATCTCAACCTCTTTCCGTTGGTAATAAAGTTCTTCATTAGTGGCAACAAGTTCTTCGTTTGCCGCTTGAAGTTCTTCGGTTCTTTCCTTTACAAGTTTTTCTAGATTGTTTCGGTATTGCTCAAGTTCTTTTTCAATTATTTTTTTCTCTGTTATATCCATCATTGTTCCAATAGAACCAATAGTTTCACCTTTTGAATTTTCAACAGGAGCGCCATTGACTAAGAAATCAATTTTTCGACCATTTTTAGCAATAAAAGAAATTTCATACTGACTTGAAACTCTTTCAATTCTTAGATTGTTAGCTTTTTTTATAATCTCTTGATCCATTGGGTCTAATAGTTTCTCATATCCTATAAGCCCTATGATTTCATCTTCTGTGTATCCAAGTATTTCGGTGAATTTGTTGTTTACGAACTGAACCCTATCCTTATTATCAACCATCATAACAACTTCATTCATGTTTTCCATGAGGGTACGGTACTTTTCTTCGCTTTCTTTAAGCTTTCTCTCGGCTTTTTTACGCTCCGTTATATCCATTAAAGCACCAACAGATCCTATCACTTTGCCTTCGGCATTTTTAAGAGGAGCCCCATTAACTAAAAAGTCAAATTTTTGACCGCTTTTGGAAATGAACTTAAGTTCGTAGCTTGTCTGTAAGTCATTTATACGATTTTTGTTAGCATTTTCTACAATTGCAAGGTCTTCGGGGTCGTGTAGTATTTTATAACCTATTTTACCAACAATATCTTCGGGGCTATAGCCAAGTTTTTCGGTAAACTGCTTATTGACATATTCAACTTTATGGTTATTGTCGGCTACAATAATTGCCTCGTTTAAGCTTTCTAGAAGGCTTCGATATCGTTCCTCGCTTTCTTTTAATTCTTTCTCTGCTTTTTTACGCTCGGTAATATCTCGCATAGTATCCATTAAATGTAAAGGATTTCCATTGTCATCTTTTAAAACGGTTACATTGAATTCTGCATTAAATATAGTCCCGTCAAAGCGCATTACTTCAGCTTCGAGGTTATCCATATATCCTTTTTCAAGAATAGTAGGTATAACCTCTGCTATTGATGCTCGGCTTTTTTCAGTAAGGAGCATGAATGCGCTAGTCCCAACAAGTGATTCTTCACTTACTGCTCTTACCATTTCTGCTTTTCGGTGATTGACAAAGAGCATGTTGCCGTTTAGGTCCATTAAGGATATTCCATCTTGAGATGTTTCGATAAGCGTTTTGTATCGTAGTTCGCTGGCTTTCAACATCTCATTCATTGTTTTTCTTTCAGTAATATCCAAAATAAATCCATCGAGATATGCTATTTCTCCTGAATTATTCTTTACTGCACGCCCTTTCTCATAAGCCCAACGTATACTTCCGTTTTTATGGTTTATACGATATTCGAGTTCCCATACTTCACCTTTCTTGATTGCACTCTCAATGGTTTGGGGAATTTTAGCAGAATCTTCAGGATGAATTACGCTTTCGAAAGTTCTAACTTGATTATTTATGAAATCTTTTGATGGATATCCGCTAAGTTTATCAACTTCAGAACTCATAAAGAGCATTGTCCAATCCTTGTCGTATAAACAGCGATAAGTGATTCCAGGAATGTTTGAAACTAACGATTGAAATTGATCTCGGCTTATTTTAAGTTGTTCTTCGGCTTTTAAACTTTCTGTAATGTCGATAATAGTACCTCTTAGTCCAACAACTGTTTCATTATCTTTTATATGAGATGAGTAGATCTGAATTGGAAATGGAGTTCCGTCTTTTCGAAGCGCGGTATATTGGTTGCCTAATATGTTTTGACCACTAAGTGTCAATTTTACATTTTCAATAGCACGAGCACGATCTGCCTCAACTATAGTTGATAATATATTTATTCCATATTGTAAATCCTTTTCAGAGAAACCAAATGTTTCGTAAGCTTTTTTATTTACATAGGTCAGTTTTCCTTCCAGATCAGCTTCGAAGATTATTTGTGGGAGTAAATTCGACATTTCGCGAAATTTCTTTTCGCTTTCAGCAAGAGCTAATTCAGTTTCAATTCTTACGGTAATATCGTTTATGAGAACGTGTCGAGCGTTACGATCTTTGTATGTTATTGAGTGGGCAGAAGTTTCGACATAAATAATTTCACCGCTCTTCTTGATATGTCTTGAATAACCTTTGCTTGAATGGGTATTATTGATGTTTTTTATATCATCCTCGAGTGCTTTTATATCCTCTTTTGGACTAATATCTTTTAATGTAAAAGATAAAAACTCATCTTTAGAGTAACCATAGTGTTTTATTGCTGCATTATTAACCTCAAGAATTGATAGATTATCTAAATTATAGATTATCATTGGTTGAGGGTTCATGTCGAACATGTAGCGGTAAGCCTCATCCGATTTTTTTAATTTCTGCTCGGTTTTATATTTTTCCTCAATATCGTTGCCAATGCGCTCTAATGACCGCTTATTTATAGTAAATATGCTGTATCCGATAAAGCATATAGCTATAATTGATATTGTTGAATCGGCAAAAAAATCTACTAAAGAGGAGTTGCTGAGGGAAAGATTATCTTTGTTAAGAAGTAAGTATGAAAAAAGAAGTGCAAGGTTGATTGAAAGATAAATAAGTATAGTGGTTTTGTATTTTGTGATAAGCAAAGGAAGCATTGCGAGAATTACTAAAATAAATACAAAAGTGTCAAGGCGACCAATGGCCTCGCTTTTATCGAGCCACATTACCATCCATACCGTAGCCATTGTGGAACTGAATATGATATGTATTGCAATACCATAATATCCCTTGGTTACTAGAGCGAGACTCAGTACTATAATTCCAAGTAAAGCGAATTCGGAGATTAAAACAGGAAGATAGAGCCCTTTGTAGTTATCGCCAATGATTTGAACATAACCAGTGTAAGATATTATTAATAATAAACAGGCAATTATTAGAATACATAGATTGTAAACAAATTTTACCTTTTGCTTTAGTGCAAAGTCGGCATTTTTGTAAATACTTAATTTTTTAGGTAAAACTCCATTGTTATCCTTACCCAAAGAATTTGGATGTTTCTTTTCGCTAACCCCCATAAGTATTACTTTTTGATTAAACGATAAAGCCTTTTGTGAATTGCTATTTGCTGAATATCACTAATATATATTAAACGATATTGATAAGCAATAGTTCAACCTTTTTACAATTCTAATCAACAGTAAATGCAAGTTCGTAAAATTTTTAATGAGACTTGCCATTACCTGATAAAGAGTTTTTTGTGATGGTCATGAAATTTAGCATTGATTTCAACTGAAAAAATTGTGTCAATTTTAAAAACAGCTGAATTATTCAACACGTGTAAGATAGCTAAACACAGGCCCTAATAAATTGAATGATAAAATGATAACCTCGAAAAAATGGTTAGGTGTTGAAAATATATACACATTGTATTGTTAAGGATATTTACAGAATGTATGTAAGTTGCATGTATTCATATAAATAGGTTATGATATTTTTTCGGCACTATAATTGGTTAGTTAGTTTTAGAAGATTTAAATATGAGTAAATCTGCGAGTTATGAAAATGATGTTTAAACCTGATTTATAAATTTTGAAGGGACTGAAACTAATTAAATCATACTATTATGAAAACAAAAATTTTAATATTCATTGCTTTAATCGTGTTTGGATTAAGCAATGTGTGCAACCAAAAGGCAATTGCTTCAAAATGCCAAAACGTATCGGATACAATTACAATTGTAAGTTCACCAGAACTTTATGGAATTACCACGAGTTGGGTTAATGAGTATAGTAAGCTTAATCAAGGGGCAAAGATTAAGGTTTTGCAAATAGCCAATAATCAATCAGAAATTATACAAAATGAAAAGGGTGGAGTATACTTCCTATCCGATGATATTAGTTTGAATTCAAATCAGGCTACTTGGAAAATGGTTGTTGGTGTAAACGCCATTGTTCCAGTTGTAAGTGCAAACTTTCCTTTTTTAGATGAACTCAATGCTAAAGGGATTACTCCCGAAAAGTTGGCATTGATTTTTAAAAATCAAAAGAATAGGAACTGGGGCGCAATTCTCGATAATGGTAATACAAGCCTTTTAACACTTTTAACAGTTAACGGTGAATCAAATAAGTCAGAATGGGCTAATTTTCTTAAGGTTGAATCATCATTAATATCAGGTAATGATTATGAGAAACCTGAAGAGATGATTTCAGCATTTACTAAAGATAAGTATGCTATTGGTTTTTGTAAGATTTCAGATATTATTAATCCTGCTACTAATGAAATCAATGCAGGAGTTAATCTTTTACCAATAGACAAGAATGGTAATGGGAAAATTGACTCAAACGAAAAAATTTATTCTGATTTGGCCACTTTCCTAAGAGGGGTTTGGGTTGGTAAATATCCAAGGGAGTTGAATTTAAATATTTATTCTGTTTCAGCATCTGCACCAACAGATGAGAAAATAATTGCCTTTTTATCGTGGGTAATGACTGATGGTCAGCAACTACTAAATAAAAGTGGGTTCAGCAATCTTGCATTTAACCAAAGACAATCGAATTTAAGTAGGCTTAACAGTAACGAGGCTGTTGTTGAGCAATCGAAAAGTTATCCCGTTATTCCAATTGTAGCAGGTGTTATTGCACTATGCCTTGTTTTATTCTTTGGCATGGACTATTTATCGCAACGATTGCGAAAGGGTAAATTGTTGCCTATTAATGTTGCTGCTACATCAACTTTCATAAATGAGCAATCTGTTGAAGTGCTTGATGGTCTTTATTTTGACAAATCACACACTTGGGCTTTCTTAGAAAAAAACGGTGTTGTAAGCATTGGAATTGACGATTTCTTGCAACACGTAACGGGTCCAATTACTCGAATCAAAATGAAGAACTCTGGCGAAGAGGTTAAGAAAGGCGAAACCTTTTTAACGATTATTCAGGAAGGGAAGCAGTTGAATATTAAGGCCCCAATTTCTGGTAAAATAAAAGCTCAAAACGAAAAACTATTATCGAATTCTTCTATTCTTAATACTTCGCCTTATGCCGATGGTTGGATTTATAAGATTGAACCAACAAACTGGCTAAGGGATACTCAATTCTTAATTTTTGCTAAGGGATACAGGGAGTGGATCAAAATGGAATTCTTGCATCTTAAAGATTTCTTAGCAGTTGCTTTGAGAGCAAACTATGGCGAGAATGCTCAAGTTGTGCTTCAGGATGGTGGCGAAATTAAAGATGGCATTCTAAAAGAATTAAGCCCTGAAGTGTGGGAAGATTTTCAAACACATTTTCTTGAAAACTCAAATTAATCACTAATTCGTAACTATTCAGTAATAATTGAAATAAACAAAAAAAACACAGAGACACAAAGGATACAGAGAATAAATGAGGACTAAAGTTTAGATTATTTTTTTTCAAATTGAAGTTTGCTCAAAAAAATGTGTTTGCTTCTGTATGTAATATTAGAATATATCAAGGTTCTTATTTTTGGGTCAAAATCATACCTCTGTGTTCTCAGTGTCTCCGTGGTGGATTGTTATAAATTCTAATCACGCATTATTTCCATAACATCTAAAATGAGGAATTATGGGTTTAGATAGAAGAAATTTCCTGAAAGCACTTGGCCTTGCTGGCGCAACACTCGCTATAGGTAAAAGTTTTGGTTCACCGCAACAAAAAGATGAGGAGGCAGAAGTTGAGTTCAACGCCATTCTTTACGATTCAACACGTTGCGGCGGTTGCCAAAGTTGCGAGATTGCATGTGCCGAGGCACATGGTTTGCCCAGCCCGAAAGATGAACCTAAAGTGGGTGTGTTGCGAAAAACTGACGAAAATCGACGTGTGGTTATTAACGCATATGATACATCAAAGGGAGAGGTTTTTGTTCGCAAGCAATGCATGCATTGCAACGAACCTGCATGTGCTGCAGCATGTTTAACGCAAGCAATGCATAAGACAAAGGAAGGACCCGTTATTTGGCGAGGGAATAAGTGTATGGGATGTAGGTATTGTATGGTGTCGTGCCCATTTGATGTGCCAAAATTTGAATATCACAGCGCAAATCCAAAGATTCAAAAATGCGATATGTGCTACGATAAAGTATCAACGGGAGGCATGCCTACCTGTGTTGAGATTTGTCCTGCTGAAGCGTTGATGTTTGGCAAACGTAGAGATTTGATAAAAGAGGCTCGTAAGCGGATTTTCGAAAATCCAGGCGTTTATCACGACGAGATTTATGGCGAACACGAGGCTGGTGGTACCGGATTCTTATACCTTACACCAACCCCAATTAGCGAACTTGGATTTAATGCTTCAATCCAAAAATCATCGTATCCCGAGCTGTCAAAGGGATTCCTCTTCAGCGTACCAACCATATTTGTTCTGCTTCCGCCACTTTTACTAGGGCTTCATGAGGCTACTAAAAACAGAATATCAAAGGAAGGAGGTGCAAATGAGTAGTGTAGATTATACAATTGCCAAGGATAACGATGGAAAATCGATATGGAAATTCTTGGTTAGCGAGCTAAAACCAAAGGGCAAATGGATTACACCTTTTAACGTTATCTCAATCCCAATAATGCTTTTAGGACTTGTCCTAATCGTTATTCGTTTTTGGAAAGGGATTGGCTCAATAACAAACCTTACTCAGGAAGTACCTTGGGGCTTATGGATAGGTTTTGATGTTGTTACTGGTGTTGCCTTTGCTGGTGGCGCATACGTGCTCACGTTTATGGTGTACATTCTAAATATGCATAAGTACCACTCCATAGTACGTGTTACCGTTTTAAATGGATTTTTGGCTTACCTATTCTATGCTGGTGCATTGCTTTTAGACTTGGGTCGCCCATGGAATGTGATCAACCCAATTATCGGGAATAACTTTGGAACCAGTTCGGTGCTATTCCTTGTGGCATGGCATTTTCTTCTATACATGATTGCACAGCTGATTGAGTTTTCGCCCACAATTGCCGAATGGCTTGGCGCAAAACGCGCCAGAAAAATCCTTGCAGGGATGACTGTTGCAACGGTGATTTTTGGTATAACTCTATCAACATTACACCAATCGGGGCTTGGTGCTCTTTACCTAATGGCCAAGGATAAAATTCACCCACTTTGGTATTCCGAGTTTATACCAATCATGTTCTTTATCTCAAGCATCTTTGCTGGTCTTTCGATGGTGATTTTTGAGGGATCAATCAGCCTAAAAGTATTCTCAAATCAAATTAGTAATGAGCACCATAGCGAGCACGATAACATATTGCATGGTCTATCAAAGATTTGTTCGGTAGCGTTATTTGCTTATTTCTTCTTAAAAGTTATCGTATTTATCCATGGAAAGCACTGGCAGTATATTAATACACCAATGGGCTATTGGTATTTAGTCGAAATCATAGGTTTTGTAGTACTTCCGATGTTGCTTTTCTTCTCAAGCTATAGGAACAGGAATATATTGCTAATAAAGATTGCATCAATCATAACAATGGTGGGGATAATCATCAACCGCCTAAATGTTACCGTTATTGGGTTCAGATGGGATGCCGATATTCGATATGTTCCTTCGTGGATGGAGGTTGTTGTGACCCTTGCCGTAATCTTTACTGAATTATGGATTTTTAGATGGGTTATTAATAGAATGCCCGTTTTGCGCGAATCGCCATCGTGGGCTAAAGAACAATAAAATAACTAGCAATCGCTTTAACAATTGATTGCAAAAAAACTTACGAAAATGGATGGATTTAGCTATTCTAACATTTTTGAAACCAAAGGAATAGAGTATATCGCTGTTTTAGTGTTCTTTGCGATACTCGTACCATTCTGGATTATTTTAAACAGAAAGGTAAAAGCATCCCGACAGATTCAAAAAACGCTTGGAGCCCTTACTGCCAATGTGCTAAAGGTTCCTCAAGGACTATTCTTTAGCAAGAACCACACTTGGACTCACCTCGAAATGTCAGGAATGGCAAAGGTGGGACTAGATGATCTACTACTTCATATCACTGGCGATGTGAAGTTTAATAACCTGAAAAAGCCTGGCGACTGGGTTAAAAAAGGCGATGTAATTGCTGAGATTGATCGAAATGGCAAACAGCTAAAGGTTTTGGCGCCAATATCTGGTGAGATTATAAACACCAATTCTAGAATTAACGACGATCCAATGGCTATTAACCAAGATCCTTATGGACAGGGTTGGGTTTATAAGATAAAGCCCACCAACTGGATTGCTGAAACAAATGCTTACTATCTTGCCGAAGATGCTTCGAAGTGGGCGGCTTTGGAGTTAGATCGATTTAAAGATTTCTTGGCTGTTTCGATGAAGAAGTATTCGGCTGAACCTTCGCTAATAACCTTGCAGGATGGGGGCGAAATATGCGATAATCCTATTTCGGACCTGCCAAATCCTTACTGGCAAGATTTTCAGAAAGACTTTCTGAATCAACCATTTTGATGATTTTTAAAAGCGGGTGTTTTTACATCCGCTTTTTTGCTCTAAAAATCAATAATGCTTATTACCACTATTAGTTGGATTCTTTCGTTTAGATTTCATAAATTTAAAGGTCGTTAAATAAAGAAATGACACCGTTTATCAATACCGATCAAAAGATGAACATCATTAAATCTTTCCTTAAAAGGTATTTCAAGTTTCGATCATCAATTTATGGTCGAGTTGTATATATAATCACAATATTATCGCTAATACTTTTCGTTTCGTTTGGAATAATATTCCTATCGGTTAACGAGGAGTACATGAAGAAAGTAATCCGCCAAAGCGGGAATAATATTGGTTACTTGGTTGAAGGAGCGCTGTACAAATCGATGCTCGATAACGATAACGGTGCTTTGCAAAGCACGCTCGATATAATTAATACCATGCCGGGCATTGATGAGGTGAACCTGTACGATAGCCAAAATAATTTGGCTTACACTTCATTTGCATCAGATACGAATAACCATAGCAATCCCGACTGTATAGCCTGCCATTCCGATATGGAAACGATGTTCCCGAAAAAGGAGAAGGCTTATCGAATTATCGATCTTAAGAGCGAGTGTAGCATGACTCAAAACGATGGACATCACAGGCATTTGCTAATTCGGTCTCCCATACTAAATGAAAAATCGTGCTATACAAGTTCGTGTCACGCGCATAGCGAAAGCGACGAAGTGCTGGGCTCATTGGTAATTAAAATCCCATTGAAGGATTTAGATGCAGCTGTAACTACATCTTCAACAGAGTTTTATCTATTGGCAACGCTAACAACTATTTTACTTATCGTTTCGTTAATTTTCTTTACAAACAGAGTGATTAAAAAGCCCTTGTTCTCAATAGTTAAGGCTAGTCAGGCTGTTTCCAACGGTGATAAGAATACAAGGCTTGAGATTACACCTAATCAGCTAGATGATATGCGCATGGTTTCACTTGCATTCAACGAAATGCTCGATAATCTTCAGGCTGCCAATAAAGAGCTGCAAAACTGGTCGCAGCAGCTCGAGTATAAAGTTCAGAAAAAAACTGAGGAACTAGGTGCTGCACAGAATGAATTAATTCATATCGAGCGAATCGCTTCACTTGGAAAACTTTCTTTATCTGTTGCTCATGAGATTAATAATCCTCTTTCGGGAATCCTCATCTATACAAAACTGGTGCAGAAACAGCTTGTGAATCAGAGCATCGAACCTGCTAAAAAAGAGGCAATGCTAAAGCAACTTATGCTTATCGAAACCGAGACTAAACGCTGTGGTAACATTGTAAAGGGATTGCTCGATTTCTCTAGAAAAGATCAGGATGATTTTGAACCAAAACATCTACATGAGATTTTAAAGGAGACATTTGATTTGATGACACATCAGATGAAGATTGCAAATATTAACTTTTCGTCTGATTTTAGAGCTACTATCGATTTGATTTATTGTAGTCCAAACCAAATAAAGCAGGCTTGCATTGCAATTTTGGTAAATGCCTCAGAAGCTATTGCCGAGAATGGAGAGATAATCTTAAAGACCAAAGATCTTGATGAGAATCGTATTATGGTTGAGATTGTGGATAACGGTATCGGAATTCCAACCGATGATATCCCGCATATCTTCGAACCTTTCTTCTCAACAAAGCGTAACTCGAGAGGGCAGGGGCTAGGCTTGGCAATCGTTCATGGGATTATTCAAAATCATAAAGGAAAAATCGATGTAAAGTCCGAGATTGGTAAGGGAACAACAATATCAATCACCATACCTATTATTAAGTCTTAAGGGGGAATACAATGGCAAAAAAGATTTCAATTTTGGTTGTCGACGACGAAGAATCTGTAAGGGATTCGCTGTACAACTGGTTTAAGGAGGATGGGTATCGCGTTGATTGCGCCGAAAGCGCAAAAGTAGCCTTGTCGATTCTCGAGGCCGAGAGCTACGATATCGTTCTTGCTGATATTAAGATGCCCGGCATGGATGGCCTGGAGATGCTCCGAAGGATTAAGGCTTTAAAGAAGGAGACGATTATCATTGTAATGACTGCCTTTGCAACCGTTGATACTGCTGTTCAGGCACTGAAGGATGGTGCATTCGATTATGTTACCAAGCCATTCGACCCCGATGATCTTTCGCATTTGGTTCGCAATGCCTCAAAGCAAATTGCTTTGGTTGAGGAGAACGAGGTGCTTAAGGTAAAGGTGGCAACCCTCGAAAATGTTGAGGATTTGATTGGTGCAAGCGAGGTGATGCAAAGGGTACTGAAACAGGTTGAAAGCGTTGCACAATCCAACTCGTCGGTTATTATTACAGGTGAAAGCGGAACTGGTAAGGAACTAATTGCTAGGGCAATTCATGCTAACTCGCCTCGAAAATATTTTCCATTGGTCAGCGTGCATTGCGGTGCGTTAACCGAGAGTCTGCTGGAGAGCGAACTGTTTGGCCACGAAAAGGGCGCTTTTACAGGTGCTGTGTACAACCGCAAGGGTAGGTTCGAGATGGCCGATAGCGGCACAATCTTCCTCGATGAGATTGCAACCATCTCGCCCAAAATGCAAATTGAACTCCTTCGCGTTTTAGAAACCAAAAGTTTTATTCGTGTTGGTGGGAATAAAGAGATTTCATCGGACTTTAGGGTGATTTGTGCTACCAATAAAGATTTAAAGAGCATGGTGGCCGAGGGTACTTTCCGCGAAGATCTTTACTACAGGCTTAATGTTGTAAATATTCATGTTCCACCATTGCGCGAACGCCAAGGCGATATCCCTTTGCTTGTGGACTATTTCATCAAAAAGTTTTGCGTTACAATGAATAAGTCACTTGTTACCATTGATGCTCCAGCGCTTCAGCGTTTGGAAGAGTATCAATTTCCGGGCAATATAAGGGAGTTGGAGAACATGATTGAGCGGGCAATAGTGATTGGGAATGGTAAACGAATTTTCCTTAAAGATCTTCCAATTGAGAAAAGTTATATCGAGAGCCCTTACGAAAGTCTTGATGAGAACGAGAAAAATCACATATCCCAGATGCTTAACAAATACAATTGGAATATCTCGCGAACTGCCAAGGCGCTTAAGGTTGATAGGGTGACACTCTATAATAAGATTAAAAAATTCGATATCAAACCTGATAAGTAACCATACTCCTTTGGGCTACAGCCTACAGCCTATAGCCTAAGGCCTTCTCTTACTAATTTCTAATCCCCTTCAATGAGTTTGCCGCATATCACATTGGTCTCTTTTGGGCGCTTTGAGAATGATTTCCTCGACAAGTTGGTTGAGGGCGTATCCAATGAGTTCCAATTTCCGGTTAAGGCAAAGGAGGGTTTTATCGATTTAAGCGATTATTATGATCCTGTTCGAAGGCAGTATAATGGCAATAGTCTCTTAAAAGAGGTTGATACCCGATATTCATTCGATTCCCTTAAAACAATTGGTCTGTTTAATGTTGATTTGTTTGTGCCAATCCTAACATATATTTTTGGGCAAGCTCATTTAGATGGACGCACAGGCATTGTATCGCTTTATAGGCTGAGTAACGAGCGGTATGGCATCGATGCTGATGAGAAAGTGCTACTTGAGCGAACTATCAAAGAGGTAATTCATGAGCTAGGTCATACCTTTGGATTAATTCATTGTCACACCCCAACCTGCGTAATGCGTTCGAGCACATACGTTGAGGACTTGGATCAGAAAGATGCTAGTTTCTGCCATAAGTGTAAGGGCGAGTTAAAATTATAGCAACACTCAATTGCGCTTGCCTTATGACATTTTGGATGTTACTCTAATTGTGGCATGTATGAGTCAGAGATTATTCAGCAGAATTAAATGTCCTTAGATATTTAAAACAGATACTTATTTAAACCCTATAGAGTCAATAAGTATCTGTTTCCCTAGTAATATCTTTTAAATTTAGTTGTTTACTGAAATCACGTTAACTGTAATCCCTGGCAATCGTCCTGCGCTAAGAATAGCAGCAAGGTTTGTAGCTTCTTCGGGTGTAAAGTCACCGGTTAGTTCAGATTCTCCTGTTTTAATCTCTGAGTAAACGAAAGGAGCAGCGTATACTGCGTTGTCTATTACAATGGCGATTTGCCTATCGATATTATAGTTGGTCATTCTACCCCATATGTTGACACCTTCAGCGTTCATTGCTAAATGAATGGATAGTGGTTGCTTTGATAGCTTTGCCTTGGCGCTAACAACGCAATCCCCTGTTAGAATGGCTTTCCCATCACGAGTACTTTTTATTGCAAAGAGTTGAATTACATCGTTGCTATTAAATGGTCTGGTTGACCACATTGGAAAAAAATCCCTTGGGAATATTGAACGAATTCTAGTTGAATTTAGATAATAGTTCACTATTGAGGTGTCTGATATGCGGGAATAACCAATTAGGCATCCTTTTTGGATTGAACCATCCTGAGAAACTGCTGGCATAAGAACCGAAAATAGTGGATTTGCCATTGTAATACTATCTTTTTCACTATTATTAACCTTTTCGCTGCTGGCTATAATATCCTTTACCTCTTTATTTGCTGCATCTAAATATTCCCAAATCGATGATAGTTCGTGAGTTTCCCAGAATCCTAGGTCACCCCTTTTTTGAAGCAAATCGCTAATTGTATTTTTATCAACTTTTCTATTAATGGTTAATGAGAATGTGTTTTTCTCTGGTAGTTCCATAACCAAAACCTCTAGTTTATTAAACAAGTTTGTGGTTAGAGCATGTTCAAGTCGCCTTTTTAGAATTTGGAGGGTTGTCTCATTTGCTCTTTTAACCTCCTCTTTTAGAACACTAATAACCTCTTCGTTTGTAGATTGATACGTCACTTTATCCCTAAGTTCAATTGTGTTAAAAACGCTTGCAAGCATAAAGTCGGGATGTTTTGCAACAAGGTTATTTCCCAAAGCAGTAACAAAATCCTCTTCGGTGGTATTATAACTTTTTTGAGTAGCCCTAAAAACGCCCATGAACACAGAATCGCTTGAGTAGTTTGATAATGAATAAATGTAATCTATTTCAGAAAACCGAACTTTTATTTCCGTTTTCTCATTGTGTGGAGTACAGCCAAAAAGAAAAGAGGCTATTAACACCAAGAACGATAGTCGAATTTTATTCATAGTTTCATATTTAGATTAGGAGGATTTAGATCTAGGTTAAGGTACATAAATTTATCGGAGTAGAATCGTTGTAAGCGCTAGATTTTGGGATTGGAAAATAATTCGAATGCTAAAACCAGCTGTGATTTAATATGAAATTCCGCTGGTGAAGATTTGACTTAGCTGGATTAACATGTTCACATGCGGTATGCGAAATTGAAGTTTTAAGGTCATAGTTTAAGTTCATACCCCGCACAAACGATTATTAAGGCATTTAACAGCAGACTAGATTCCTGCCTTTGCACGGATTATATCCCGGTAAAGTTGAGTTGCATTGTTAAATGTTCGAGTTATTCTATATTTTCAAAATGGCTGGGATAGAGTTAAAAAATATTTCAATATATTTGAATTAATAGCATATAATATCTAAATGTTAAAGCGCGTATTCATTTTTTGCTTTATTAGTTTAATTGCAGTTTGTGACCTCAACGCACAAATTTACAACTTTGTTAGGTATGGGGTGCGCGAAGGGTTATTGCATTCACTAGTAACGGGCATTATTCAGGATAAGCGAGGCGATATGTGGATGTCGACTGGAGGTGGACTATGCCGTTTTAATGGTGTTGAATTTGAGTATTTTACCACTAGCAATGGGTTGAATTTTACTCGTTTAACATGTGTTACAGCCGATGAGGACGATAATATTTGGGTTGGCTCATCGCAAGGGTTAAATTTTATCTGCGGAAAATCAATAAAAACTATTCAGGATACTTTAATCAAAAGCGAAGTGCTTGCCATCTCATCGGCAGGAAAATCGATGATATGGGTGGTTACCAATAGCGGGCTATTTAAGGTTAAGTATGCCGATAATGAATTTGTAGTATCTAAAGCTAATATCCCATTATTCAAATCGTTGGCTATAGCGCAAATTTTTCAAGATAGAGCGCTTACAAACTCAATATTTCAAACTATTGCAGGAATCGCGTATTATAGTAATAATGGCCAACTTTTTTGTATTAATAACGATAAGGTTGAAATAGTAAAAAAGGAGATAAACCTAAGCGTAAGTACTGGTGTTGAACTTTCCAATGGCACCATTCTTTTTGGTACAAATCGGGGAGTGTATAAGTTGGAAGGCAATTCGCTAGAGTCAATTAATAACAAAAATATTAGTGAATTAGAGGTAATAGACATTCACACCGATGGAGAAAAAGTTTGGTTATTGGGTAAAGAGATGGTTAATGGGTTCGTTGAGACAAACTTGTATTCAATCGATTTAAATAATCCAGATTATTTCCGAAAAATAGGAAAGAGTAATGGGCTAACCGATGAGCCCACTCAGATGTTTGTGGATCATGAGGGTAGCATTTGGACTGCATCAAACAATGGTGTTAGCATTCTGAAGCAAAACCCCTTTGAGGCATATACCACTGAAGATGGAATGGTTGGTAATAAAATTTGGGGGATTTATCGAACGAATGACGGCAGTTTATGGGTTGGTACTATTGGCGAAGGGCTAACGATTATTAAAGATAACAAGTATTTAACCTACACTAAAAAAAATGGTTTACCCGATAATTATGTTGGGCGAATTTTTCAGGGACGAAATGGAACGGTTTACGTAGGGACAAGTAATGCCGGTTTATGTAAAGCCATATACAGCAACATTACAAAATCATATACTTTTACCCGATTGCCCCTATTGTATGGCTCAAAAGTTCGCATTGATGATATGGTGGAGGATAAACAGGGTGTGCTTTGGGTTGCTACCAGCAAGGGGTTGTTTAATAATAGGAATTCAAATGGATTTACCCGTTTCCCTTTGTTTAAAGGCGATACAGGTCAAATATTTGTTCAAAAGTTGCTAGTCGACTCATCAAGAAATGTGATGTGGATTGGCACCCGCTACAATGGTGTGTTTACAATGCAGGGCAGCGTTATTAAGCAATTTGACAAGGTGAGTAGTACGGAGGAGGTTAGCTCTTTAGCTTTAGATGATTATGGCGATATATGGATTGGATCAAGAACCAATGGTGTATTTCACTTAGATGCTGATACTTTAACACGCCTTACCGAAAAGGAGGGTTTAGCATCAAACTTGATATTTATACTTCATCCCGACCGGAAAAATAATTTATGGATTGGAACAAATCTAGGGCTTGATAGAGTTGATCTGAACTCGTTGAAAAAGGAAGGACGTACTGAAATAAGGCATTATGGTTCTGATGAGGGGCTGTCCGATTTGGAGACTAATCTTAATGGTGTATTAGAGGTTGATGATTCGGGTTTTTGGATTGCCACCAATGGCGGATTGCTAAAATATTATCGAACTGCCGACAAGCAGAATGGCATACCCCCGAAAGTACGATTGCTTAGCTTAAAACTGAATTCGCAGGAAACCAATTGGAAACATTTTTCAACTGAAATAAACCCTTGGAATGGGTTCCCACATCAGCTTACCCTTAAACACTATCAAAATCACTTAACCTTTGAGTTTGTTGGGGTGAGCTTCCGAAATCCTAGGATGGTTAAGTATGCTTGGAAACTCGATGGGTTCGATAACGATTGGGTAACGAGTTCAAGCCGTCAGGCGATATACTCAAATATACCTCCCGGTAATTACACTTTTAGGTTAAGGGCAGCCAATAGCGATATGGTTTGGTCAACCGAGGTTTTGTCTATGCCATTTACAGTTCTTTTGCCATTCTGGAAAACATGGTGGTTCAGGGTTTCGGTAGTCCTTTTCGTTGCTCTTCTGATTTATTTGTACGTTTTATATCGCATTAAATCATTGCGAGAGAAGCAGAAGGAGCTTGAAAGCCTAGTTAAGATAAGAACATTTGAACTCAGCGAGCAGTTTGAAATAGTTGATAAAAAGAATAAGCAGATATTCGATAGCTTAACGTATGCTAAATTCTTACAGAATGCCATTTTAACACCTGTCGACACAATAAAATCGAGTTTTTCGGATGTCTTTATATATAACAGACCTAAAGATTTTGTTAGCGGCGATTTTTACTGGTATACAAGAAATGATGATGTATCGGTTTTTGCAGTAGCCGATTGTACAGGGCATGGCGTACCGGGTGCAATTATCAGCGTAATTTGCGAAAATGCAATTCGCCAGGCAGTCGTATCTTGCAATTACGAGAGCCCTGCACAAATACTGCAGCACGTTAATAAGTATGTAATTGATACGTTTACACATACTCAAAAAGAGATTCATCCCGGTATGGAGATTGCCCTTTGTACATTTAATCATAAAACTTACGAGTTTACCTATAGCGGAGCGATGCTAGGGATGCATTTGGTGGTGGGAGGGAAACTCGTTAAACTTAAACCAAGCGTTTATCGTATTGGATGGGATTTAAGTACGCCTGCATTCTTTAATGAAACGCTAAAAATGGCAAATGGCGATATTCTTTATCTATTTACCGATGGTTTTGTGGATCAGTTCGAGTCCAAAACCAAAAAGAAATTCTCTGCAGCGCGGCTAATCAAACTGCTTTACGATAACTACAAACTACCTTCAGCCGAACTATCCAATCTACTCGATAACGAGTTTAAATCATGGCGGGGCGATTACGATCAAATAGATGATGTTCTGGTTGTCGGAATCAAGGTTTAGGGCTATTTGAATATTCTCTAAACTACTTGTCGTATAACTTTTGTTTTATACTAGATGATAATCCAATAAGCGGATAGTTTTTAATTACCCTTGTTATTGGATAGGGGTTTAGAGGGGGAAGGGATCATATTATCGACAACAATCTATGTTTTTACCCTAAACCCGTTGTTAGGACGAGGCTGCAGACTCGTCTTTTTTTTCGGTATAGAAAAACGAAGCATCCCCGAAATTAATGGAGAGGCTTCGTTTATAAATGTTATAGCATCTATTTACTGGATGGTTACTTCAATCTTAAAGTGAGGGAATTTTAATTCTTTTGGAGCATTAACTAAATCTGCTGTAGAAACCTCAAGTAATTCAGGTTTAATATTTTGAGTGTTTACCAAATAATCTCGAATCATAGAGTTTCTTTTGGCAATAATTAAGTTTAGCTCTGCATCGATCTCTGACGGGTTGTATAGTCGAGAACATGCTATTCCAACCTCAAGAGAATCGGCTTTTGGCTCACGTGTTTTTAAGTAAGTGATAAAACTTTTATCTGTTGATGACAGATTTTTTAACATTCTAATAATCTTAGCCGAATCTGCGGATGGCTCAGCAACTGATAGCACATATTCCTTTTTAGCGCGCAGGGTTGAAAGATATTCTTTCTCCTTTACCAAATCTGTAAATTGAACAAACCTAAAAACAAGATTTGGTTTCTTCTGCATTATTAGGGCAATATTGGATAGTGTTTTATTTTGTTTTTCATCTAGCTCTGATTGAGCGTATTCAAATGGTAATTTTTCAAGATCTTCGGGGTTAGAGCCAACTAATCCAGATAAGGCATTAAACGGAGCTGCAGCTGTTTTGATAAGGAAATTGCCTAGGGTTTTCCATACTATTTTAGAATAGCTGAACTTCGGCTCGGAGGGGTTACCCTCAATTGGTAAATCAAAAGCAATGACATCGTTCGCATCTTTAAGGATATAAAGCGCCAACTTTATGGGTACTCTAACTGCTGTGGAGTCCTTGGTTTTTTTCCCAAACTCAAGTTCTTCGAATCGAATGCTATTATTGTTCATTAACTTGGTTGGGGTCATTTGTAAAGATAAATTGTAGCTAAACCAACCTTGAGTGATCGGAGAAGCGATGAAATATTCTGAGTAGGGCGAAAAGCTAATCAATCCAAGTCGATTTATCTTCATGTCTAGATTGATATTACTTGTATTTACCATATTTAGAATCATTTTACCTGATACCTTTCCTGCTTTATTGGTGATTACGGAAAAAGCAACGGGTACTTTTTGTGCGCTTTCAGTAAGACCGTTTAATGATAAATTGAATGCGCTTAAGTCATAGCTGAAAGGGCGATTAAGCGTGTTGTCGGTAAATAGGATGTCTCCATTTATTATCCTAATTGTATCAATACGGTAGCTTAACGAGGTCGATGTGGTAGGTTTAACTTTTACAGTATCGGCGAGAGCCACTAAAGAATCCGATTTGAACAAGGGTTGTAATACCCTTTCAAAGTTAGTCATATCGCGATTCAGAGTTGCATTTATTTTGGGATTTGTAACTGTAACTGATGAGATGCTGTAGCGAGATGTGTTTAACTCAATATTGCTAATGTTTGTTTCAACTCGATCCGCAGCCAATAGCATATTGTTTTGGTCATCATTAACGAGTATCGAATCAACAATAACTTTCCCCGAAACAGAAAGGTTCATTACCTGCTCAAATTCCCCTTTTAATTTAATGTTTGAGGTAAGGAGTCCATCGAATGAGTTGATTGCCAGGTAATCTTTTAGGTAATCTTTCATTGGGCTAAGACTTAAGGTTTTTGTATTCAACAGAATTGTATATTTCTTATTCTGGTTGTCCACCTCGGCGCTTATTTCTACTTCTCCTTTTTCCCCTAGTTTGAAGTTGATGCCCATATTCGATTGTCTGCTATCCCACGATATTAATGGTATATCGAGGTTGAGATCGTCCAGTTCGATGTGGTTTTTTATCTGTTGATCTTCATAAACAACAAGCCCTTTCGTTAGCTGCAAATTCCTTATGGTAAAACGGAATGCTGAGGTTGATGTATCGGCTTTCTCTTTTACAACGGTTGTGTCGTTACTCGGCTTGAGAAGATCATCGAAATTAAAACTCTCCTTATTCTGACTTAATTGAACTTTAGGGTTAACTAATGTTATTTGAGAAAAAGAATATTCGTTTCCAAATAGGGCTAAAGGGTCGAAGTTGATATAAAATTCGTCGAATGAGACGAATTTATCAGTCTGATTGGATTCGTACATCGCAAACCCTAGAGCACGAGCTGATACCCTAAAATAGTTGAAATGCAATTCGTTCAATGTGATTTTTCGTCCTATCAGCTCTTGGCTATGCTTTACAGTGTAATTTTTAACAAAAGTGGATAGAAAGAATAGTAGTACAAAAACGAGAAGTGCAATGGCTCCTAGAATTTTGTAACGTAGTTTTATGCGTTTCATGCTATTAAAATTAATTTAAACTAGACTCAACATCGTTTCTCAATATTCCCCAATCAGAAAGAAACCCAAAATACCATAATAACAAACCTGTAATAGCCAGTACAATAATTGTAATAATGATGATTGGAATAATTGGTTTTCTCTTCTTGGCAAAAGGATCGATCAGGTTCAACTTTGCGTTATCGGGTAGTGATGCTAGGTGTGTTAGCGTATTTCCGAAAGTAATGTTGATGGTTGCGCGAGCATTTATTGCCCAGCCATTGGCATCTAAAAGTGGGGCGAGGTTTCTCTTTCGAAGCTTAAGCCAAGCAATTATCATTGATGGACCTGAAATACACATTACAATACCAAAAATAGCAATGGGCATTTTCCACCATACAAGCCCAAGAAATCCCATCACTATTGATGCTACAACAGTGCCAATTGCTCCTAGGGCAAGGCTGAGTGCAGCGAATATCCCTACAAACTTACCAATATCGAATGGCTGAGGAGGAGCAGGAGCCGCGGCTACACTCTTAACTCCTGCTTCTACATGGGCCGTTGTTTTCTGAATTCCTGAAACTGCTGCAGTATCTACCTCCTTCTCCTTTGCTGAGGCCACCTTCTCAATTTGTGTCGATACAAACCTTGAAATCTTGCGGTAGGGAGACCAAAAAGCTTGTCGGATGCTAATAGGATTATCAATAACTTTAACAATTGTGGCATCCCAGTCCTCGCCATTCCTGTCGTAGAAGATTGCGTTCCGACCAACTTCAATATTATCAATGTCCCCATCGGTCAATGCTGCAACAATGGTCATGTATTGATTCTTCGTCTTTGAAACGCAATTACAATAGATAAGGCATAGCCCGCTTTGCCGTGCAATTGCATTATGTTTATTCATATCGCTAACCTTAATGCAAAGGTCGCAGCATCGCTGATCGATATATAAACTTCCGGCTTGGAATATGGCTTTTGATTCGGGTGAGTAAAAATCACGAAAAGTAACGTAGTTATTTAGCAGCGTATATAAATCGCGATAATACCGAGCAAGTTTGTCGACCAAAAATATATTTTTAGCATTCTCTTCAAGGGCTTTATCCTGTTCGATTAAAGAATACAGGGTTTCCTTTTTGTTTGCTGCAGCTAATTCCCGGATATAAGCTAATCCTAGTTTTTCTACCTCTGCGCCAACTTTCTCCGTTTGCCAGCTGATATATTCGTCAAACTTTTTGTTAATGTTTTTCCACTCCGTTTCAGTTAAACTCTCTTTGTTTGGGAATTCGGGCTTAATTATTAATTCATTGAATTTGTTGAGCGCATTTTCCCATGAAGGGTTTATTGCTTTGGTAAGCAAGAGAGGTTTCTTTGCCTCAATTTTTGTAATTGGGAAGCCAGCTATTTCGTCGGTGCAAAGGGTTAAGTCCCTTGTACTTATTGCTTCGTATCGAGTGTTTAGGGAGTTAAGAGCGTTTATCGATTCAGGATCATATTCGGCTAATCGACATCTCAAGAAATAGTCTTCAATTTTTTGTTTAATTGCATTTAGTGCCGCAAACGCGTTAGCGGTTAATTCACCATAAGGGAGAATTTTACTCGGATTGGCTTCGGCTTTTGCGTACCATGTTGAATAATCGTCGCAGCTTTTATAAAAAGCATTAATATGATCAATCGATATCCCCTGTTTGCCACTTCTGTCAGTGGTTGAACCCATGCAGGAGATAATATCATTAATGACTTTTTTTACTGTTTCATCATCCGTTGAGTCTTCGGTGATAATGCCATCGCCATTAAATTTTGTATTTGCAAAAATTTTAACCGTGTCGGAGGTTTCCTCCACTGTAATTTCATTATCATCGGGTTTACCCAAATTTGTTAGAATTTGTTTGGCCGATGCAAGTAAAACCCTTCCTTCCTCTGTGCTTTCGTTAATGGACGAGAGAGGGAGGCTTTTATTCTCTCTTACCAGCTCGTCGGGATTTTTTATTAGGGAGGTTAGCCACTTTACGGCTTCAAGTATTTCAGGAACCCTAATCCGTTCATCCTTATCCCTATCGATTAGCTCAAGCGTTTTGGCATCAATTTCCATTCCGTGAACCGGACAGCTCAATGCAGTCCATAGTTTTTGGTCAAGCGACTCAAGCGACTGCAAATCCGCTCCTTTATCAAGATTAACCCTGTTGACCCCTCCAACACGAGAGAACTGCCAAATATGCTTACCCTCATCAGTGCCGATAATGTTCTTTAGGTTGCTAACGCTATTCAGAATATTTTTTGATTTAGTCATAACTCAACTCCTTATAATTTTATGTGGTTTGAATCCCTATGTTTCGATTTAATGCAATAACCTACTTTTGGTTATACTCAAAAATTCCATCCCATATTTCATCAATCCTAACGAGTGCCTTATCTAAAGGAATAACTTCCCATTTGCCATTAGTTTCGATGCCAAGACCTATGCCTTTCAGCTTATATAAAGCATCCTCTACATCAAAATCGAGATCAGTATTATGCTTTGTCTTAAACCATGATTCAATTTGTCCATCGAGTTCCTTTGCCGTTAACGGGGTTTTACTTCTATTTAAAAATGCATATGCCAGAATTGTCTCTTTAAGCTCTTCTTCCTCCGAGGAGTTCAGTAGTGAGTAAAATGCTCCGCTATTATTTCCAAGGTTCTTAAAGTAGAGGCTATCCGATAGCATTTTTGAATACTTTATCTTCTTGTTCACAAAGCTGCTGTATTGACGGAATAAGTATCCACCCAAAACACCCAGCGCAATCAAGCCTTGATTAAGTGAAGTTTTGCTATTTAGTAGATCGATGGATTCGCCCGATTTGTAAGCTCCATACATTGCAACCAATGCTGGAATTACTTTAGTTGCCAATAACGAGATACCACCACCGATACCTGGTACCCAGAATAGTATTTTGTCTAATCGCGACATTTTGGGAATGGCATTCGGGAATATGGTTTCAAGATCGTTTTTTGGAACGCGTTTGAAAATTTTTAATACTATACACCCCGGATCAAAAGGCAGTTTACTTAAGCGAACTCCCTTATCGTTAAAATAATTTGTATCGTTGTAATTAAGATATATCAATACACGGTCATAGTACTCAAACTCTATCTCTTTTTTAAAGATAAAGAACCTCGTTACCTTCTCTTTCGTTTTATGGTGACCTCTTACATATATTCCATAGTCTTTGAAATCGTTAAAGTCAATAGCAAGTTTCAATCCAATCAGATCGGAGTTTTTGAAAGCATCATCGATTGTTTCTTTGTCAACCTGCACGTAATTGCCTCGTTCAAGCACTTTGAGAAGAGTCTCTTTGAATACCGGGAACTCACTTTTATTTTCAAACTCAGATCTCTCTCTTGGTGTCAAATCAGGGTCAAATAGCGCGTAGTTCTGTTTCAGCTTACGGATTAGATTAAATGCTTCGTAATGGAAGTAGTGTTCGAGTATATCGAATAGTTTTTTAAAATCCTCAGCATTTTTATTATCTACAGCAAATTCTGCTATTTGCTGTTCGAGTAAGAATTCCTTATCAAATGGAATATACTGTTCTCGTTTCATGATAGGTTTTGTTAAATAATTGATTGATTTAAGAACACTTAAAGATAGCACTTCAGATAAATATTATCAACTAAAAGATGCGATGTGTTTAGTGAGTTCTCATTAACTATGCTTAGCTACCGTCAAAAGAAATCGGCCTGCCGGTAAGACTTAGTAGAAAAGAAAAGTCAGCGCCCATAGAAAATTTTCTGAATACGGAACTTGGCATTATGGGTAGTATTTATCGCTTTAAAATGGGATTTCTATTAGTTGGTAAGGCAAAATAATCTGTTGGAGATTAGCTTTAGCTTTTTCTATGTTTTATTTCAATTGTTTCGTGCCACGCTTTTTGAGGTCGGGTGGGGGGATATCCGTTTTTGGAACGGTAATTCTTTCGCTCCTCGGTAAAGTCCCACCATTTTTTACTGGTATCCTTAGTTTTAGCAAAATGAACTGCTAGACGAAACTGATCTTCCACGCAAGGGTCAATCCAATACCCCTTTAATTGCTCGAAATCTTCGGTAAGTTTAGCACCATCTTTACCCTTCAGATCATCTATTGAGTAGTATCCCATCGATATCAAATCTTCAGCAAATTTAATCCCAATGGATGGTATCATTTGGAATTCAATCAATGCGTAAATTTCTCTTGCCCGCTCAAATGTCACACCGAGCAATACCTCCAGTTCATCAGTGGCGTAGCTTGGAATGTCAGCAATTTTGAGCTTATTAATCCTGAGTTTCTGCTTTTCAGAATTCGTAAGGGCTAGATTGATATTGGTTTTTGATTTCATTTTGTACAAACTTCGGTGTGCAATTATCTTTATGAAAGTTACACTTTTTTTTAATTGGTATGCTTTCCGAAATTTACTCAGTTAACCTTTTCAGCAATTCTATTAGTTTAAACGCTATCACTAAAACTAGAACCGAATAGTGAAGATAAAATCTTACGTAAATCTAAAATAGAGAAAAAATCACGGTTTTCCGTGAAGTAGAATAACATAACAATAGGTTAAATTTGTATTCAATTCTTAGATAAAGAGAAAAACCTCTTTACGAAAAAGAGTAGGAATAAATAATACTATTGAAAATGAAAGACTCAGCATTATAAAATTATCATTATAACCTAACCTAAAACTTAATTCAAGATGAAAAAAGAATTTCTTTTATTTTTTGCTTTTTTGTTCTTTGCTATTCTTAGGATTTCCGCTCAAAATGTGGAAGCCCCTAAAGCATTTAAGACATCTTACAACAGACCATCCATGACTTTTTTCTACATGAAGTTTACAGATGAGAAGCATTCATCGGATGTGGAAGGAAAAATTAACTCTTTAGATTTTCCTGAAAAGTTTGACGATAATAATTTTAACCAAATGGTTTTTAACGCACCTTTTAATCGATTAGGTGCAACCGCTAAGCCTGAAGAGCTAATTAGGCAAAAGCTACAATCCGATAATGTTGGAAAGGATATTTTAAATAAGTGGTTTAATCGAAGAGGCGATGGAACAATGGATATGGAGCTCATTAAGGAGCGTGGAAGATTTGATGCAACAGATGCTGCTTATAATGTTGCCCAAATGACTCAAAGAGGAGAATCAGCCCTAATGGATTTTGGCGAAAACCTTATTAAACTCAGCTATATTTTAGTATTAGATTTTCAGAATATCTCAACCATGGCTGAACAAAAAGATACAAAATCGATAGGTTGGTCAGCTGATGTTAATATATACCTCTTTAAAGTAAAGTTTGATGATGAAATTCAAAGTACCTTATATAATAGCTGTTGGATAAATAAAGATGATTCACCAGAACAAAGAAATGAAAAGATAAAGAAGTATAATCAACTTGAAATCCCTGTTGAGTTTGTTTATAAAAGTACACGCCCCGTTTTAGTGTCTAATTCGGAATCTAAAGACAAGGTAACTGATTTTAATGGTACAATGAGTGCATTACTAGAATCAGTTGTGCAAGAAGCGTACAATAAAAGCATTACCAGATTGGAGATGAAAATAGAGGATTTTAAAGTTAAAACACCTATTTATCAAATTCATCCAACAAGAGCAAAAATTGGTTTGAAAGAAGGACTCAAATGCGATAACAGATATTTTGCATATGAATTTGTTTACAGAAAGAAAACAAATTCATCTGTTCCCAGACGAAGAGGGGTTATAAGAGCAACCTCTGAGATTGTTGATAATAGGCAATTGGCAACTGGTAATATGGGTACATCAAGGTTTTATCAAACTTCGGGTCTTAAATTACAACCAGGTTATCTGCTAAAGCAGGAGCTTGACCGTGGATTAGAATTTTATGGTGGTATGGAGGTTGGTGAAGTTGGTGGATATTACGGAAGATTTGATTACCGGTTTGGTAGACTTATAGGTATTCCTGCTCAATTTATCTATGTTGATGTTGCTTATGAAGAAAAAACCTACGACTTAACAAATTATGGTGGGAATAAGGATACGTATAATTTCTTACGTATAGGTCTTGGTTTTGCAAAAGGATTTATGCTCACCCGAAATACTGAGATAAGACCCTATTTTGGTGGTGGGGTAGAGTTTGCATCAGATCTGATTGATTATGTATTTATAAAAAGTGGTAGTTACTATAATCCTATACCTGAAAAAGATAAATCAAAATTTACAGGCCCAATGACTTATTATTTAAAGGGAGGTGCAAACTTAGCTTTAAATTTAAGGCATAACATTCAGCTAACAGGTGGTGTAGGATATTATTTGTTTGTTAAGAATGCTTTTGTTCTTAATAAAGATGCTAAATCTGTTGATGCTTATTTTGAACATAATGGAACTTATAAAGTAGTCAATTGGAGTGATTTGTTTAAGGATCGTAAAGGAATTTCTATAATGGCAGGTTTGAGATTAGGTTTCTAATATAGACAGATAGAGTATTCAGTAAAAACGATTAAGGTGTAAACCTTAATCGTTTTTATTTAATAGAGATGGTTTAATTCTCTTTTCAACTTTTCTGTTTACAGCATAGGGGGTTTGAGTAATTAGGTATCATATTAACGACAACTCTATACACTTACCCTAAAACCGTTGTTAGGACGAGGCTGCAGACTCGTCTTTTTTTTATTATTACAGGTAGAACTTGCTAATGTATATGAATACCCTTGTTCGAGTTGATTGCTTGTAATCCATTGGGAAGAAATTAAAAAAAAATGTTTTTTTTTGCGATGGACGAGTGGGTTATGCTTTGTAGGTATTCATCGACCCCAGCGGGTTCAAAGGTTGATAGAAACAATGAATACCCTAACAATACGACCCCGGGAGGGGGAAATATTAATATGCTGACATGAGGTCTTTTAGTTGTGCAGGGATTTATGACATGAATTGCAGACGGAAACTAGCCATTCGATAGGCTCTTTTCCTATATTCCTTTTTGCATATTTTAAGTGATGGACTTGAGTTGCAGGTGCCCCACAGTAAACGCACCGCCAATTGTCACGTTTAAGCACTACATACCTCTTTCGTTGCCATGCCTCTGATTTTAAATACTCATTAACGTAATTGTCCCTGCGTTGTTCCCGCTTATTATAAAATCTCCAGCGAGAAAAAAAGGTGAACAAGATAACTATAATGATTAGGAGCAGAGCCTCCATAATATTGTTTCAATAGTTTTTACTCGACAAGCCTAGGTGTGTTAATTTGACTTGTTTTTTTAAATATTTAGGTTTTACCTTTTCTCATAACAAATATAACAATTTGCTCTGCTTAAATTTACTTTAATATTTTCAAACTCTCATTAGTGCGCATCTCTAAACACGTACTAGTATGTAATGGATTGCTTAGAAAACAAAATTGCTAGTTTAAAAACTACCGTGCTAAAGAGTAGATAATAAATTTAACCTCGTAACACAAGATGTAAACAAATTTGCTTAAACTAACCATTTAGTATTTTTGATTCCACGGAATAACACACCTTACTCCTCCAATTGGTTCAGCCACGTCTCCAGAATATCTTGGAATCAAATGAATATGTACATGAGGAACAGTTTGCCCTGCTGGTTTATTAATATTGATTCCTACATTGAAACCATCGGGCTTGTACTTCTTGGTTATGATTTCTTTTGCTTTGTTTAGCATAAACCAACATGCAGATTGCTCTTTGAACGTAAGTTGAAAATAGTCCTCAACATGTCTTTTAGGTATAATCAATACATGTCCTTCACTTACAGGATACTTGTCAAAAATAGAATACGCCGTTGCTGATTCTAACTGCAATTCAGTCTGACTGCTGGGAGAACAAAAAGGGCAACCTTTGCTCTTCTTATTTCTTAATTGGTTGTAATGTTGGTATTCATAAATCTCGCAATTTTCATTTATAAAGATTGATTTATAATTCAATTTTGCATTGCACTGATAAGTTGGTTTTTTATGGATTTTGTGTGTTCGAAATCCTTCAAATTGAATATCTCTTCTAACAGCGAAATACGCCTTGCCTGAAGGCTTTAGCAATTGTGACACTTCCATTAACACTTCAGATTGTTCCTCAGGCATTAATACATTCAAAACATAGAAGCAAATTATTGTATCGAATCTTGCGTTTGGGTAAATTGGGAAGTAATGCTTGTCATAACCAAAGACACAAAGATTTCTCTTTTTGAGTAATTCTACATCTTTTCCTAATCCGCACCCAAAGTCCAAAATACTTCCTATAAGGAGACCTTTTTCTAAAAGCAATTTTGCAGGAAAGGAGAGTTTTTCTCTCTCTTTAGCGGTTAGGTGGCTATATTTGTTGAGAAGAGTCATTTCATGAAATCAAATCCGTTATTAGATGCAATTGTTATTATAGGCTGAATTCTTTCTTTGAATTTTTCACGAGTAAAGTTGATGGGAAGTTCTGAAATTTCATTTAAATCTGTAAAAATTGTAAGATAATCTTCAAGAAATTTATTTCTTGGTGTTTCGCGTTTTACAATATCGATCGCCATCTTTTGTAAAGAAAAGAAAGAATCAAAATATTTGTCTAAAGGAGGTAGATTATCACTTTTTGTGCTGTTAAATGATTTATCTGCAGGTATTAAATTCCAAATTAAATCATGAGAAACGAAATTATATGGAATAAAATGCTCAACTGCATAATTACCGATTGTGAGATTATTCCCTGTGTATATGCATTTAACGGAACCGCACTCATTTATTACAATATCCCAAAATTGTTTACGTTGTTTTATTAGGTTATTTCTTGTTGCTGGCTTTATAAGTTTACTTGAGATATCGGGTACATTCGGATTCTTTGACTGAAGAAATAGCGTAAGATTCCAATAGCAAAAGTCTTTAAGGACTCGAATATTTTCCTCTAAATATTTAGTCCATTTATTATTGACAACAATGTAGTCATCAAATAATGCATACAAACATTCTCCTTTGTATTCTTGTGATGACTTATATATTTCATTTTTATTTACACCAGGAAACCACGGGCTTAAGAACCAGTGAGGTACTTGATTATTGAAATACTTAAGTTGAGTTAATGTTAATCTGTTTACTGTGTTAGTTAATGTTTGAAAAATTCTCTCTCTATCATCATCTATAGTTAATGGTTCTATATTAAGTATAGTCTCGATTGCGCTTTGTAATTTATCTTGCGAACCAAATGAAACATGAAAATAGTTTACAGTATACCAAGCATTTGCTATCATCCTTGCAAACAAAACTCTTTTCGGTATTTTATAGTTGCCAAGTTCTACAGATTGAATAATTGATAAAAACCAATAAAACTTATATGTTGCTGAGGTATTGTTGAAACAGGCAGCCAATCGGTTTACTGGTATTCTATCTGAGGTTGGTATTTGCATACTTTTAATAAACAAGCTTCAATTTTGTTAATCTCTTACATTACTAACAAATTTAGTATTTATTTTTAACATTCTCGAGGGATTAAATAATACAATGCTTGTCTCACGATGGCTGGAGTCTTCAGAGGCTTGCTCATGTTGGGAGCACCATCCCTAGCAGGTGAGATCATCAACCCAAAAGCAAACAAAACCCCAATGCTTCTAAGTTTGTAATAATTATTAATTAGCATCGTTATAAAAAAGTGAGGTTTAAAATGAATTAACTATGAAACGATTATTTCCCTTTTTCTTTGCTATTGGTGCTGTTATAATGGCTGGCTGTGCAAAAGATGATGATGATTTGGCAGCCAAATTTGTTTTCGATTTTGAGTCGGATAGCCAAGGATGGGTTGGCGGCTTTGCCGATTACCCAAACGACCCAGATGTTGAGAATTTTTACGAGTTTCAGTTTTCACACGCATCGCTGCCTGCACCCCTTAACGCTAATGAGAAAGCGTTAATGCAATCGGGGAATAACCATAGCGATGACCTGTTTATGTTTGTGAAAAAAAAGGTTGGCGGGCTAAAACCCAATGGGAGCTATACAGTATGTATCGAAATCGAGATAGCAACAAATGCACCAACAGGAAGTGTTGGCGTTGGCGGAGCACCCGGCGAATCGGTGGGTCTTAAAGGAGGAGCATCAGCCATTGAACCCTTAGGAGTTGTTGATAGCTACGATAACCATTACCGTATGAATATTGATAAGGGTAACCAAAGTGTAGATGGTGTAAATATGAAGAATATGGGGAATTTTGCCAATGGAACCAACGAAGAGGTATACAAACTAAAGAAGTTAAAAACTTCAACCGCTGTAAGCGTTCAATCTAACGCAGATGGTGAGTTTTGGCTAATTGTTGGAACTGATTCAGGGTACGAAGCCACCACCACCATTTACTATAACTCTATTATAGCTACAATAAGGTAATTAAGACCTCATCGCTAGCGCGTGCTTGACTTCGTCTCGCTATTACCGGCTCGCCGGTTGGACGTGCCTCCTGCCTGCCCTAATGTTTTTAGCAGCTTCTGCGGTTTTCTTGGACTTTAAATTTTGGTATTATCTAATATCAGATGTCTGAAGTCTAGCATCTGAAATCAAATGTCTTTTCAATGTGGTATCTTTCGGGAACTTGTTGGACTATGTAGTTAATTGTATTACACGCTTAGCGATTAATTCTTTATATGCTTTCTTGTGTTTTTCGTTCAGAAAAGAGATGTCTATCATTTGGGTGGCTTCATCTAGCCATTTACTAAGCCTTTTATATACTGAATTTATTTGCTTCTCATTTAGCCTTAAAGCAATACCAAGCCTATCGAAATACCCTTTGTTAAAGTTCTCTTTTTTGCCACCTAGCAAGAGGGCCAAATCATCTTTATCCTTTGGTAGAATCAGTTTTACATTCAACATGTCGTATGCGGGAGAAAGCATCCAGCCCGTTTCTGAAAGCAACATGGAAAAGTTTTTCAGGTGCATGTCGTTGTTGCCAATAACGTAGCTAAAAATGGTCATTTCAAAAAAACGTAGCTTATCCAATAGCATATTTACCGACAAATCGCCGATTGTTTTTCCCAATGTTTCCATTGTGCCCTTGTACTTATCTTCTAGTTCAAGAATTTGCAGGAAGTCAATCATATGGATTTTGGAACCATCCGGTTTACGATCTATACGTTTAGTAATGTAACATAGTTCTCCAGATGCCAAACGAATCATATTGAATGGTACAACATCTATTTTAAACAATTCTGCCAATTTCATGGAAATGTGCTCGTTCTCGGGCATCTGCTGATACTTCGTATTTTGTGGTTTCAAAATATATTGACCATTCAATGCGTCCATAATGGTTAAGCGCCCTTGATGTCCCTTTCCCAATTCAGTCTTAATCCACCCCAACGACAATTTGGGTTGCACACCTGGAACCGTTATCGACCTCTCAACGGCTTCTTTTGCCAGCTGTTCAATTTCCGATAGCTGATAGGGTAGCACTGGCGCCTGTGCGGTTCCATAGAATGCTTTTATGCACTGTGGGTGATAATCACCATCAGTATTTACAGGCATTTCCTTATAGCAAAACAAGCATTTATTCATTTTTAGGCACCATTAAAGGGTGAACGCTTACTGCTCCAATTGCATTTTTGCAGCATGCGAGTAGTAGTCCCATTCTATCGTTTTTGCTTAATCTCCAGCTTTCTGCTGCAATATTCAATAGCCAACCTTCTGGAATCAAACCATCGAAAAATGGAAATAGCTGTTTGCTGCGATACGGCTGCTTCCTTACCGGCATTTGAAAGGTGATGAATTGATTTGGATGTTTGAGAATATACTTTTCGTCATAAACGAATAGGTATTCTCCATCGTCTTCCTCTGTCAATATACCAGTTAGCTCGTCATTATATTTCACTATTCCTTGTCGCATCTTTGATATTTATAGGGGATAATACATGACCAAACATAATCAATACTTGGTTTACCTTAGATAAGCTCAGGTTATCTTTACCCTGCTCAATTTTTCTGATAACGGTTAAAGCAACCCCTGCTTTCTCGGCAAACTCCTCCTGAGTTAGGCCTAGTTTCTTCCTTCTGGTTTTGACAAAATCTGCTAGCCGATCCATTTTATATGTTTTTGGATATAAAAGTAGTAAAATTTAATTAATTATATGTTTTTGCGTATAAAATATTTGATAAATACAAAAATATATGCTTTTAGATATAATTTTAAAGGAGTGGTTTTGAGTTTTACCTGCGGCGAGATCGCATAAAACGATCGGTTGATTTCTGGCTTTTATCTTAATTGAGGGGATGTTCGCTACGCTCATCAGGTTTCTTCTTACTTTTTCCTTGATGAAAAAGTAACAAAAAATCAAGTCCCCCCGATGCTGCAACCCGCACCCTCAAACGCTCTTTCCTGCCGCACCAACCGATACGCGCCGCGATTTTCGTCTCGCTATTACCGGCTCGCCGGTTGGACGTGCCTGCGCGCCAGCGTTTTGTAACTTGTCATCTGTAACCTGTCACTTTTCCCTTGTCACTTGCCACTTTCTTGGAGGGGGTGTTCGCTGCGCGAACCGTCCCGTTGGGGGAGAATCAACCAAATTGAAAACAACCCCATGCGGAGCATGGCTGTTTTGTTTTTTCGTCGGTTAATAGCAAGCTAGCTGAAGGGGGTACTCGCTTCGCTCGTGATCCCGGGTGGGGGAGAAACAACACAAAAGCAAACAAAATCTTTTGCTTCTAATATGTGAAATTTGGTTTTGTCACTTGTAGCTTGTCACTTTCTTGGAGGGGGTGTTCGCTGCGCGAACCGTCCCTGTGGGGGAGAACATCAACCCAAAAGCAAACAAAATCTTTTGCTTCGCAAAATCTTTTTTATTTTCCCGAACCCATCTGCAAGCAAGCTTGCATCTGTTTCCGGAAAATAAAAAAACACCTCCATTCGGAGGTGTTTTTGTTTGCTTTTGGGTTGTGGAGCTGGAGGGAGTCGAACCCTCGTCCAAACAAGGAACCAGTGTGCTTTCTACATGCTTAGCATTTCTTGATTTTCGTGGCTAGCCAGGCGAAATGCGACCGAACTATCCCTTATCCTCTAGTGTTTTGCCGGGTGTTAGAGGTGTCTGCCCTAGCTATCCCCGTTGGTTTGGTGCCCCGTAAGCAAAGAACAACAGGGAGGAGTTCTTTGCGAGACATCTCGTTCCCTACCGCCTAGGGCAAGGAATTAAGCTAATTCGCATAGCGTAATTAAGCAGCAAGAGCGTAATTTGATTCGCCGTATATAATTTGTGTCCTGGGATTTACGAGCCAGCTTCACCACGCTCGACATGCTTACAGACCCATTCTACATGCTGTCAAAACCAGGTCAGCCCCATTTATGGGAACCACAAAGATAATCAATTTAAGGGTATTTGTTGTGGAACGATTGTTAATTTGTACTTAGAGTGAAGTTGAGAGTTCACAGTTGAGAGTTCTGAGTTTTTCGTTGTCAGAGTAATTCAGTTTGGGTTATGTTATTTTTTTACTGTCAACTGTTAACTCAAACCTGTCAACCAAGTTCACAGTTCACAGAATTATATAATTAGATTTTAAAAATCAGTGTAAAATCAAAATAAAATAAATAGAGGAGTAAGCATATAAAATAATTGTATGAATAGGATTAGGGATTAATCCATAAGCAATAATTTAATCTATAACTACTTATTTTATTGATGAAGCAGTCGATTTTGTTTAGAAGACGGCAAAAATCAAGCGGGAGGCGAGACAAAACGGCGAGCCAGAGATAGCCTTGTGGGTAGAAGCATCGTTTTGTCTTGAATTTTTTTGCTTCCTTTTTTGTTTCAAGACAAAAAAAGGAAGTGGGGTATGGGGCAAAGCCCCATGATAATTTAACAATCAATTCTGAATGCTTTTGCCAAAGAGATGGAGTAAAATTGGTTTGCTTTTTTGTCTGGGAATTCTTTGCCTAAGGCAATAATGCCATTGTAATCGAGCATATCGGCTAATCGCTTTTTACCATCTGGTGCAAGAAGTTTCAACTGGGTAGTAGCACTAACCACTTGACTGTTTTCTTTCTTCAACTTGGCTTTAAGATATTTCCAGTAGTTGCGGGTTTTGGTGTAGTTGTCTTGGTCGGTAAGCAGTGCTAAAATATCCAAAACGCTAAACCACCACTTGGCGTTTTGTTCATCCCAAACGGCTCGTACTTCACGGTCGTCAAAAAAACGAATGGATATTTTTGAATTACTCATAATGTTAATGTCAACAAATCTGTTACTAAGTAATTATTTATCCAAAGTTATGATAATTTTTGTTTTTTATTTGCTGTATGCAGTGTTGCGTTATAATGATCGCCAGCTTTTTAACTAAAACTGTCAACCGTCAACTCTCAACTAAAAAAAACGAGCAACCTCTCAGTCACTCGCTCTTTTGCTTCATATTTTTTATCTGTCAACTGTCAACTAAAAACTGTCAACTAAAAATCACTATTCATACTCCACAAAAACTCCTCGTTGGTTTGTGTTTTAACCAAACGATCGCGGAAGAAGGCCATGGCCTCTACCGAGTTCATGTCGGTTAGGTAGTTGCGAAGTATCCATATCTTCTGAAGTACATCCTTCTCAACCAGTAGGTCATCACGGCGTGTGCTTGATGCGGTGATATCCACAGCTGGGAATATACGCTTGTTGGATAGCTTACGATCCAATTGTAGCTCCATGTTACCTGTACCCTTGAACTCCTCGAAGATAACCTCGTCCATCTTGCTACCAGTCTCGGTAAGAGCTGTTGCAATAATGGTTAGCGAACCGCCATTCTCGATGTTACGAGCAGCACCAAAGAAACGTTTTGGCTTGTGCAATGCGTTAGCATCAACACCACCCGAAAGAACCTTACCAGATGCTGGTTGAACGGTGTTGAAAGCACGTGCCAAACGGGTGATAGAATCGAGTAGGATAACCACATCGTGACCGCACTCAACCATACGTTTTGCCTTTTCGAGAACGATATTGGCAATTCTCACATGGCGATCGGCTGGCTCATCGAATGTTGATGAGATAACCTCAGCGTTTACACTACGTGCCATATCGGTAACCTCTTCAGGACGCTCATCGATCAAAAGAACGATCATGTAAACCTCTGGGTGGTTTGCTGCAATTGAGTTGGCAATCTCTTTAAGTAGGATAGTCTTACCAGTCTTTGGCTGAGCAACGATTAATCCACGTTGACCCTTACCAATTGGCGAGAACATATCAACAACCCTTGCCGATAATGAGTTTTGTCCGTTACCTAAAAGGGTGAACTTTTCGTTAGGGAAAAGTGGGGTTAAGTAATCGAATGGAACGCGGTCGCGGATATAATCGGGGTTACGACCGTTAATCTCGTTAACCTTAATTAGAGGGAAATATTTTTCGCCATCCTTTGGAGGACGGATTGTGCCTGTAACGGTATCGCCAGTTTTTAAGCCAAAAAGCTTAATCTGCGATTGTGAAACGTAAACATCATCGGGTGAACTTAAGTAGTTGTAATCCGATGAGCGAAGGAATCCGTAACCATCGGGCATAATCTCAAGAACACCTGTGGTGCTAACAATACCATCAAAATCGAAACGCTCAGGTCTGCTGTCGTTTGGTCTGTTTCTATTATCGAACCCGCGACGGATGTTCTGATCGCGAATTACTGGTTTAACCGAACCATCGCTAACATTTTCGCCTGCTTGAACGTTTTGCTCATTATTAGCAACACCTTCGGTTTGAACATTTTCTTGCTTTGCCTCTTGCTCAACAATAGGTGTAACCACTTCGAATTCATTTGCCACCTCACCATTTTCAACAATTGGCTCTGGGATATCGGCAACTAGATCGGCATCGGGTAGTGGAACCGATTTTTGATCTTTAAAGAGTGGCTTTGGCTTAAGTTGGAATGGACGTCCCTCGCGGCGTTGATGCTGATTGGGATTTGGTTGATTATGCTGTGGCTGATTATTTTGCTGTGGGGCGTTGGCTGTAGCCTCTTTTTGAGGCTCTTGCTGATTTGGAAGGGTTATCTTTACGGGTTCTCCTGAATTATCTTTTGGACGAGTAAAGCGTTTCCTTTTATCACGGTCGTTATTATTTTGCTCGTTTTTGGGTTGAACCTCAATTACCTTTGCTGCTGGTTGTGGTTCCACTGCTTTTACTGGTTGTGGCTCGGCTACTTTTGCTTGTTGTGGTGCAACTACTTTTTTTACTTCTCTTCGTTCATCCCTTTTTTCGGGTCTTTTGAACTCTTTTTTCTCTTTGGGTTTGTTTTTTGGTTCATTAACGGCGTTGATAGCCTGTTGATCGAGGATTTGATAGATTAAATCTTGTTTGCGGAGATTTTCGAATTTTTTAATATTCATCTCTTTAGCTATATCCTTAAGCTCAGGAAGTAGCTTCTTGTTAAGTTCTAGGATGTCGTACATCATTATATGTTAAAAATTTAAATTGATTTGCTTTTGAAAGAATTACACGCTTTGAAAAATCTTGTTGAAAATGAAACTTGGGATTTTGAAAACTGAGTTTCAGGCGGAAAATTTATGCAATGATACGTAAATACTTTTTAATCCCCAAAAATATAGACAATAGTTTACGATTTTAGGCCGATTGTAAAAAAAAGTGACACAAAGAGATCTTTTCATTAATTAATAATTATATTCAACCGTTTGTTTATTTCATAGTTATTGCAAAAGCATGAGACAACTTAAGATTATTAAACAGGTAACAAATCGAGAAACAGTATCTCTCGATAAGTATTTGCACGAGATTGGTAAGGTTGATCTTTTAACTGCAGACGAAGAGGTAACATATGCTCGTAAGTTGAAGGAGGGTGATGAGGAGGCGTTGAACAAGCTGGTTAAGGCAAATCTTCGCTTTGTGGTTTCTGTTGCAAAGCAATATCAGAATCAGGGGCTCAGCCTACCCGATTTGATTAACGAGGGCAATCTTGGTCTGATTAAGGCAGCCCAACGTTTCGATGAGACTCGTGGATTTAAGTTTATTTCATATGCTGTATGGTGGATTCGTCAATCTATTCTACAGGCTTTAGCAGAACAGGCTCGTATTGTAAAACTTCCGCTAAATAAGATTGGTTCTATTAATAAGGTAAATAAAGCTTTCTCTGATCTTGAACAAAAGTTTGAACGAGAGCCTTCGGTTGCCGAGCTAGTAGAGGTACTCGAACTTGCTACTGATGATGTTAAGGAAGCGTTACGTAGCTCAAACCGTCACCTTTCAATGGATGCTCCATTAACTCAGGATGATGATAGCAACTTGTACGATGTAATCCTTTCGCACGATTCACCTGCTCCCGATAGAGGCCTACTAAATGATAGCTTGCGCAAGGAGATTGAACGTGCTCTTGCTACTTTGACTCCACGTGAGGGAAATATTATTCGCCTTTACTTCGGATTAAACGGTAAGCATCCTCATACGCTTGAGGAGATAGGTGAGGAGTTTGATCTTACCCGTGAGCGTGTTCGCCAGATTAAGGAGAAGGCTATCAAACGGTTAAAGCAAACAACCCGTAGTAAGATTCTTAAGACCTACTTGGGATAGTTGAAAAGTTGATAAGATAACAAGGAAGATATAGTTACATTATAAGGGATGAGCGACTGAAAAGTCGCTCGTTTTTGTTAATAAGTTTATGGTATAAAATATCTCTGTCAACTGTCAACTGTGAACCATCAACTATTTTATTTACTTTTGTAAAAAAAAATAATAAATGGCACATTTAGTTGCACCCTCATTACTATCAGCCGATTTTGGCAATCTGAATAAGGATATCGAAATGGTTAATACCAGCAATGCCGACTGGTTTCACCTCGATATCATGGATGGCGTTTTTGTGCCCAATATCTCATTTGGCTTCCCTGTGGTTTCTCAGGTTAAGAAAATGGCTAAAAAGCCATTGGATGTTCATTTGATGATTGTTGATCCTGATCGTTATCTCGAAAAGTTCAAGGAGGCTGGTGCCGATATTCTAACCGTTCATTACGAGGCTTGTACACACCTTCATCGTACTTTAAACCAAATTCGTGCACTTGGCATGAAGGCTGGTGTTTCAATCAACCCTCATTCTTCTGTTGAACTACTTGCAGATATTATTGAGGAGGCCGATTTGGTGCTTATCATGTCTGTTAACCCTGGTTTTGGCGGACAAAAATTCATCAAGAATAGCGTTCAGAAGATATCTCGTCTAAAAGAGATGATTACAGCAAAGGGTTGCAAAACCCTTATCGAGGTTGATGGTGGTGTTGATGCAACCAACGCTGCTACTCTTTATAATGCTGGTGCCGATGTGCTAGTGGCTGGTAATGCCGTGTTTAAGGCTAATGATCCAAAACAGGCTATTGATTCAATTAAAAATGCTTAACCTTTAAATATTTGCATGTATTAGTTTTTTTCGTATCATTGCAAACAGATAATAGATATATGATTTCGCACAGCACAACTTTTTATGCAAGCTACTTTTACTTCTTCTTTTACGGAAGCAGGGGCTTGGCAATTGTGTGAAATATAGTATGAGATTTTAAAACACAAAATATACCAAGCCCTGAGAAATCGGGGCTTTTTTATTTTAAAGCAGATTCAAGACGCAAGACATCAGACTTAAGACAAAAGAAATGGCAAGATAGTTAATGGATAGCAGATGAGAAGTTTAGGTTATATATCATATTTTTTCTTTTACTTTTTTTATCGCCAAAACCTGGGGACTGAGAGCATTTTGTGAAAAAAGTAAAAGATAAAATGCGAAGAGGTCCCCGAAAAGGGACCTCTTTTTTTGTGAAACTATAATTCCAAAAGCGAAGCGAATTGGAATTAACAAGTTGAACAATCCCGATAGCAAAGCCAATTGGGAACAAAGCAAAGAGAAACTTTAATATTAATATCGATAAAAATGAAAAAGATTGTATCAATTCAAGGGGTTAGAGGAGCATTCCATCAGGAGGCTGCTGAAAGGTATTTCGGTTCAAAGATTGAAATTAACGAGTGCATAACGTTTCGTGAATTAATCGAATCAGTTGAGAAAGGTAAAGCAAGTTATGGCATTATGGCCATTGAGAATTCTCTGGTAGGAAGTATTCTTCCAAATTATGCGCTAATCAGAGAGTCGTCATTGCAGATTACCGGCGAGATTTACATTGACATTGTTCAGAATCTTATTGCTCACCATGGCGAATCAATTGAAACTATAAGCGAGGTGCGTTCGCACCCTATGGCTTTGGCTCAATGCACCGATTTCTTCCTTAAGCATCCATCAATTAAACTCGTCGAGTGCGAGGATACAGCGCTAAGCGCAAAGCAAATTGCTGAGCTTAAGCTAAAGGGCATTGCAACAGTGGCAAGCAAAAATGCTGCTCAAGAGTATGGCCTTGATGTTATTGCACCATCCATCGAATCGAATAAGGAGAACTATACTCGATTCTTAATTCTTGAAAAGGGTGTTACTCAGTTACCTGTAAACGCTAATAAGGCAAGCATCACCTTTACGGCCAAGCATAGGCCGGGGAGTTTGCTTGAAATTCTAAAGCCTTTTGCCGAAAGCAGAATTAATATGACCATGCTTCAGTCGCTACCCATTGTGGGCAGTAAATGGGAGTATGTGTTTCATGCCGATTTGGTTTTCGATTCGCTTCTTAAGTTTCAAATGGTGCTTGAGGTTGCAAAGGAGCACACCTCATCATTAAAAATCTTGGGATTATACCGAAGCCACGAACTACAAATTCAGCACGAACCCGCCGAGAGTTTGGTGCATTACTGTTAAATAAAATCTAACCGCAAAGAACACAAAGTGCATCACAAAGAACACTAAGAATCTCAGCATTTTACTTCGTGTAACCTTTGAGCCCTTCGTGGTAAAAAAGTTAAGTGTTATGGAAATACAAACATCAAAACGGATTGAGACAGTACAGGAATACTACTTCTCAACAAAACGTTTGGAACTCGAGGCGTTGGCTAATCAGGGCGTAAAGGTTATCAACCTTGGGATTGGCAGTCCCGATATGCCTCCGCCTACCCAAATGCTGGATGCTCTTACCAATGAAAGTTATAAACGCAGCAGTCACGGCTATCAGGGTTATCGCGGAACTGATGAGTTGCGAAATGCTATTTCGGAATGGTATCTGAATTACTATAATGTAACACTTAATCACACATCCGAAGTTTTGCCATTGATGGGCTCAAAGGAGGGAATCATGCATTTAAGCATGGCTTTTCTCAACGAAGGCGATAAAGTGCTAGTGCCCAATCCCGGTTATCCCGTTTACAAAGTTGCTTCGCAGATGGCTGGTGCTGAGGTTCTGGAGTACCAGTTGTTGGAGCGAAATGGCTTCTTCCCTGATTTTGCTCAATTGGGAAAGATGGATTTGAAAGGTGTAAAGTTGATGTGGGTGAACTACCCCAATATGCCTACAGGCACTCGACCAACAAAAGAGTTATTGGCGCAAATTGTTGAGTTTGGGCGTAAGCATGGTATTCTTATTTGCCACGATAATCCATATAGTTTTATTCTAAACCCTGAACCAATGTCTATCCTTCAGGTGAATGGGGCAAGCGATGTTGCCATTGAGCTGAACTCGTTGAGCAAATCGCACAACATGGCTGGTTGGCGAGTAGGCATGATGGTAGGAAATGCCGATATTCTTTCAAAGGTATTGCGGTTCAAAACCAATATGGACTCTGGAATGCCTCTACCCGTTCAACTTGCTGCTGTGGCAGCATTGGGTTGTGGGAAAGAGTGGTATGCCAACCTTAATGCGGAGTACAGGTTGCGTCAGGCCATTGCACGACAAATTGCAGGAGAACTCGATTGTACTTTCAACCATAATCAAAGTGGGCTTTTCCTTTGGGCTAAGATTCCAGATTTTATCACCGAAGCGGAGGCCTTTTCAGGCGAGATTCTTAAGCAGTTAGGCGTATTCATTACACCCGGAACGGTTTTCGGCAGTAATGGCGAAGGGTTTATAAGGATATCGCTTTGCTCCGATATTGAAACACTAAACGAGGTTCTTTTTAGGGTAAGGCGATTTAACATTTTTAGATAGAATAATGAAAACAAATATTTCAATAGTTGGAACAGGGCTGATTGGCGGCTCAATTGCCCTTGGACTTAGGGGTAAAGGCAACGTGATTTTTGGGTTTGATAAAAACCCAAGGAATTTAGGCTATGCCGAGAAGATGGGAATTGTCGATTTCAGCGCATCAATGGATAGTATCTGCCTTTGCTCTGATGTAATTATAGTTTCTGTTCCTGTGGATATTGCGCTAAAGGTTATTCCTGAGATTCTTACAAAATCGAAGGAAAATGCCATTGTTATTGATGTTAGCTCAACGAAGGTTACCATATGTAACGCGCTAAAGCATCACCCAAAACGAAGGAATTTTATTGCTGCCCACCCAATGGCAGGCATGGAGGTTGGTGGTCCACAAAATGCCGATGCACAAATTCTACGAGGGCGAAAAGTGGTGATCTGCCAGTCGGAACTCAACTCAAGCAATGTATTGGAAAAGGCAATTGATTTGTTTAAAACCATTGGAATGCATGTTGAGTTGATGGATGCCGAAACGCACGATAGCCTTGTGGCAATGGTATCGCATCTTCCGCAGGTTATATCTTATGGACTTACAAACACTGTATTCGCAGCGAGCACCGATGATGATTGGTGTAACCTTGCAGCAAGCGGATTCGACTCAGCAACCCGCTTGGCTTCAAGTCCTGCAGATATCTGGATTCCAATTATCAATCAAAACAAGGAATTCATTTTAAAACACCTGAATCTCTTTATTCATCAAATGGAGATGATGAAGGATATTATCAAAAATGAAGATAATGAAGCACTTGCTGCGCTTATTTCCAAATCACAATCGGTTAGGGAAAAATTTGAGAATAGTATGAAATTAAAAAATAAACATAGTCATGGAGACAAAACCATTAGCTGGACTGATTCCACCCAAGTTGTGGCAGCCAGAGTTGAATAGCTCATTGCTGATTGCAGGCCCATGTAGCGCCGAATCGCCCGAGCAACTTTTGAAAGTTGCCACAGAACTGAAGAAAACAAATAGAGTTCACTACCTGCGTGCAGGTATCTGGAAGCCCCGCACTGCGCCCGGTTCATTTCAAGGCTTTGGTGTTGAAGGATTGGGCTGGCTTAGGGATGTGAAACAGGAAACGGGTATGCCAATTTCAACCGAGGTTGGCTCCGAGAAGCATGTTTACGAAGCGCTAAAGTTTGGGGTTGATATGGTTTGGATTGGAGCACGAACTGTTGCAAACCCTTTTGCAATGCAGGAGATAGCCGAGGCGCTTAGAGGCACAGATATCCCTGTTTTGGTTAAAAATCCGCTTAGTCCCGATTTAGATTTGTGGGAAGGAGCAATACGTCGATTGCATAACGTTGGACTTCGTAAGATTGGCGCAATCCATCGTGGTTTTTCGTGGTGGGGGAAATCCATTTTTCGCAATCAGCCATTCTGGAAACTTCCGTTGGAACTAAGGGCGAAATATCCAAACCTGCCTGTAATCTGCGATCCAAGTCATATTTCGGGTAATAGGAGTTTAGTTCCTTTTGTGGCAAAGCGTGGAGTCGATTTGGGTTTCGATGGGCTTATCGTTGAGGTGCATCCTGAGCCAACCAAGGCTTTGAGCGATGCCGCTCAACAGTTGACTCCTGAGGAGTTTCTTAGCCTTTTGGTTTTTATCGACAGCGTTGGCAGTCCCGAGCAAACTTATCCCGATGAACTGCTCAACGAACTTCGTGCCGAGGTAGATATCATGGACGATCTTCTTCTTTGGGCTTTATCAAACAGAATGGAACTTTCGGAACGGATTGCATCTGTAAAATCCAATCGAAATATGTCGGTACTGCAATCGAAGCGATGGAATCAGGTGCTTGATAGGGTAACCGATACAGGCGAAAAATCTGGGCTGCGGGCTGTTTTTATCCGAAAACTCTACAATGCAATTCATAAAGAATCAATTTCGGTACAGAATGAACTCATTGAAAAAATCTAGGTATGGTTTTAAAATTAAGCATAACTTTATATCCTCAAATATTTTTTAGATGGAAGTAGTAGAGGTAAAAGGTGCAAATTTTTCTTCGCAAATATTGATTGGCGAAAGTGTTGATAATCTGAGAAATCACACTTTAGGTAAAAGGATATTTATAATTACGGATAAGAATATCGAAAGGCTTTCTAGGCATCGTTTTCCTAATGTTCCAATCTATTCCATCGAACCGGGTGAGAAATCGAAAAACCTGTTGACCACAATTGATATTTACCGATGGCTACTCGAAAGTAATGTTGACCGAAACTCACTGATTGTTGGTGTTGGTGGAGGTGTGGTTTGTGATTTAGCGGGCTTTGTGGCATCAACATATATGCGAGGAATCGATTTTGGATTTGTTTCAACCACTCTGCTTTCGCAGGTTGATGCAAGTGTTGGGGGAAAGAATGGCGTTGACCTCGATGGGTATAAGAATATTGTTGGCACTTTCAATCAGCCAAAGTTTGTTATTTGCGATATCTCAATGCTAAAAACGCTTCACCCTTTCGAGTTTGTAAGTGGTATGGCCGAAGTGGTTAAGCATTCTTTGATTGCAGATAAGGAGATGTTCGGTTTTATTGAGAAAAACACGGCTGAGATATTAAAAATGAATGAAGAAATGCTCGAATACCTTGTCGCGAAATCAGTTAAATTAAAGGCTAAGATCGTGGAGGCTGATGAGCGAGAGCAGGGAATTCGAAGGGTTCTAAACTTGGGACATACATGGGGCCATGCAGTTGAGAAGTTTACTGGAATGACTCATGGAAAAGCGGTAAGCATTGGTCTCGTTTTTTCTGCAAACCTTTCGGTTTTAAAAGGATTGATGAAGCCAGAGGAGCGCGACTCCTTGGTTAAACTTTTAACGGGCATTGGATTGCCTCTATCTTACAATAAGAATAAACTTGAAGTTTTTGAGATATTGAAGAAAGATAAAAAAAAGGAGAAGGATTTTATCCATTTCGTGTTGATGAATGGAATTGGAAATGTTCATGTTGAAAAGTTAAGTTTTAAAGAGATAGAAAATTTTATACAAAATGATACGCTCTGATATTTGTGTTAGCATTGCTAATACTTCGTTTCATGATATTCTGATAACACTTGAAGAGGTTGGCATGGCTGAGATTCGCATCGATTTACTGGATCTTATGCCCAATCAGCTCGAGATGGTTTTTTCGAGCCATAAAAACCTTATCGCCACTTGTCGTCAGGGTCGGTATGATGATGCACAACGTGCATCAATTCTTGCTCGCGCAATTGAGGCTGGTGCAGCTTGGGTCGATTTGGAGATTGAAACATCGCCCGAATGGCGAAAGCCATTGATTGACTTGGCTCGAAGCAAAAAGTGCAAGGTTATTATATCGTGGCACTGCTTTGGCAAAACCCCCGATGATAAGGAAATTATCGATATTGTTGATAGCCTTTACGCTGCTGGTGCCGATGTGGCTAAAATTGCTTGTCTTTCGAATAATATAGCTGATAGTTCAAGAATCTTAGGACTTTATTCAAAGTACCGTAGATTAGTTGCTTTGGGAATGGGCGATGCTGGTAAAATAACACGGATTGCAGCCCTTTCGTTGGGTGCGCCTTTTACCTTTGCATCAGTAATGGGCAACTCAACTGCTCCCGGGCAAATTGATTACATGGAACTTGAAAAGCTGATTAATCAGATTGAAGGAGTTTGAGGAGTTTTAAAAGAGATAACCTCTGCGCCCTCCGCGTCCCTGCCTACCGGCAGGCAGGTCAGCGGTGAAAAAGAGGAGGAGAAAGAATAAATAACAATAAAAATTTGAGGTAAAGAATGACCAAACTACTCGCTGTTTTTGGTAACCCCGTTTTACATAGTAAGAGCCCGCAGCTTCATAATGCAGTGCTTAGCGTTTCGCATATCGATGCTTATTACACGCGCATTCACGTTGAGAAGTGCGAAGATGTTATCAAAACCATTCGCCAACTCAATATTTTTGGAGCAAATATCACCACTCCATTTAAAGAGAACCTTCTGCCAATGCTCGATTCTCTCTCAACCGAAGCGGAGCTGATTGGCGCAGTGAATACAATTCGCAACGAGAATGGGGTGCTAACTGGTTATAATACTGATTATTTAGGCGTTATTAAATCGATAGAAGAGGTTGGTGAAAATATATTTGGTAAGAGATGTTTGGTTTTGGGCGCTGGCGGTGCATCAAAAGCTGCTGTTTATGGGTTGATGAGTGCTGGTGGTGAGGTGTTTATTACAAATAGAACCCAGAGCAAAGCTGATGAGATTGCCCGTTTGATGGGCTGTGTCACTGTTCCATTGAGCGATTTGGATGAGCTAATGCCAAGCATCGATATAGTTGTCTCAACTTTACTTCCTGATGTTTCGATGCCAAATTTTAGGTGGAACTCAAGGGTTAAACTGCTTCTTGATGCAAATTATCGTAAATCGACATTATGCGAAGAGGCTGAAGCCGCTGGTATTAGAGTCGTTAAAGGCGATAGATGGTTAATCCATCAGGCAGTAGGCGCATTTTCAATCTTTGCAGGTTATGAACCCTCTGTGGAGATGCTTTCGCAGGCAATTCAGGTACCACTTGATGGAAGTATTTTAAAGATTAAATCGGTTGAACTTGGAGAGAGTTTCTCTTTGGATGAACGCTACGATTTTATTGTTGCAACCGAAGGGTTATCGGATATCGAAGTAAATAGAATTATTGATGAAGAGAAGCATAAAGCCTTCAAAGGTTAGCGGAACTGTGGTGGCACCATCATCAAAGAGCGTGGCTCAACGAGCCATTGCTTTGGCTTCCATGGCCTTGGGGCAATCAAACATATTATCAGTGGGGAGTAGCGATGATGTGCTTGCAGCGATATCGGTTTGCAAGGCATTGGGAGCTCGCATTGAGCAGCAACCCGATGGGTTGCTTATTAATGGCGGAATAAAAGTTCCAACTGCTCCTTTAAACCTAGGTGAATCGGGACTTAGCGTTCGCATGTTTTCGGCAATTGCAGCAACGCTTGGGCAAGAGGTTGTATTAACAGGCCATGGCTCATTGCTTAATAGGCCAATGGATATCGTCGAAAATTCTTTAAACCCTTTGTGCGATTACTGCAAAACCAATAATGGCAAACTTCCCATAATAGTGAAGGGCTCATTAAAGGGAGGCGAAGTGAATATTGATGGCTCAATCAGCTCGCAAGTGCTTACTGGGATTTTAATTGCATCACCATATGCTCAAAAGGATACAGTCATTCATGTTGATAATCTTCAAAGTCGCCCATATATCGATATAACTTTAGGAATGATGAGGTATTTTGGGGTTGAGGTTGAGAATGATAATTACCAAACGTTTATAGTTAAAACCGGACAAAAATATCAGCCTAAAACCTACACCGTTGAAGGCGATTGGAGTGGCGCGGCATTTCTTCTTGTTGCCGGGGCTATCGCTGGCAATATTATTGTAAAAAATATACAAATCAACTCATCTCAAGCCGATAGGGCAATAGTTGATGCATTGTTCTATGCTGGAGCAAAGGTCTCGATCTACGAAAACCATTTGGAAGTTAATAGTCATAACCTAAATGGCTTCCATTTCGATGCAACCCATTGTCCCGACTTGTTCCCGCCGCTTGTTGCGCTTGCAGCGCATTGCGAAGGGGAATCACGAATTCTTGGGGTAAGCCGTTTGCGTGTAAAGGAGAGCGATAGGGCTGCAACGCTTATGGCTGAGTTTGATAAAATGGGACTCGATATTAAGATTGAAGGCGAATTGATGATAGTAAAAGGCTCAAAACCCACAGCGGCTTCTGTTATTTCTCATGGCGATCATCGTATTGCAATGGCAACAGCAACCGCAGCCTTGGCTGGCAATGGAACTATTGAAATTGATGGCGCTGAGTGCGTAGCAAAGAGCTATCCAGATTTTTTTGAAGATTTGAAAAAAGTGACAAGCCTGCCTACCGGCAGGTAGGTGGTACGTGACAAGTGGCAAGTGAAATAACGAACAACATTCAACTAACAACGAACAACCAATACAATGAACACATTTGGTAGAATATTTCGGATAAGCATATTTGGCGAATCGCATGGTGCGATGATTGGCATTACTATCGATGGTTGCCCTCATGGAATTCCTTTGAAGGCTGAGGACTTCTCTGCCGATTTGGATAGACGTAGAGCAGGAGCGGAGGGGACAACAACTCGCGTAGAGGCCGATATTCCCGAAATTGTTTCGGGTTGGTTCAATGGGCATACTACAGGAGCACCGCTAACCATAATTTTCAGAAATGGCGATACTCGCTCAACCGATTATATCGATATTAAAGACCATCCACGGCCTGGACATGCCGATTTTGTTGCTCGCCAAAAGTTTGGTGGTTTTAACGATTATCGTGGTGGAGGACACTTTTCTGGCCGCTTAACTCTTGGGTTAGTTGCTGCTGGGGTTGTTGCTAAAAAGATATTGAATAACATCTCAATAAATGCATTGCTAATTGAGGCTGGTGGAAGTTCTGATATTATTACAGCAGTTAAGGATGCAAAGGAAAAAGGCGATTCAATTGGCGGTATTGTTGAATGTCGTGCTGGGTATATTTCTGTCGGTTATGGCGAACCATTTTTCGATTCGGTTGAATCGGTAATTAGCCACTTGGCTTTTGCTATCCCTGCAATTAAAGGCATTGAGTTTGGCTCAGGCTTCTCTGCAGCCAAGATGTTTGGTTCGCAGCACAACGACCCTCTTGTCGATGAAACGGGCAAAACTGCTTCATACAATGCCGGAGGCATTACAGGCGGGTTAACCAATGGCAACGAGTTGGTGTTTAGGGTTGCTGTTAAACCAACCTCGAGCATAGCGCAAACCCAAAATACCTTTAGTTTTTCGAGCGGTAAAGTTGATGAACTAAACGTTCAAGGTCGCCACGATACCTGCATTGCGCTCAGAGTTCCTGTTGTTCTCGAGGCTATTACTGCAATTGCCATTGCTGATTTTAGTTTGATAAGTAAGAAGAGGTAGGAATTCATTAGGTTGTAGAACTTTGTTGAGGTTGATAAGCAGATAAGCATTTCTTTTGCTTTCAACTTTCAACCTTAGTTCCCACTCATTACTAAACACAAAGACACATAGTTCTCAATTTCTCACTTCTCACTTCTCACTTCTCACTTCTCATCTCTCACCTCTCAATTTCTCAAGTTCTCTGCGTTCTTTGCGCAATACCTGCCTAACGTCAGGCAGGCTTTGCGTACTTTGCGTTTAAAAGTTCAAGTAAGCAGTTTTTTTTTCTAAACTTAGCCTTGTTTTATTGTATTTTTACCAATCTCGCTGGTTGTTCAAAAGAAAGAAAACACGTACACTCTTCATCAAAAATTTAACCCTAACTTAACACCCTTAAACTCTTTGCAGAGTATCTTTGCCAAGAGGTTTAAAAAAGCATACACAACGCTAAATTTCAAAATACTAACTAAATATTAACGCCTATGAATTTTAAACATTTACTCAAAACAACCGCCCTTACCGCGCTGCTTCTTATTGGAGCAAAAGTTGGTTGGGGGCAAGTAAACATTACACCTACAAGAACAGATGTTACAGGTTTTGCTACTTGGACTGATGTTGATGTTGCTGGTACAACTTACGTACAGTTGCTCAAAGCAACATCGAGTACAGTAACTCCAGCCATGAACTTCGATCTATTTTCTTCTGAAACCCTTGATTTTACAGCAAGAACATATGGAGGAGCAAATGCTACTGAGAATACTGTATACGTTGATATTTCAACGGACAATGGAGCAAACTGGACAAACATCGGCAATAGATTACCAGCAACTTCATCTCTCGCACCAGTTACACAATTTAATTTAAGCGCATACTCCGGCACTCAAGTTAAATTGAAATTTTATGTTCAAGGAACTAGCAATACCATTGGGGTTGGTATTGATGACATCAATATAAAAGGTGTTGATGCGTTCGCTCCAACATTAAGTGCTGTTTTTCCTGCAGATAACTCAACTGATGTTATAATCAACCCTGATTTGACATTAACTTTTAGCGAAAGTGTAGTTAAGGGTACTGGAAATATTACAATAAAGAAAGTATCTGATAACTCAACTGTTAGTACAATTGATGTTACTACTTCTAAAGTATCAATTTCAGGTTCAGTTGTTACTGTAATCCTCCCAAATTTCCTTGAAAATGGAATAGAGTATTATATAAACATAGACAATACTTGTTTTAAAGATCCTTCAACAAATGCGTTTGCTGGCATTAGCGATAACTCATCTTGGACATTTACAACAACAGCAACTCTTTCGCCAGTAATTACATTAACATCTCCAAATGGTGGAGAAAAATATTACGCAGGAGATAATGTTACTTTTACATGGGTATCTGCAAACATGGTTGGCGAAAATGTTAAGATTGAAGCATATGTCTACAATGCAAGCACTTCAACCTGGGGATGGACTGATGTTACAACCTCTACAGAGAATGATGGTTCATTTGACTTTACCATTCCTTCAGATGCTAGCTATGGAACTGGCTACAAGGCACGTATTACAGGTGTAACCTCAACTAGTACTACAGACGAGAGCAATTCAACCTTTACAGTTATTGCTGTTGCAAACAACCTTGCAACACTAGTTGCATTGCCTGCTGACGCAATAGTTAAATACACAGGTAAAGCAACTATTACATATTTGCAAGCTGCTAATAACCAAAAGTATATTCAAGATGCTACCGCTGCTGTTCTTATTCACGATCCAACAACAGCTCCGGGTTACATTACTGACACCTATGCAATAGGTGATGGAATAACAAACGTAGAAGGTAAAATTACTCTTTACAACGCTCTAGTTGAACTTGTACCTCAAGCAACTACTGGCCAAAAAATTAGTGATGGTTCGAACCCAGTTATAACTCCTATAGATCGTTCTACATCAACTATTTCTACATCCGATCAGTGCAAACTAGTACGCGTTACAAACTGGACATTTAACAATCCTGCACAATGGGATGCAACAACAAGTAAATACGTTGTTTCAAAGAACTATGACGTAAAGGGTGTGGCAAATACAAGCCTTGTATTCAGAACTGGCTTTACAACTGCAGACTATATCGGAACCGTTGTGCCTTCTACCCCGATAACAACAGTAGCAATTGCAGGTGTTTTCAACTCTCAAATACAATTTACTGCTCGTAGTTTAGCAGACATTGTATCTGCTGTTAACACTGTTACCTCTGCTACTTATACTGTAAATTCAATAGACAATACAATTAGCGCCGTTCCTTTTGGTACTTTGCTAGCTGATTTCAAAACTGCCATCACAAAAACCGATGCCAACTCTTTATTCGAGGTTTATCAAAGCGATGAAACAACCGTTGCGACAGACCTTAAAACTGGCTACAAGCTAATTTGTACTGCACCAGATGGCATTACAAAGAGAATTTACACTATCACTGTAATCCCTGGCGTTTCTCCAACTCTTGTAGCTGATGCATCAAGCAATGATGTTGACAACAACATTGATGTAACTTTCACATACGATGGTGCTTGGTATGGCGAAATTGGTAAGGTATTAGTTAACAACGTTGAACTAACAGCTACTACTGATTACGAATTTACTTCAACTACTAAGGTTGGTCCAAACACCCTAAGATTAAAACCATCGGGTGGCAATGCTGAACTTCAGAAATCAGGCACTTGGAATGTTGTAATCAAAGCTGACGGATATGCAGATGCTACAGTTGCACAAACTGTTAACGCTGGAGCAATCGTTGCTGCCAACTCAACTATTTCAGTTAGCCCTGCAATTGCCATAAATACCACATCAACTGTAACATTAACTGCAAAAGACCAATACCTTAACGGTATTTCGGGTTATGTATTTAAGTATGATGTTACCGTTAAGAATGACAATACAACTAATAATGAATCATATACTATTGATGGTACTGCAACTACTGCCTCAGCTGCTGATGTTGCTCTAACTGCAACCAATGCATCTGGCGTATTTACATTTAACATGGTTATTCCAGGATTTGTTGATACAAATGACGGTATTTCGGTTCAAGTTCAGCTAAATAATGGCACAACCAATTTTGGTGATGCCCTTGAGTACTATGCACCAGTTGGAGCAGGTTTATCTGCTAGCGCAACACTTACTGAACCAACTTTGAACAATGCAACTGTAGCGTTAACCTTAGTTAACGAAACCTTTGCTGATGAAACTTTAGACAAAGCAAACTTCTCCTTAAATGGTGCTCCCGTTGGGCTATCTATTGGTAGCGTAAGTTACAACTCAACCACTACAGCAACCGTTACACTTGCATTCGACGGTACCGATTTTGATACTAACGTTACTGGCTTAAGTGTTACTATTGCTGGAGCAGAATTATTGCTAGGTGGTAATATAAAGTCTAACGATCTAAGCATTACTGCTGCTGTTTCAGCAACCGTTACAACCGATGCTGCTGTTACTACCAATGGCTCAACTACTGCTACTTGGGAAGGTGACATAACGTCTAATGGTGGTGGAATAGTTACCGAAAAAGGTATTTGCTGGGCAACTACAACCAACCCTTTAACAACCGACAATAAGGTTGTAGATTCAAATGTTGGACTAACAATTACAGGTCAGCTAACTGGATTAACTCCAAATACTCTTTACCACGTAAGAGCTTACGCTATTACCTCTGAGGGTACTGTGTATGGTGAAGATCGTACATTTACCACCTTGCTATCAAGTGCAAAAGCAATTACTGCTACAACTATTGGTAGTGTTGATGAAACAAATAAGAAAATAACTAACATTCCTGGAAAAACTACTGTTGCAGAATTAAAGGCTGCTCTAACAGTATCGGCTAACGCTATTTTCGAGATTTATACAGCTGCAAGCGGAACAACAGTTGCAACTGGAACTGATTTTGTTTCGTGGAAACCAGCCCTTGTTATCAGGGTAACTGCACAAGATGCTTCAACTCAAGAGTATGGTATTTCGTACCAAGTTGTTGAAACAACAGTTCATGATGTTCAATTCACAAACGATCCTTCAGGCGATAGTCCTTTAAATAACCAAGTTGCAAGGATTTCAGGTGTTGTTACAGGTGTAAGATACAATACTTCTGGCGGTCAAGTTGGATTCTTCCTACAGAATGGAGTAGGAGCATGGAATGGTATTTACGTATACTCATCTACAACAGTTAACATTACAGATAAATTAATTGTAACTGGTACCGTACAAGAGTATAATAAAATTACAGAGATCAGCCCTACCATCAGTGTAACACCTGACGGAGGACAACAGGCACTTCCAGATCCAGCCGAGGTAACAGCAGCGGTTGCAAGTGCAGAGCAATACGAGCATGTATTTGTTTTAATTAAAGATGCAACTTGCGTAAGCGGATCAAATGGAAGTTATGAACTTAACGATGGAACAGCCACCATTACCGCTTACAAACAACTATACTCGGCATTTACATTAACAGTTAATAACAGATATCATATCCAAGGTATTATAGATTGGTTCAACTCAGGTAGTAAATGGGAAATCTACCCAAGAAGTTCTGGTGATATCAATGATGTAACTGGTATTGGTGATAACTTCAGCAACGACTTTACCGTTTATCCTAACCCATTTACCAATGAGATTAGATTCGACGGTACCGAGAATGTTAAACGTGTAGTTATTACAAGCATTACTGGACAGGTTGTTAAGAACGAGGCTGTTGATATGAGTAATCGAATCAGCACAAGCGAACTTAACAAGGGAATGTACTTTGTTACTTTCATCAACGATAAGGGTGCGAAAGCAACTAAAAAGATGATTAAGCAATAGTTTGATCGTATAAACTAACATAAAAGAACCTGCTAATACTAGCAGGTTCTTTTTTTCTATATTATTCATCCATTAAATGTTTGCACTCGCCACGATAAACAGATGTTTAATCAAACCCCGATTTGTGGGAATTAGCAGTTAGAGCATTAGTGTTTATAGCATGCTTAGATGTTTTTATCCTAAAAACATTGTTGGGGCAGGCCTAAAAGGTGATTTAAATCTCCTGTCTTTGAAGAGCATCGAACAAATAATGCGATATTTTTGTTGTGTATGAAAGTTGATACAATTTGATTTTGGAATGGCTTTTGTAAACAACTAATAAAAACTACAACTATGAAGAGAAGGATTTTTGCAATTATTTTAATTGCAGCAATTATGGTGGGAATGGCATCGTGTATGAAACAAACTTGCCCTGCTTATGCAAGTACTAATGTTAAGGTACAAAATAATAAAGGGTAACTTTTTGTGATTTACTATTTTTTGAATAACTTAGCACTGGACTCTCAAAATCGTAATTCGATGAAATCAATGAAGAAATTTTCTGCTATTTTACTTGTAATGGTTGTTGTTGCTGTTGCTTTTAGCTCATGCCAAAAGAAAACATGCCCCGCTTATAGCCAAGTTGTTAAAAACTCAACAGAAGTAGCTAGAGGTTAACTTATTAAAGGTTGTATGGCCTAACTTTCTTAAGTAGTTCAATCTACTTGAGAAAGTTTTTTATTTATATACACTTAACTATCTGCAAAAGATAATCCTTTTAGCTGATTTGACTCAATCGTAAATAGTTGACTTGCATACCCTTTTTCACTACCTTTTGAAAATTAAAATGAGTGAAAATGGATGTAAATTCAATTCTTAAGAAATATCCCAAACATAAGGATTCTGTTATTGAAATTTTACACGACATCCAGAATCACGATCCTCATAATTACCTTTCAGAAGAATCTTTAAAAAAAGTAGCCAATCACCTCAATTTGCCGCTAGCTCAAATTTATGGCGTTGTTGGATATTACAGCATGTTTAGCCTCAAACCAAGAGGAAAGTTTGTTATTCAAATATGCAAATCGCCTATTTGCGGCATGTTGGGAAGCCAATCGATTTACAATATAGTTAAAGCAAAAGTTGATTCATGCGCAGATAAAAGCCTTTTCACCATAGAAAAGGTTGAATGCTTGGGTCAGTGTAGTCAGTCGCCCTGCATGATGGTGAATAGTACCGTTCATGGCAACCTCAACACTGAAAAGGTTGAAATTATTATTGATGAATTAGTATCATCAAATAAAAACGCCCACCAATGATTCAAGAAAAAAGGATAGCACTTCGTAACTCGGGGTTAATAAACCCCGAAAGCATCGATGAATATCTTCAGTGCGGCGGATATCAAGCCTTTGCTAAGGCGCTAACCATGTTTCCAGCCGAGGTTTCCGACACTATTACCAATTCAGGCTTAAGAGGACGTGGTGGTGCCGGTTTTCCAACTGGAACGAAAGAGAAATCCACCGCACAATCGTGCGTAGAGTGCTTAAAGTATATCATTTGCAATGCCGATGAGGGCGAACCCGGAACCTTTAAAGATCGAATTATAATGGAAACCGACCCTCACAATCTGATTGAGGGAATGCTAATAGCTGCATGGAGCGTTGGGGCAAGTAAAGGGTACATTTATATTAGAGGAGAATATCATCTCTGTATCGAAAGAATTAAAAAAGCGATTGAACAAGCCGAATCGAAAGGATTTATTGGCGATAATATTCTAAATACAAATTTTTGCTTTTCATTAGAAGTGAAGCCTGGTGCCGGTTCTTACCTATGCGGAGAGGAACTCACATTAATCGAATCGCTTGAAGGGAAACGTGGATACCCAAGAATAAAACCACCTTTCCCTGCCCAAAAAGGGCTATGGGGACAACCAACGCTCATTAACAATGTTGAAACGCTTGCTAATTTTGCACCTATAATTCTATATGGCTCTGATTGGTATAAAACCTTTGGCACAGCAAAATCACCTGGAACAAAGATATTCTGCCTTAGTGGCGATATAAAACAACCTGGATATTACGAGGTTGACATGGGGATAAAACTCGAAGATCTTATAAATGAGTTTGGCGGAGGAGTTAAAGGGGATTCAATAAAATCAGTCCTACTTGGCGGTGCTGCAGGCACGTTCGCATCAACAAAACACTTATCTCTTCCCCTCGATTTTGATTCGCTAAAAGAAGAAGGGCTAACCTTAGGCTCAGGAGCAGTAGTAGTTATGAATGAGACACGCAATCTGCTTGATATGCTGACATCAATTCTCGATTTCTTTAAGCACGAAAGTTGCGGCAAATGCATTCCATGTCGCATTGGAACAGCTCAACTCCTTGAGTTTTCTGAAAAAGCCAAAGAGATGACGCCAGCAGAGCGTG
>CAYMII010000018.1:57442-74016 GCA_964390565.1 uncultured Rikenellaceae bacterium
GCTCAACTCCTTGAGTTTTCTGAAAAAGCCAAAGAGATGACGCCAGCAGAGCGTGAATTAAAGTTTAAAAGTGCTGTGCTGCAGGCTGAAATAATGGCTAAGACATCGCTTTGCCCCTTAGGCCAATCGCCAATTCTGCCACTAAAAAGTATTTGGGCAAATTTTGCCGATGAGCTCATCAATAAATCATAGAATCCATGAGTAAACCCGTTACATTTACCATTGATGGCAAGCAAGTTTCAGCACCTTGGGGCTCAAACCTTTTAGCGGTTGCGCGCGAGAATGGATTCGATATCCCTAGCCTTTGCTATCATCGAAAGTTATCGCCAACTGGCGCATGCCGTATGTGCCTCGTTAAGATTGAAGGTACAAGAGGCCTTGTTGCTTCGTGCACAGTTAAGGTTGATGAAGGTATGGTTGTTACTGCTTTTGATGAAGAACTTGAGCAAACCCGAAAATATCTTTTAGATTATCTACTTAGCGAACAAAACGATTCATTCGACAATACATATCCCGACGAGCTTCGTGAATTGATGTTCCGTTATAGGCTGGATAAGCCTGAAAATCGATTTTTTAAACCTATTTGGCAGAAGTTAAACTATCAAAAGGATAATAGTTCGCCCGTATTGACATACGACCCATCAAAATGCATCAAATGTTTTAGGTGTATTAAGGCTTGCGATGAGGTTCAGGGTAAAAATGTGCTATCGTTTACCGAAAGAGGAATAGATTCATACATCATTGCAGGAAATGGAGTTTGGGGCGAAAGTGAATGCGATGGTTGTGGCGAGTGCATCCAACTTTGCCCCACAGGGGCAATTGTTGAAAAGCCAAACAGGGAGATTATCAAACTTGATAAGGTTGATAAGAAAGTAAAAACCACCTGTCCTTACTGCGGTGTAGGATGCCAAATTGAACTGCTTGTTCAAGATGGTAAAATCATGAGGAGTAATGGTGTTGAGGGAGTATCGCCTAATGATGGCAGACTATGCGTGAAAGGTCGATTTGGGTATGAGTTTGCACATAGCCCCGAAAGGCTTACAAAGCCATTAATAAAAAAGGATGGTGAATTCGTAGAATCGTCATGGGATGAGGCTTTGGATCTGATTGTATCAAAGTTTACAGCAATAAAAGATGAGTTTGGTTCAGATGCTCTTGCCGGCTACGCTTCGGCAAAATGCACGAATGAGGATAATTATATCTTCCAAAAATTCATTAGAACAGCCTTTGGCACTAACAATATAGATTACTGCACTCGGCTATGTCATGCATCAACAGTCACTGCCATGCTCAAATCTATTGGCGATGGTGCGGGTAGCAACCCTATCGAGGATTTCGAAACAACCGATTGCCTTCTGATAATTGGCAATAACATCATCGAAACTCACCCTATCACAGCCACTTATGTAAAAAAAGGTGCAAGTAAAGGGCAGAAGATTATAGTTATTGATCCAAAATGGACCCCAATGGTCCGATATGCAAGCATTTGGCTTCAACCAAAACTGGGAACTGATGTGGCTTTGCTTAACGGAATTGTACACGTTATAATCAACAATGGCTGGCACAACATCGATTTTATAAAAGAACGGGTTGAAGAGGGAATGGAAGCATTCAAGGTTCTAGAGCAGCTAACCAATAAGTATACACCCGAATTTGTTGAGAATATCACTGGTGTTCCTGCTGATAAAATAGTATTGGCTGCAAAACTTTATGCTAAAGCTCCGACCGCTATGATTGCCACAGGGATGGGAATGAGCCAGCAGGTTACAGGCACAAATAACGTATTCTGTCTGCTCAACTTGATGCTCATTACTGGTCAAGTTGGCCGTGAGAGGTGTGGCATTGACCCTCCTCGTGGGCAAAACAATGTTCAAGGCGCCACCGATGTTGGCTGTCACCCATACATGCATTCTGGCTATATCCCTATTGCTAATGAGGAGAACAGGAAAAAGGTTGCTGATATTTGGGGTATTCCTTTCGAATCGATGCCATCAAAACCGGGATTAACAACAGTGGAAATTGTTAAAGCGGCGCATGAAGGAAAAATAAAAGGACTTTTCATCATGGGTGAAAACCCAATGCTAACAGATCCAAACCTTAACCATACAGAGGAGGCATTAAAAAATTTGGATTTCCTCGTTGTTCAAGATATTTTCCACACTGAAACAACTTGCTTTGCTGATGTTATATTACCAGCATCGACTTGGGCCGAAAAGAATGGCACATTCGTTAATAGCGATAGAAGAGTTTTAAGAGTGCGAAAGGCTATTGATTGCCCCGGAGAAGCCCGTGAGGATTGGAAAATAATTCATGAGCTGGCAAAGCGAATGGGCAAGCCTATGCCCGAATACAACGATGAATCGAAAATTTTCGACGAACTTGCGAAAGTTACGCCAATAATTGCTGGAATATCACATAACCGCCTTGAAGAACATGGAATACAGTGGCCATGCCCTACTCACGATCACCCGGGAACAGCAACATTGTATACAGATAAGTTTAATACCCCAACAGGCAAAGGCAAACTCTTCCCTGTTGATTATGTTGAGCAAAATGAAAGAGTTGATAGCGAATACCCATTCCTTTTAAATAGCGGGAGGATTCTATTCCATTATCATACTAGCACCATGAGCCGAAAAACAAAGGTTCTAAGAGATTATATTAATCAATCATACATTCTAATCAACCCAATTGATGCTTTAAAAATAAAGGTTGAGAATGGGAAAAAAGTGGTTGTAAAATCTAAAAGAGGTCAACTCGAAACCTTTATCAAAATTAGTGATGAAGTTCTTGAGGGTGAACTTTTTATGCCTTGGCATTTCACCGAATCGCAAGTGAATAGGCTAACAAGCGACAAGTTAGACCCATACAGCAAGATAGCAGCATTTAAACTTTCGGCAGTTAGAATCGAGGTGCTCAAATCTTAATGCTAACATGAGTTCGACATAAGTTTAACACAGAGTTTTACATTATGCATTATACAAAATGATCGTTTTAACAGGATGCGAATTTGCCTTAATGATGCTAATTGTTATTGAGAAGCACAGAGAACACAGAGTTTTGATTATTTTGCATTAATGCAAAATAATCAAAAATGGAACGAATTTTATTTTCATCCTTCCTTGTTATTCCTTCTATAAAACTGACGTTAATACTAGGTAAAAGCCTTGATAAATGCACCCTGCGTTGATACTAAATAACATGGTATTCCGTTCTGCCTGCATTTAAGGGCAACTTCAGATATTTTATGCTTTGATACAGAGGAATCTACAATTACCATTTTGGGGTCAAAGAAATCAAAAATCTTAGTAGAACAAAACTGATTAATCACCAAATAATCAACACCCATCTTACTGCGAACCATATATTTATCAAGTGATTTATCGAAAGGTATAGCAATTAATTCCTTGTTAAAACTAAAAACAGATACGCCATTCTGTGAAGCAATTTGATTCAAACTATGCGTTCTCTTAGGTTTCGTAAAAAATGGATTAAAAACCTCGACGGATGACCTGCTGCTTACTTTAGAGATATAACTCTTTGTGAAAAAATCGTACTTCTCGCTAAAATTCCTCTTTGTAGTATCTGTATCAATAAACATAAGTTTTTCGGCAGAGCGAAAACTCACCAACGATTTTTTCCCAATGTTGAAAACGACAAACTCTTTCAATCTCGACTTCTCAATATTCGAGATAAGGTTTATGCCTAAGAAAACCACAAACAGAGAAACTCCTACCAATGCATACCGTCCACGCTTAGTTACTAGTAAAAACGCAAGGATAAGAGCAATAAAAAAAAGAATAATCATCTGGAATGTTGAGATATTTAATCCTTCTGAAACTGAAAAAGGTAACTTCTCTACAAACTCAAGCCCATTATTAAGAAGGCCTATTGACATCGATAATGCCTTGCCAACATATACCGATAGAAACTGAATTGGTGATACAATAATCAGTAAAACAGCAAGGTATAACGCAATTGTTGATAAAGGAATTGCAATAAGATTTGATAAAAGGAAGTAGTTTGGGAATTGGTTAAAATAGAAAAGACATAGCGAGAATGTTCCAATCTGGGCAGCAACAGAAACAGCAATTAACGACCAAACCTTATCAAGAGCCCAACTTTTCACATAAATCAACCTATATACAAAAGGGTAAAAGAAAACTATTGAAAGCACTGCTAAGTAGGAGAGTTGAAAACCAACATCAAATAAATTATAAGGATCTATTACCAATAATACGAATGCAGAAGCAGCCAGGGTGTTGTAAATATTTGATTTTCGAACAAATAAGTCTCCAACTACCAAAAAGGAGAACATTAATGCTGAACGCTGAACGCAAGGAGGTAACCCGGTAAGTAAGGCAAAGAACCATAAAAAGCATAGTAAAATAGTTGCTTTCAGCGCTCTTGTTGAAGCTGTTTTATTTAAAAAAGAGAGTAGAAACGACAGAAGAACATATAAAATACCAACATGCAATCCCGAAACCGATAAAATATGCATTGCTCCTGAACTGGAATAAACCTGCCTAAGCTCATCGTCCAACAAATCTTGATACCCCAGTGTTAATGCCGAAGCAACTGCTAGTTCATCACCCGATAGCCCTGACTCCTTAAAAAGAGCGACTAACCGATCCCTTAAATCAAGCGCAATGTGTTTCATTGCATTACCTTCAAAGCCAATGGTTGTCCATTTATCCTTTTGAATATAAGCAGTTAATCGAATCCCACGATTTGATAAATACTTTTTAAAGTCGAATTGCTCAGGGTTTCCTTGCTGGATTACCTCTTGAGGTTTTAATTCAGCTGCGACTAGCGACCCATACTTCAATACGCTTGTAAGACTATCTCTTAAATCAAAGTAGACAAGCATCTTCTCATTTGTGGGCCACCAAATACCCGATGAATAAATCGAATTGACCTCGACCTGTACCCTAATTGATTTTGCTCTAACCTGAGGATTATCTAACAAGCGTAACACTGCTCGATTAGATGAGTTTACCTCAATTTTGTCGTTTATGGGTTGCCTCAGCGTAAGTAACGCTCCAAAAAAGACAAGTGAAAGGTTTAGAATCACCCCGAACGCCCATCGATAAGCCCATTCTGCAGAAAAATAGTATCCTAAAAACAGTGAAGTTAGGAGAAGTAATGCAACTATATAGTTCCACCAAGTATTGTCGAGGATGTTAAGAAAATACTGGCAAGCAATTCCTGCCAGTAGAGGGATTATTAACTTAAAAAAGGGGATTTCTTTTGTTGTAACAGGCAAACTCATGTTGAAAATAAGTTCAATCTATCAACAAGTTACGACTTTTTGAGCAGAAAAAAAACAATAAACAAAAAATCCCTCCAGGAGAGGGATGTCATAATTCATTTTATAAGAGTTATTACTTGGCAAGTTTAAACTTATATTCGATATCAAACTTACCTTTTGAGATAGAAGTTAACTTACCTCCAATCAACTTCCTACGAAGTACCGATAACCTATCGGTAAACATAACACCTTCCAAATGATCGTACTCATGCTGAATTATTCGAGCAGGAATACCTTCAAAGATCTCATCATGAGGGATAAAATTCTCATCAAGATATTGTATTCGCACCCTATCCTCACGTTCAACTTCTTCGCGTAAATTCGGGATACTTAAACATCCCTCTTTGAAAAGAACTTTCTCGCCTGAACGCTCAAGTATTTTAGCATTAATAAACACCTTCTTAAAATCTTTTAAGGCAGGCTCATCCTCTTCCATAGGCGAAGCGTCAATCACAATTAACCGAATTGATAATCCAATTTGAGGTGCAGCCAAACCAACTCCGTCGGAATGGTACATGGTTTCGAACATATCTTCAATTAGCTGTTTTATATCGGGATATGTTGAATCGATATCTTGAGCCACCTTGCGTAGTACAGGCGAACCGTAAATGTATACCGGACGAATCATAATAATTTAAAATTTATTAAACCCTCTGCTTTCCATGTAGGATTGCAGTATAATTGTTGCGCTTATGGTATCGACCAAAGCTTTATTTTGTCTGTCTTTTTGTTTTAACCCACCATCAATCATGGTTTGAAAGGCCATTTTTGATGTAAATCTCTCATCGATAAGTTCAATATGAAGATTTGGGAAAACTTTTCGAATACGATTTACAACTGGCTCGATATACTTAACAGCTTCTGATGGCTGATTGTTCATCTGTTTTGGTTGCCCAATAACGATAAGTTCAACGGTCTCTTTATTCATATATTGAGTCAAAAACTCGACAACAGTATCGGTAGGTATTGTTGTTAAGCCATTGGCAATAATTTTAAGAGGATCGGTAGCAGCAACACCCGTTCGTTTTCGACCAATATCAAATGCAAGAATTCGTCCCAAAACAGGTTAGCTTTTAAGGTTTAAATCTGAGATTTTTGCAATTAACTCATCGCGCTTCAATGGGTTTAAAGGCAGCTGTAAGCCATTGCTTAATTCTACAAGGTTATTGTTTGCCTTAATAATCTTTTTAGCCTTAAACGTATTTAATAAATAATCTTTATGGATTCGAAAGAAACCACGTTCAAAAAGTTGCTCTTCAATTGCAATCATTGAATCGTCAATCGATATAGACGCTCCATCCTCAAGGTGAAATTTAAGTTTATCAGATGTAAGATCGATATAAAGCACATTCCTTAGATCGATGAATTCGTAATTACCATTAACAACTACAACAAGTTTTTGAGGTATTATCTCCTTAAGATTCTCGAAAAGAACGTTATATTTATTTCGACTGTTAAGATTCGCTTTAAGTACTTCTGCAACCTTATCAACAGCCTTGATGAGTTCTGTGATTTCAACTGGCTTAAGAAGATAGTCGACTGCGCTATACTTGAATGCCTGAACTGCATAATTATTATGCGCTGTAACAAAAACAATTTCAAAATTGCAGCATATGCTCCTTTCAATAAAATCGAAGCCAGTTCCCGATGGCATTTCAATATCAAGGAAAATTAGATTGGGCTTTAACTTTATCGTCAACGCCAAAGCCTCTTCAACAGATCGAGCGATACCAACCACCTCAACCTGCTTGCAAAACTGGCCAAGAAGAATCTCTAGTGATCTTACTGATGCTATTTCATCATCAACAATTAAAGCTCTAAGCATTTGCTTTTTTTTATAGCGGCAAAATTACAAATTTTAAAGCATCAAATTGACTCATTTATGAAGATTTACCTTAATATCTTTTGGAATTGTAACGGATACTCTAGTGCCTAAGGGAGTTCCGCTGCTATCAAGTAAGTCATTATAAATAATGCTAAACTTCTCTTTATACATTTGGGCCAGTAAATCAATTCTTTGTTGTGTGATTTGAGAACCTCGCGATTTATGCTCCTTATTTCTACTCTTTCTAATCTGGTCGGCCATTGCTCTTCCAACCCCGTTATCCTCAATCACGCAGGTGAGTGTGTTTCCATTATCAATTAAAATAATTTTCACCCACCCCATCTGATCTTTTCTGAGAGAAATACCATGCCAGATCGCATTTTCAACAAAGGGTTGTATGAGCAGTGTAGGCACTTCGAAGTTCAGCATATTATTGTTTGCCCCATAATCTATTGTATAGTCAAATCTATCCTCTAGCCTCAGTTTTTCTAAATCAAGATATAACCTTAACGCTTCAATTTCATCTTTTAAAGGTATTGTTGAATAAAGAGAATTATCAAGAGTCAACCTCATTAACCGAGCAAATTTTGTAAGGTATTTGTGTGAGCTAATGGAGTCTTTCTCTAATATGTACAGTTGAATAGAGTTTAATGTGTTGAAAATGAAATGGGGATTCATTTGCTGCCTTAGGGATTGCTGCTTATAAAGGTTAATATTCTGCATTAATTCACTCCTGCGGTGAATTGAGTTTATCCTTATGCGATAAGCAATAAAGAATAAACCTGTGAAAGACAGAATAATTAATGTGAGGAACCAAGTTCTTTTCCAAAAAGGAGGATGAATTGAAAAACTAGATGTTGCAGGTTTGTCGCTCCAAATGCCATTATAACTTTGTGCTTCAACTTCAAACCTGTAATCGCCATCCGACAAGCCATTGTATTGACAGTTTGGCGTTTGTGTATAAACCCATGATGTATCTACCCCAATCATTCGGTAGCGGTAGTTTACTTTCCCTGCATTTCGATATACAAACCCTACAAAATCAACACTTAATGAGTTTTGATCGTAAGTAAAAAAAAGGTTTGGTTTGGTTAAGTCAATTTCTTTGTCGTTTACTTTTAAACTTGAGATAATAATCTTGGGCGGCGTAAGACATTCTTCAACACTATTTTTGTTGAAAACAGCCAATCCTTGAGTTGTCCCAACAAAAACGCTATCACGAAACTCACAAACAGACGTGACCTCATTTGTTGGCAGCCCATTGGCTTTAGTAAAGTTCTTTATTGAATATTTATTATCATCAATAATAATTCTCGATAATCCATTTCTTGTTGCTACCCATACATTATTATCAGCAAAATACAAATGACTTATTGAGTTAGAGACAAGTCCATCAGCAGTTGTTATTTGAGTGATTTTGCTCCCCCTTTTCAAAATGATACCAGCACCATTAGTTCCAAACCAATAGGATGAGTCAATAGGATTTATTAAAATGGAATAGGTTGTATTAGCGAGCCTTGGTTCTTCTTTTCCTAAATGCTCGAAACTCCCATTATAGTACGTCCATATTCCGTTTATTGTACAAAACCATACCCTATTTTGGTTGTCCTCAATAAGATCGTATACAACTCCCTTAAAATCATTTTTAATGTAAGACTCATAGTTAACCACATTATTTTTTAAATAAACTAGACCTCTTGTGGTTGCAACCCAGTAACCTCCCATTTTACTTTTTATTATTTTTTTTGGGTAGATAGTATTATGCGATGGAGTCAAACCCATTTCGGTAACCTGTTCGTTTTCAATATAATTTAAATTAACAATGGAGCAAACCCATAATCGCGCCAAAGAGGTGTCAGTTAAAAAACTTCTTACCGAATTTTTGGGTAAAACTCGCCTAGGAGATGAATAATGCTTTACTATTCCATTTTTAAGTAAATCAACAAATGCAAATTCATATCCTATATAAGTACCCATTTTATTTGCTTGAATAGCATTCACCCGATTGTCTGACAGATTATTTCCTGTGTTATAATTCAGAATATTAATATCTGAACAGTAAAACACCCCATCATTTAAAGTTGTATACCAGTACGCTCCTTCATTGTCGAGAAGAACTGAGGTGACTTTAACATTTTCCAACAATGAGAATTTTGGTATAAACTCTTTTTTCTTTGAATCAAAGCATTGAATGCCCCCGCTAATTGCAGAATTCCATATATTCCCTCGTCGATCTACGGAAGTCCAAATAATCTCCTCGCCATATGTTTTTCTTGAAATAATTTCGCTTTCGTCAATTCTGACCAAATTTCCACAGATACTAAGCAATGTTGAACTATCGTGCATTGGAATAATAAACAGGTGATGATGGGTCGCGTAAGGATTTCCTATTATTTTTTCGAGAGCTATCTCAAAACTATTGTTAATCCCTTTGAATCCTACAATCTTACCATATGGTGTGTTTAATGTTGAAATCAGAATTTTATCTTCTTTTATTTCTATTGCATCAATGCTAAATTCTGGGTTATTAGCAAAGGTCTTATATATACCATCGGGACTAATACAAATTCTATCAAACTGTCTAATACTTAAGTATACAAAATCGAGGCTATCAACATAAAATGAGCCTTTAATTGGGCCTCTACTATTAGGGACCTTTTTTTCTATCAAATTATTGTATTTATAGGAAAAAATCTCACCCTTATCAAAATAGCATAACTTACCTGACATGGGTATGAACCAAATTCGATGCTTGTAATCCTCATATATTTCAAATACATCATTGTCTACTAATCCTGATTGCAAATCAAAGTTTTCAAACTTATACCCATTGAAACGGCTTACGCCATTTGCTGTAGCAAACCAGATGTAACCTTTTGAATCCTGAAAGGCATGGTAAACCATTGAGGATGGGAGTCCATCATCAACAGTATATCGCCTGTAAGCAGGTTCTGCTTTTTGGGCGAAAACGGGTTTGTTAGGAATATATAATAGAAGTACTACTAAAATTGAGAAAACTCTAGTTGTGAATTTACGTCGGATCGAAAAACTATACTTATTCAAGAATCACTAGGTTTGGTTATTATTACGTTAAATATAATAAAGATTCCAACTACTTTATAAAACAAATATGCTAGAATAATAAAAACAATATTGTATCAAGAAGGCCTTGTTTTAACGCTAGGTGTTCTGTGAGTTTTGACATTCCATTGTATGCAACTACATTTTATGCTTTAATTATTTGCATTAACCTTAACACCTTTAGGTATTGTAATTGTAACTTTAGTGCCTGAAGCCTTTCTTTCAAAATCATAAAGATCTGTATATACAATGCTAAATCTTTCTTTGTACATCTGGCTAAGCAAATCTATTCGCTGTTGCGTAATTTGCGAGCCCCTCGATTTATGTTCTTTTCTCCTGTTTAGTCTTATTTGATCGGCAGCTACTCGTCCAACGCCGTTATCCTCAACCACGCACTTCAAGGTATTACCTTCCTCTGTGATTGCAATTTTAATCCAGCCTAGCCGATCGTTTCTAAGAGAAATTCCATGCCATATTGCGTTCTCAACAAAAGGTTGTATTAGAAGGGTTGGAATGCCATAGGTTAGAATACTCTCATTACCTCCATAATCTATGGAATATTCAAATCGATCCTCAATTCTAAGCTTCTCAAGTTCAAGGTAAATTTTCAACGCTTCAAGTTCATCTTTAATAGGTATTGATGAATACAAAGAGTTATCGAGCGTCATCCTCATCAACCTAGCAAATTTGGTAAGGTATTTATGTGAACTTATTGAGTCTTTTTCGAGTATATAAAGTTGTATCGAATTTAAAGTGTTGAAAATGAAATGAGGATTCATTTGCTGCCTCAAGGACTGCTGTTTGTAGAGGTTTATGTTCTGTATCAGCTCGTTCCTTTTTTGAATTGAGTTAATTCTCAAGCGGTATAGCAGGAAGAATATCCCCGAAAAGAAAAGGGCTATTAACACTAAAAACCATATTCGTTTCCAAAAAGGAGGCTGAATTGTAAATTCAACAGATGCAGGTATATTGCTCCATATGCCATTGTAACTTTGGGCTTCAACCTCAAACCTGTAATTACCGTGGGATAAGCCATTGTATTGACAGTTTGGGGTTTGTGTATGAACCCATGATGAATCTACCCCAAGCATTCTGTAGCGGTAGTTTACTTTTCCATCATTTCGATAAACAAATCCAATAAAATCAACGCTTAATGAATTTTGGGAGTAATCAAATTCAATATGGTTTTGGTTTAAGTCAACGGATTTATCTTTTGCTAAAAATTTTGAAATCGTGATCTTGGGCGGATTACTGCATTCTACAGTTTTATTCTTATTAAAAAAACAGATGCCTTCTGGCGTTCCTAAATATACAGTATCTCTATATTCATTTATTGAGGTTATCTCATTTGTAGGGAGTCCGTCAACTATAGTATAATTTTTAACAGTATATTTCTGCCCATCCAAAATTACTCTTGACAAACCATTTCGGGTTGCTACCCAAACGCTATTCTTTTTGTTAAATAATTGAATTATGGAGTTCGAGGCAAGCCCCTCTTTTGTTGTAATTTTTGATATCTTATTACCTTTGCTAATAACGATTCCATCTCCGTTTGTCCCAATCCATATCGATGAATCAATTGGGTTTGATATAATGCTATTACAAGTTTGATTGTAACGAGAATCCTCATCTCCGAGGAATTTGTAAATGCCATCCTTATATGTCCATATACCTCGAACCGTACAAAGCCAAATTCTTTGCTCATAATCTTCGGCTAAGTCGTATACTAATTCCTTAAAACCATTGTTGGTATAGGACTTGTATGTAATATTATCGTTAATACATCTTGCTAGACCTTTAGTTGTTGCAATCCAATATCCTCCGCTTTTACTACAAATTATCCTTCTGGGAAAAAGGACATCATAAAAAGGAGGATGTCCAATGGTTTTAACAATCTTATTTTCAATCCAACTTAAATTTGTGATTGAGCATACCCAGAGCCTATTTTTAGCCGAATCATCCAAAAAACTTCTAACGGTATTTTTAGGGACAAGGGAATTAGGGGATTTGTAGTATTTTACGATCCCTTTACGATTCAAGAAATCAACGAAAGCAAACTCATACCCAATAAATAGACCATCTTTATTGGCAAGAATTGCATTTACTCTGCTGTCGGCAAATTCTTTTGAATTTTTTATTTTTAAGATATTAATGTTAGGACTATAAAAAACTCCATCATTCAAAGTTGTAAACCAGTATGCTCCTTCGTTATCAGACAATACTGAGGTTACCTTATAATTATCAAGTAAGGTTGTTTTAGGCTCCCCGTCAAGTTTATTGCAGTCAAAGAGTTGTATGCCTCCTACGGAGTTTGATACCCACAAATTATTTTGTTTTTCAGGGCTAATCCAAATAATACCTGTTCCATTGTTTATACGATTTCTACTAACTACTTCCTTCCCTTTGATCTTTATTAACCAGCTATTAACTGATATGATAGTAGAACTGTCATGCATTTGAATAAAGAAAATGTGCCAAGGTAAAAATCCGGGGCGAAATTGTTGCCCAAAAAATTTATTGAAAGTAAATTCAAAATTGCAATCAATACCATTAAACCTCAAGTTTCTGCTAAAACGAGTCCCTGAAAATGAAACCAATACTTTACCTCTGGATATTTCAAAAGCCTCGATACCACAGTTTTCCCTATTAGTAAATACTCTTAAAACACCTTCTGGACTTATACTAAACCTACTTTCAAATTTCATGCTTAGATAAACAAAATCATGGGTGTCAACATAAAAACTTCCTTTGACAGGCCCCCTTGTATTTTGTGTATGTTTAGCAATCAAATCGTTGTACTTATAAGGATATATCCGAGCATTTTCATAGTAGCACAATCTACCCGACATAGGTATAAACCAAATCCTATGCTTATAGTCTTCGTAAATCTCAAAAACATCGTTATCAACTAGTCCCGATTGAAGATCGAAATTCTCGAACCTATACCCATCAAAGCGGCTAACACCATTCGCCGTTGCAAACCACATATAGCCTTTAGAATCCTGAAAGGCATGATATACCATCGATGAAGGCAACCCATCGTTAACCGTATATCTCCTAAAGGTAGGCTCTGCTTTCTGGGCAAAAGCAACCAGCGACGACAGTTCTAATAGAATTACTACTGCGACAAAGTAGAAAGGTCTTAGTTTAAATCTGCGTTTGGCGGAAAAGAGATATGGATTCAAGAAGCCTATAATTTGAATTAATTTGCTAAATATAATAAAAAAAGGGTGTCGTTTTCGACACCCTTTTAAAGATATAGTAATTAACTACTACTTTGAAAAATCCATAGCAGCCATTCTTAGGTATGACTTGTATCTCCAACGAGCATTATCTTCAGATGCTTTGAATAACTCGCCAGCAGCCTCAGGGAACGAAAGTTGAAGTGAAGTATAACGAACCTCACCCTTTAAGAAATCTTGGAATGTATCCCATTCTGGCTCTTTCGAATCGAGTTGGAATGGATTCTTTCCTTCGTTTTCTAGAAGTGGGTTATAACGGAATAAGTGCCAGTAACCAGATTTAACAGCTAGTTTAGCCTCGTTTTGAGTTGCACCCATACCATTGCGTAAACCATGGTTAATACATGGAGAGTAAGCAATAATGATTGATGGGCCAGGGAATGCCTCAGCCTCTTTAATTGCCTTGAAATACTGATTATGGTCAGCACCCATTGAAACTTGAGCAACATAAACGTAACCATAGCTCATAGCCATCATACCAAGGTCTTTCTTACGAATTCTCTTTCCTGATGCAGCAAACTTTGCAACAGCCGCAATTGGAGTTGATTTCGAAGCCTGACCACCAGTGTTTGAGTAAACCTCGGTATCCATTACCAACACGTTTACATCTTCGCCAGTAGCAAGAACGTGGTCAAGACCACCAAATCCGATATCGTAAGCCCAACCATCACCACCGAAGATCCAAACTGATTTCTTAATGAAATATTGCTTAAGTGCAAGTAATTCCTTAGCGAAATTATCGTTAATCTTCTCAAGTTCGGCAATTAACTTTTCTGAAGCAGCTTTTGAAGTAGCAGCGTTGTTTTTTGTTTCAACCCACTCTTTCATAGCAGCCTTAGCAGAATCACTATAGTTACCAGTTAAAGCAACGTTAATTCTCTCTTCGATACGTTGACGAAGTTTATCAACGCCGATAGAAATACCAAAACCGTACTCAGCATTATCCTCAAATAATGAGTTAGCCCAAGCAGGACCTTGTCCTTCTTTGTTTGTGCAATATGGAGTAGATGGAGCAGAACCGCCATAGATTGATGAACAACCAGTAGCGTTAGCTACAATCATCCTATCACCAAAAAGTTGGGTAATTGCTTTGATATAAGGAGTTTCGCCGCAACCAGCGCAAGCACCGCTGAACTCGAATAGAGGTTGAGCAAATTGGCTATTCTTAACCGATTTTTCTTTACCAAGAATATCTTTATAGCCAACGTTCTTATGCATAAAGTCGAAACGAGCTGCTTCTGCCATCTGGCTTTCAAGTGGCTTCATAACAAGAGCCTTAGTCTTAGCAGGACAAACATCGGCACAGTTACCGCAACCAGTACAATCTAATGCGCTAACCTGAATACGGAAGTTGTACTCTTTAATACCACCGTTACCTTTAACAGTCTCGGTGCCTTTAGGTGCTTTTGCAAGTTCAGCATCTGTCAATAGGAATGGACGAATTGCAGCGTGAGGACAAACGTAAGCACACTGATTACACTGTATACAGTTTGTTGGAATCCACTCTGGAACGTTAACTGCGATACCGCGTTTTTCGTACTCAGTTGTACCGCTTGGGAAAGTACCATCTTCGCGATCAAGGAATGCGCTAACTGGAAGGTCATCACCCATTTGGTTGTTAACTGGAACAACAACTTTATTGATAAACTCAGGAGCGCCCTCAATAGCAACAGGTTTCTCAGGAGTTAGCTTTGCCCACTCAGCAGGAACTTCAACCTTGGTAACAACGCCACCACGCTCAACAGCTGAATAGTTCATCTTGATAATCTCTTCGCCTTTACGACCAAAAGATTTATCAATAGCCTTCTTCATATCTTTAACTGCCATCTCGTAAGGGATAACGCCTGAGATTTTGAAGAATGCGCTTTGCATGATAGTATTTGTTCTGTTACCTAAACCAATCTCTTCTGCAATTTGAGTTGCATTCATGATATAGAAATTGATTTTCTTCTCAGCTAAATACTTCTTGATTGAATTTGGAAGTTTGTTTTTTGTCTCCTCAACATCCCAAATACTGTTTAGTAGGAATGTACCGCCTTCACTTAAGCCTTTAAGCACATCATATCTTCCTAAATAAGAAGGAACGTGGCAAGCAACAAAGTCAGGAGTTGTAACTAGATAAGGTGAACGGATTGGTTTATCACCAAAACGAAGGTGAGAAACAGTGATACCGCCCGATTTCTTTGAATCGTATGCAAAGTAAGCTTGGCAATACTTATCAGTATTATCGCCAATAATCTTGATTGAGTTTTTGTTTGCACCTACAGTACCATCAGAACCTAAACCATAGAATTTAGCTTGAAAAGTACCTTTATCAGCAAGGTTGATTTCAGCACCAACTGGAATTGATTTGAAAGTAACATCATCAACTATACCAACGGTGAATTGATTCTTTGGCTCTTTCATCTTAAGGTTATCGAAAACAGCGATCATTTGAGCAGGAGTAGTATCCTTTGAACTCAAACCGTAACGACCACCAACGATAAGAGGAGCATTTGCTTGTCCGTAGAAAATCTCTTTTACATCTAAATAAAGTGGATCACCGTTAGCACCCGGCTCTTTGGTACGATCAAGTACGCAAATTCTCTTAACTGATTTTGGTAATACTTTTAGTAAGTACTTAGCAGAGAAAGGACGATATAGGTGAACTGAAATTAGACCAACTTTTGCACCCTTTGCATTTAGGTGATCAACAACTTCAGATAGTGTATCGGTGATTGAGCCCATTGCAATAACGATGTTCTCAGCATCAGCTGCACCGTAGTAGTTAAATGGATGGTACTCACGACCAGTTAATTTGGTAATCTCTTTCATGTAATCCTCAACAACATCAGGAATTACATCATAGAATCTATTGGCAGCCTCACGAGATTGGAAATAGATATCTGGGTTTTGAGCAGTACCCCTTGTTACAGGATGCTCAGGATTTAATGCTCTATCGCGGAACTCTTGAAGAGCCTTACGATCAACAAGCGGAGAAAGATCATCGTTCTCAAGAACTTCGATTTTTTGAATCTCGTGTGAGGTTCTGAAACCATCGAAGAAGTGTAGGAAAGGAATTCTTGTTTTGATTGATGTTAAGTGAGCAACACCAGCAAGATCCATTACTTCCTGA
>CAYMII010000019.1:0-70713 GCA_964390565.1 uncultured Rikenellaceae bacterium
AAATAACACCATTTACGGGACAGAGATTAAAACTGATATGGATTGCCCTATCAACCTGATTGCCGATATGAGTTCCGATATTATGAGCCGTCCTGTAGATATCAAGAAATATGCAATGATTTACGGTGGTGCTCAGAAAAATGTAGGCCCTGCTGGCGTTACCTTTGTAATTGTTCGCAAAGACCTATTGGAGCAAATTCAACGCAAATTACCTAGTATGGTTGATTACAGAACCCATATTGGCGCAGAGCCAAAGGATAACTCAATGTACAACACTCCTCCTGTAATCTCAATTTTCGTTATGCACGAAACTTTGAAATGGGTAAAATCGTTGGGTGGCGTTGCTGCAATGCATAAAATCAACAATCAAAAAGCTGAATTGCTTTACAACGAGATTGATAGAAATAAGATGTTTGTAGGTACTGCTGTTAAAGAAGACCGCTCAATTATGAACGTTTGCTTTGTTATGGCTGAACAGTACAAGGATAAAGAGGCTGAATTTATGGATTTCGCTAAAAAAGCGGGTATGGTAGGTATTAAAGGTCACCGTTCAGTTGGCGGCTTCCGTGCTTCGATTTATAATGCTTGTCCACTTGAGAGCGTTCAGGCGCTTGTTGATTGTATGAAAGAATTCGAAAAACAGAATGCATAATTAATAAATAGCTTGATTTGTAAAGGTTGGGCAGCAGAAGTTGCTCAACCTTTATTTTAAAATCAGACTATAAACATCATAATTATTAATATTAAATAATAATAGCCATGGCAAAAGTATTAGTAGCAACTGAAAAACCTTTTGCAAAGGTTGCAGTTGATGGTATTCGTAAGATTGTTGAAGAAGCAGGTTTTACCTTTGCTCTTTTAGAGAAATATACCGATCCTAATGATTTAATTAAGGCAGTTGCCGATGCCGATGCACTTATCGTTCGTAGCGATAAGGTTACCAAAGAGGTTGTTGAGGCTGGTAAGAACCTTAAAATAGTTGTTCGCGCTGGTGCAGGTTTCGATAACCTCGACCTTGCTGCTTGCTCAGCAAAGGGTGTTGTTGCAATGAACACTCCTGGTCAAAACTCAAATGCAGTTGCTGAATTAGCAATCGGAATGATGCTTTATATGGCACGTGGTCTTTTTCAACCTGGCACTGGTACCGAAATTGCAGGTAAAAAATTAGGTATTCATGCTTACGGATACGTTGGTAAACTAGTTGCAAAGTATGGTAAAGGTTTTGGAATGGAAGTATACGCTTTCGACCCATTTGTTGCTAAAGAAGCAATTGAAAAGGATGGTGTTAAAGTTGTTGATACTATCGAGGAACTTTATAGCAAGTGCGATTATGTTTCTTTACACATTCCAGCTAACGATAAAACTAAAAAATCAATTGGTTACGATATTTTAACCAAAATGCCAAAAGGTGCTGCATTAATCAATACCGCTCGTAAAGAAGTAATTGATGAGGCTGGTTTGGTTAAAGCATTCACCGAGAGAGCAGATCTTAAGTATGCAACCGATATTATGGCCGATAATCATGCTGAACTAGTTGAAAAGTTCCCTGGTCGTGTTTTTTCTACTCCAAAGAAAATGGGTGCTGAAACTTCTGAGGCAAACATAAATGCTGGCTTAGCATCTGCACGTCAGATTGTGAATTTCATCAAAAATGGAGATAAGACTTTCCAAGTAAATAAATAGATTAGTATACGTTAGACGTTAATCGTTAAACGAAGGAGTCACTATGGATCATAAGGAATTAGATGCGTGGAAGAATTCTGTTGATTTATCTGTAGAAATTTATTCTATCACAAAATCTTTTCCTAAGGAAGAAATGTTTGGACTGGTTCAACAGATGAGAAGAGCCGCTGTTTCGGTACCTTCAAATATTGCTGAAGGCTGTGCTCGTAAGAGTTCAAAAGAAACCATTCATTTTCTTTATTTCTCATTAGGATCACTTGCTGAATTGGAAACACAAATTATAATTTCTAATCGATTAGGCTATATTTCAAATATTGACGAATTGATGTTGAAGATTAGCAAAGTTAAGCAAGTAACCCTAGGCATAGTCAGATATCTGAATAAAGTTTAATGATTTTCGATTAACGGTTCACGATTAACTTTTAATAAAATGGTTAAAATAAAAGCTTTTAAGGGTATCCGCCCACCAAAAGAGTTTGCTAAAGAGGTGGCTTCACGCCCATATGATGTTTTAAATTCAGTTGAGGCACAAGCAGAGGCTGGTGAAAAATCACTTTTACACATCATCAAACCTGAAATTGATTTCAACCCTATTATCGATGAGCACACTCAACCTGCTTACGATAAGGCTGTTGAGAACTTCAAGAAATGGCGCGAAAAAGGTTGGCTTGTAAAAGATGCTGAGGAGAAGTACTACATCTATGCACAAACAATGGAAGGACGCACTCAGTATGGTCTTGTTGCCGCTTGTCATTTCGAGGACTATATGGAAGGCAAAATCAAGAAACACGAGTTAACTCGTCCCGATAAAGAGGAAGATCGTATGATTCACGTTCGCATTCAAAATGCAAACGTTGAGCCTGTATTCTTTGCATATCCTGCTCAAAAGGAAATGGATCAAATCGTTGAAAACGTTGTTAAGAATAATAAACCTGTTTACGATTTTGTTGCAGAAGATGGATTTGGTCACCATTTCTGGGTAATCGAGGATTCTAGTGTTAACAAACGTATTACCGAGATTTTTGCAGCAATCCCTGCATTATACGTTGCAGATGGTCATCATAGAACAGCAGCGGCAGCAAGAGTTGGTTTAGAGAAAAAGGCTGCCAATCCAAATCATACTGGTAACGAGGAGTATAACTACTTCTTGGCAGTTATTTTCCCTGATAATCAATTGAGAATTATTGATTATAATCGTACTGTTAAAGATCTTAATGGCTTAACTCCAGCTCAGCTAATTGAGAAGTTAAGCGTTAATTTCGATGTTAAGGAGATGGGAAAAGAGATTTTCACACCTGCTAAACTTCACAACTTCAGCATGTATCTCGAAGGAAAATGGTATTCATTAACTTCAAAAGTTGGTACTTATAACGATAATGATCCAATTGGAGTTCTTGATGTTACAATTCTTTCGAATATGGTTCTTGAGCCTATCTTCGATATTAAAGATTTAAGAACTTCAAAACGTATCGATTTTGTTGGCGGTATTCGCGGTTTAGGCGAACTTAGCAAGCGCGTTGATAGCGGAGAGATGAAGGTTGCGTTTGCACTTTATCCAGTTTCAATGAAGCAGCTTATCGACATTGCTGATACTGGCAACATTATGCCTCCAAAAACAACTTGGTTTGAACCAAAACTAAGGAGTGGATTAGTAATTCATGAATTAATCTAAAATCTAAGTTATAAAAAATATAAAGCGCTCAACTGAGCGCTTTTTTTATGATAAAAGCACTCTTCATCATTTTTCATTATAATTTTGTAGAAAATCAATTCTTATGACCATTCAATCTAATTTACAGACTATCAAATCTGAATTGCCATTGCAAGTGAAGCTAGTTGCCATTTCAAAAACTCATCCTGTTGATGTGGTTATGGAGGCATACAATGCAGGACAGAGGGTTTTTGGCGAGAATAAGGTTCAAGAGATGGTTTCTAAATACGAATTGATGCCAAAGGATATTGAGTGGCATTTAGTAGGGCATTTGCAAACGAATAAGGTTAAGTATATTGCTCCTTTCGTTAGCTTAATTCACTCTGTTGATAGTTTAAAATTGTTGAGTGTTATTAATAAAGAAGCAGAGAAGAATAATAGAGCAATTGATTGTCTACTTCAAATGTATATCGCTTCAGAAGAGACTAAATTTGGCTTGTCTCATGAAGAACTTGAAGAGATTCTAAAATCATCGGAGTATCAATCTATGAAAAATATTAGGGTTGTAGGTTTGATGGGCATGGCTTCTTTTTCAGATGATTTGAATATAGTTAGAGGTGAGTTTAAAAACCTAGAAACAATCTTTAAGCAAGCAAAAGAAATCTACTTTGCCGATAAACCTTGGTTTAAAGAGTTATCCATGGGGATGTCGAGCGACTATAAAATTGCCATTGAGGAGGGAAGTACAATGGTTAGAGTTGGCAGCAGCATCTTTGGACATAGAAATTATGGGGCAAGCGACATGTGAAAAGCGGCATGCAACTCACAACAATCCCTAAACTTCTCCATTTCTCTTAAAACTTTCTAGCATTACAATAGTTTCCGTTAGTAAGGATTTTTTCTCTATTGGGGTGCTTTTTAGTTTCGATTCAATTGAAGTTATATATAGGTCCAAACTCTTCTTGTCAATATTTCCAACCGAATTTTCAATAATTGTAAAAGCCTCGAAAGAGGCTTGGTAATCGCTATTGCATAAAATATCAATGAATATTGGTAAATGCTTACTAAAATCAAGGTTGCTTTGCCAACATGCCGAAAGAATGCCAGTAGTGTTTTTATCCATTATGTTTTTTTGGATAGTTGATGCAATAATATCTACAGCATTTTGATCTTTTATATCACTTATTAATTCGAGGATTGTTTCTTTTAATGTGAAACTTCTTTTAGAGTAAATCATTTCTAAAAGAGGGGTTACCATAAACAGTTCACCTTTCTCTCTAAAATCTTGAATTAATGAAATTACTTGTTCATCGCCCATCGATTTTATACTCTCAACCACAGCCTTTTGTTTATCAGTAAGTTGCATAATGCTCATGTCAATTTTAATTTTTTGCCAAAGTTAAACATTCATTTAGATTGTTCAATGTATGTCATTTATTTTGTAATAAGCAGTTAAACAAGTAAATGCGATTCTTGTTTGTTGTAAAGTGAGTTAAATCATGCTTTTTTCATGCATAATTAAGGTTGATAAGGTGTAACTATTCTAAAAAAAAGTTAATTTTACTTGTTATATAGAATGTTTTAAGGATATTTACCAAAATAATTATTTGCTATGGTAAGAGGATTAACAGGAATAAGAGCTGGTATAATGTATGTAATTGCCTTATCAGTTCTGGTTTTTGTATGCTGCTCTTCGGAAAATAAAAAGTCCGATAAGGTGCAAGTTGATATGAATTCGGTTGAGCAGGATAGTACTGCTATAAAAGGGTTAAAAGCTGCAAAACAGGTTTTTTATTCACTACCATCACCTCTCGAAACAGCCATGATTCTTAAAAGAGCTGGAGCTGTTTATAACGAAGAGATTCTTAATTCTGCCGATAATACATCGAAGTATAATACAAATAAAAGCATGGCGCTGAACCTCGGTATTTATAGTACTGATTTAAGTTATGCCAGTTTATTTGACCAAACACAAGCCTCTATAAGGTATATGACTGCATCTAAAAAGATGGCTGAAGGTCTTGGTATTCTTAATGCAATTGATAATAATATCATTCAAAAACTTGAGGCTAACGTCAATAATCGTGATGTAATCCTCGATATTATCTCTGAAACACTTTTAAATACAAATTCTAATCTTGAGGAGAACGATAGGGTTGCAATTGGTTCAATAATTCTAGTTGGTGGTTGGGTCGAAGGACTTTATATTGCTACAACACTTGCCGAGAATGCAAAATCGAATAGTAGTGAGCTTGTAAATCGAATTATTGACCAAAAACTTTTGTTGAATACGGTTGTTAATTTATTAAATCAGAATAAAGATAATGCTGATATACAATCAGTACTTGCTGATGTGAATGAGATTAAAGTTATTTACGAGCAGGTAAATGTTTCAGTTTCAGGTGTAGAGGCAGTACCTGATAAAAAAAGCGGTGTTACAACTTTAAAATCAAAGAATGTTACATCAGTTAGCCCTGAGGTTTTTGCAAAACTTAAGGCAAAAGTGGTTGAAATTCGAAATAAATATACAAAGTAAAAAATTCAATAAGATATGAAATCATTGGCTTACATTGCAATTGTCAGTTTTTTCATGGCTGTGTCTTTTACAGGAAGTGCACAATGTAAGAATTTTGCTAAGAAGATATGCAAGCAGGAGCTTGCACCATATATACACGATGGAAACTTCAATGCAGCAATACTTACCGAAGGTGAGGATGCAGAGCTATTTAAAACTTTCTATGCAGGGCAGGAGTATCGAATTTCGATTTGCTGCGAGGAAACATTACCCAAGGTTGAATTTAGAATTCTTGATGTAGATAAAAAATTGCTTTATACCAATGCAAGTAATAATTACTCTACTTCATGGGATTTTAAAGTTGAAGCTACGCAGCAATTAATTATTGTAGTTAAGATTCCAACCGACGAGAAGAATGCCGATATCCCAACTAGCGGTTGCGTTGCAATTATGTTTGGTCTAAAAACCGATAAATAGTATTGTTTCGATAATTTATTTGAATAGTCGCACTTATGGTGCGACTATTTTTTTATGGATTTATTTTCGAGTTTTTCTAAAATATATCCTCCTGTAACAGAGGTTTTAGTGTTTTTGAAATCCTCTGGAGTTCCTTCGAATACTAACTCACCACCTTTCTCGCCGCCATCAGGTCCAAGATCGATTACCCAATCGGCACTTTTAATTACCTCCATATTGTGCTCGATCACAATTAGGCTATGTCCTTTTAAAAGTAAAGCGTTGAAAGCCTGAAGTAATTTTCGAATATCATGGAAGTGAAGACCTGTTGTAGGTTCATCAAATATGAATAGGTGGGGCTGAATGGCTTGATCCTTTTGCAGGAATGAGGCAAGTTTTACCCTTTGGCTTTCGCCACCGCTGAGCGTACTCGATGATTGTCCAAGTTTGATATAGCCTAAACCTACATCTTGTAAAGGCTTTAAGCGTTCACTTATTTTCTTCTCTGTTGATGATTTACCTTTTTCAAAGAATTCAATTGCTTGGCTAACGGTCATCTCAAGAATGTCGAAAACATTGGCTCCTTGGTATTTTACCTCAAGTACATCTTCCTTAAACCTTTTCCCATGACAAGTCTCACATACAAGGGTAACATCAGCCATGAATTGCATCTCAACGGTTATGGTGCCTTCGCCTTGACATTCCTCGCAACGACCGCCTTCAACGTTGAACGAGAAGTGCGATGGCTTATAACCACTTCGCTTTGCGTAGGGTTGTTCCGAAAGAAGTTTGCGAACCTCATCCCAAGCCTTTATGTAGGTAACTGGGTTACTTCGCGATGATTTTCCAATTGGATTCTGGTCAACCATTTCAACCCCTTTAATGAGGTGTGTATCACCTTTGATATGGTCGTGCTGACCAGGACGCTCGCCTGAACCTGTAATCGCTTTTGATAATGCTGGGTATAGAATTCCTTTAACCAATGATGATTTACCTGAGCCGCTAACCCCTGTAACAACAGTCATAATGTTAAGCGGAAACTTAACGTCGATGCCTTTTAGGTTATTCTCTCTTGCCCCAACAACCTCGATGTTGTTCGACCACTTACGACGAGGGAAAGGAACAGGAATGGATTCGGTATGATTGATATAATCAGCCGTTAAACTTTTTGTTGCTTTGGCTAAATGGGCGAAATCTCCTTCAAATACCACCTCTCCGCCATGACTTCCTGCCAGAGGACCAATATCAATTATGTAATCGGCCGATTTTATTATCTCCTCGTCGTGTTCAACTACAATAACTGTGTTCCCTAAATCTCTTAAATCTTTTAAAACTCCAATTAATAGTTGCGTATCCCTCGAGTGTAGACCAATACTTGGCTCATCCAAAACGTATAGCGATCCTACAAGGCTGCTTCCAAGAGAAGTTGATAGGTTTATTCGTTGCGATTCTCCGCCTGATAAGGTGTTCGATAATCGATTAAGGGTTAAGTATCCTAATCCTACATTTCCTAAATATCCTAATCGATTCTTTATCTCTGTGAGTATTCTTTTGGCAATCTTGGAATCGTGATCATTTAGCTTAAAATTGTCAAATATTGAAATTAGTTCAGAGATAGGCTTATTTACTATATCGTGAATGGTGTAGCCGTTTACCTTGATATATGTCGCCTCTTTCCTTAGTCTACCACCTTTACACTCAGGGCAAATAGTTTTTCCCATATAGCGCGATAGCATAACCCGATATTGGATCTTATACTTTTTTTCCTCTAAATGGGTGAAAAATTTATATAAACCATCAAAATCTTTTGTGCCATTCCAAAGAATTTGCCTTTGTTGTTCATTTAGTTGATAATATGGTTTATGTATAGGAAAATCGTATTTCTGAGCATGTTTTATTACTTGCTCTTTATACCAACTCATGGTTTCACCTTTCCAGCAAACAATAGCATCTTCGTAAAGCGAAAGGCTTTTATTTGGGACAACGAGCTCTTCATCGATTCCAATAACTTTGCCATAGCCCTCGCATTTTGGGCATGCTCCAAGGGGATTATTGAAGCTGAATAGGTGTTCACTGGGCTCTTCGAATTCTATGCCATCCTTTTCAAAGCGATTCGAAAATACTTCTTCTACAACCTTATCCTCTTTATATATTTTGAGATAGCATTTCCCAGCGCCTTCGGCGAAAGCGGTTTGTACAGAATCACCTAAGCGGCTTACGAATTCATCATCAAGCGATAGAGAGAAACGATCTATTACCAATCTTAGTTTTGCTTCCGAAAGTTTGAGCAAATCTCGTGTACCCGCTTCATCAATCCTTATTACTTGCTCGCCAACCTCAATTCTCGTAAACCCTTCACGAACTAACTCCGCAAGTTTATCTTGTGTTGAGCAGTTATTACAAGTGATGGGAGCCAGGAGAATCATTTTCGTTTCTAAAGGAAACGAGCAAATATGGTTTACTACATCAGTTACCGAATGTCTTTTAACCTCTTTGCCCGAAATGGGAGAGTAGGTTCTGCCGATACGGGCGAAAAGTAACTTTAGGTAATCGTAAACCTCAGTTGATGTACCAACTGTTGAACGTGGGTTTCGTGAGTTTACCTTTTGCTCAATGGCTATGGCTGGTGGAATTCCTGAAATTAGATCAACTTCGGGCTTGGAAACTCTTCCAAGAAATTGGCGTGCGTACGACGAAAGACTCTCAACATAGCGACGCTGCCCTTCGGCATATATAGTATCGAATGCTAAAGATGACTTCCCTGAGCCAGAAAGGCCTGTAATTACGATTAGTTTATTTCTTGGGATATCGAGGCTTACATTCTTTAAATTGTGAACCCTGGCGCCCCTAATAGCAATAATATTTTGAGAATCTTTTTGAGACATCGTTTTTGAATTGACCTGCAAAGGTATGAGTTTATAAACAATTTTTTAGATGTTTGTTTCTCCGAGTTATTAAACTTTATTCGAAACCATTTTGCGTCTTATCCTGTATAAGTCTATAAATAGCAAGGTTTTTCGTCATTTTATAAGATATACGATTTAGTTTTCTGCTACTTTTTCTTTGATTTTTATTAAAAAAGCGTTTATTTGCATAATAATTGTTGATTAGTTCAAAGTTTAACCTTAATAATCTGCCTATAGAAGAAACTCTACCCAGTTAACCAATAAAGTTAGGAGGTAGTTGTGGATGCTTATAATTTAAGCGATTATGAACTCGTTCAGGAGTTTGTAATCGGCAGAAGTTCTGCAATTGAGGTTTTAATCCGTCGACATCAAAAAAGGGTATACAGCTATATTTACCTTCTTGTAAAAAAACAGGATGTTGCCGAGGATATTTTCCAAGAAACGTTTATTAAGGTAATTAAGTCCCTTAAAGAGGGAAAATATGTTGATGCCAATCGATTCGTCTCTTGGATTTTACGTATTGCGCATAACCTTATCATCGATCATTTCCGAAGAGAGAAGCAATCAAAAATGATTTCGAAAGATGATTACGAAACTGATATCTTGAATCATCCTCAATATTCCGATAAAAATATTGAGGAGGAGGTGGTTTTTGAGCAGGTATTGTCAGATGTGAGGAATCTTATTGATCAACTTCCTGATGATCAAAAAGAGGTGGTAATGCTTAGGTATTATGCTGATTTAAGTTTCAAAGAGATTGCTGAGCAGACTAATGTTAGCATAAACACTGCTCTTGGCAGGATGCGATATGCTATTATTAACATGCGTAAGATCAAAGAGGCAAATGGTATGATTCTTACTTTATAATATTTTATAGAATTAATATAATAAGAGTATTCTGCAATCCGTTCTATGAAAAATAAAACGGATTGCCTATGAATAGATGCTCTACTCACTATTTTTTTCAATATACTTATTTTGCTGGTACTGTAAATTCAACGCTCTTTAAAACGGACTTAACTTTTGAATATTCTATTTGGTTAAAATCTAGAATAGAAGAAATAGTTGAAAAAACGCCAGAAGTTCCTGATAGACTGATTAATAACATATTGAAAAAAGCTAAAGTTTACTAAGCCGGAAAAATTTCCGGCTTTTTTCTTGCATTTAAGATTAATTATGTGATATATTTGTGATATCAAAATAATATTATAATAGTATGGAAAAAAATTTTAGCCCCAAGTCTGGATACCTGATGTTGACGGTATTCATTTTATTGTTAGCCGGTTTAATTACAACCGTTGCATTGACCGAGAATCCAATATTTTTAATAGGATTACCGTTTGTTATTCTAATTGCTCCAGGTTTTATCATTGTTAATCCTAATGAATCATCGGTACTTATTCTTTTTGGAAAGTACAAAGGAACAATTAAGGATAATGGTTTCTTTTGGGTAAATCCATTTAATGTAAAAAAGAGAATATCGTTAAGGGCTCGTAACTTTGATAGCCAGCCTATAAAGGTTAACGATAAGGTTGGTAACCCAATTATGATTGGGTTGGTGCTTGTTTGGAAAGTTGAAAATACTTTTAAAGCATCATTCGATGTTGATCAGTACGAGCATTTTGTTGTTGTTCAGAGCGATGCTGCGCTACGTAAGCTTGCTGGTATGTTCCCTTACGATAATTTTGAAATAGAGGAGGCTACCATAACTCTTAGAGCTGGTGGTGAAGAAGTAAATCATCGCTTGGAGACCGAACTAAGAGAAAGATTACAAATAGCAGGTATCAACGTAATTGAGGCAAGAATTAACTATATCGCATATGCACAAGAAATAGCAGGTGCCATGCTTCGTCGTCAACAAGCAACTGCTGTTGTTGCTGCCCGTGGTAAAATTGTTGAGGGTGCGGTAGGCATGGTTCAGATGGCTTTAGATCAATTATCGGAAAAACAAATTGTTAACCTCGATGAGGAGAAAAAAGCAGCAATGGTAAGCAACCTAATGGTAGTACTATGCTCTGATGAATCGGCTCGCCCAGTAGTAAACACAGGCACTTTACATCAATAGAATATGGATTTTTTTGAAGAATACAAGGTTTTAGCTCAAAAGAATGGTTTTGAATTTGAGTGTATGGAGGATAATAGAAAATTAATCCAACCTACGGATAGAATCTTAAATAAAAAGTTTTGTGTGCTAAGTAAAAACGATTTGGTTTACTTCGCTTCTGATTCTTACGCAGCAAAGGCCGGTATGACAAGTACTTATGCTGGGGTTTACACTATTGTGCCTGAAATTTCCATGGGATATAAAGCTGAGGTTACAAAACGATTTTGGATTGATTTTATTTCTGGAAAGAAAAGGGTTAAAACGAAAAACTCCTATTTAGATAAAAATTTAGCTATTTCAACAAATAATATTGAACACCTTCTTAAAATGGTTGATGTTCGTGTTGCTGAGGCCTATCTAAAACTTTGGAGCAAGTATTCTCCAATAAAAATTGTAGCAGGCGTTGATTATATTCCTATTTCAACATTTAAAGATAAGATGATAATAGGAGTAGAGATGGATAGTTGGGTTTTGCCGAAAAACTTTATTTCAACTTTTGAAGATTTGAAAGAAGTTGTTTTTAGTATGACTCAACGTATAGGTTAAATTTAGTTACTGAAATGTTATGGCTGCTAAGAAATCCTTTGTACTTAGAATCGACCCTGATAAGATGGATGCAGTTGAGAAATGGGCGGCGGATGAGTTTCGTAGCACCAATGGGCAGCTTGAGTGGATAATTGACCAAGCCTTAAAAAAGGCTGGTAGATATAAAGCTAAGCCTCAACAAGATTCGGATTCAAATAGCAAAGATTATGGAAAAAACGATAATTAGAACAAAGTATTCGTGTCCAAAGTGTGGAGGTCATGAGTTTGAAATTGGTGATATATTTATGGCAGATAGTCAAATTGCTAAATTTATAAACTTTGAAACTAAACGACTTTGTACAGTAACATGCAAAAAATGTACATACACTGAGATGTACAGCACACCAAAAAAGAATATTCAAAATGTTTTAGATGGTTTGTAGGAAAAAAATAGGGAGTTAAACGCTCCCTTTTTTATTGATTTGCGAGATTTGCAATATGGCATGCAACCACCCCCGCAGTTTCAGTTCTTAAGCGTGATGTTCCTAAACTTATTTCGCGATAATTGCTTTTTAAGGCTAATTGTATTTCATCAATGCTAAAATCACCTTCGGGACCAATAAGAATTATGCTTTTATTTAATGGTTTAAGCTCATTTTTAAGGTGGTTCAGCCCTTTAGTAGCGCAATGTGCTATAAATAGATTACCAGTTTGATTTGATTGAATTAATTGCTTAAAAGAGGTCATTGGGTTGAGTACAGGAACGTATGCTTTAATTGATTGTTTTACGGCTGATATTATAATCTTTTCAAGTCTTTCGTTATTTACTGCTTTGCGTTCAGAATGCTCGCAAAGGAGAGGCGTAATCTCATCAATGCCAATCTCGGTCGCCTTTTCGAGAAACCATTCAAATCGTTCGATATTCTTGGTTGGAGCAATTGCAATATGCAAATAGTGGTTCCGCTTTTCAAATTCCAAGGTTGATTCGTAAACCTCAACCATGCACCTTTTGGGTTCTGGTCTTATAATTCTGGTTTTGAATAAACCACCTTTACCATCAATTAACGTAATTTCATCGCCAATTGTAAGCCTAAGCACCCTAATGCAGTGCTTAGATTCTTCTTCGTTTAGTGTATATGTATTCCCAGAAATATCTGGAGCGTAGAATAGTTGCATCTATTATAGATTTCAGATGTTAGACATCAGATATTAGATATTTTTTATCACATCAAATATACCTTTTTTGAAAGTGTTGCTACCTTTACGGCTCTAGAAAAATTTGAATGAAAAGAATAGGATTACTATCCGATACGCATGGGCATTGGGATGACAAACTCTCAAGTTTCTTTAATGATTGCGATGAGATATGGCATGCGGGTGATATTGGGAGTATTGAAGTTGCCGATAAAATATCGAAATTCAAACTGTTCAGGGGTGTGCATGGGAATATTGATGATCATAAGTTAAGGATAACATATCCAAAAATTAATAGGTTTAATTGTGAAGAGGTAGATGTTTTTATTACCCATATTGGCGGAACGCCAAGTAGGTACGAACCATCTATTGTTCCAAATATTGAATTAAATCCCCCAAAACTTTTTATATGCGGACATAGCCACATCTTAAAAGTGATGTTTGATAAAAAGCGAAACTTTCTTTATATGAATCCAGGAGCAGCTGGAATCCATGGATTTCATCATTTTAGAACTGCAATCAGATTTGTGATTGACGGCTCTGAGATAAAAGATTTAGAGGTCTTAGAGATTCCTAAAAGAGGAGTTTAATTCTTTTTTACCTCCTCTGTTTTTGTTTCGTTTTCTTCTTTATTAGTTTCTTCAACCTTTGGTGTTTCTTTTACTTCCATATTCTCATCGCCACCTTGTATTTGCTTATAACGTTCGCGAGCAGTATTTAAAGTGTTGTTAGTACCAATAAGATAGTTGTACTTTTGTTGACCAAGTGGCACTTTAACTTTTCTATCACTAGCTTTTAGAAGTTTAATTGGGGCAACAAACCCATCATTACTTGATGAAACTTGCATTGCACCCTTTGTGTAGCTGAAAACGTAGTATTTATCTTCACCTAAATGAATGTAAAGTGTCATAAAATCGCCACTGCGGCGTTTTACAATTTCAATAAATCCATTTACCTTTTTGTTTACTTGGATGTTACCTATTGTACCAATTCCAATTTTACCAGAGGAAATAAACGATCGAGTGCGTTGATTCCATTTTAATTTCACTTCTGCAAGGGTAATTGTACTTTCCAAACCTTTTGGTGTTTGTGTAGGAGCACCAAATAAACCAATCTGTGACAGTGCCAATGAAGCATCCTTGGGATCTAAAAGGTCATAGTATGTTTTTTTAACAATTTTTCTTGATAAATCAACCTTATCAAGCATGATATTTGAATTAATATCAGAAGCCATAGCTTCCAACGCTTTTTGATTAAAGAAGAAGTTGATTTGAAGGATTGCATCAAGGCTAATTGTATTATCCTCGAGTTTATGAATTAGGCTGCCATTGGCTTTTAGTTTAACTTGACCTAACTCTATTGGTAAAACAATATTTCCCTCACCAAACATCATGCAAAAATCTTTTTGTAGGCTAACTGTGTTACCCGAAGTATCAGGGTTGAATATTTTATAAGCTGGTCCAATTGTGAATCGGCGGTTGTTTTTGTTGAAATTCATATAACCTGAAGCAGATACAAATGGAATATCACTATACGTTTTGCGAATACCCATGAATGAACCATAAAGTTTTATAGAATCTTCAGTAATAATACTACCATTTATAAGGCGTACAAAATTTATATTTTGTGGTTCAGCTGCTACTGGGATAAGAATACTATCAGGGTTAATCATAGCTTCAAACCTAAAAGGGTTAGGGTTTAGCTTAAAGCATTTAAAAATTGGGCGAGTTCCACCATTGAAATGTAAGTACTTATCTGGTGAATTTAAGGCAACTTTACCAATAAACCCAAATTCTGGGCTAAGCCTAAACTTATCAGGTTCATTGATAACTCCATTTCCAAATGTTTTGCCTACTTCATTAACACCAATTTCAGAAAAGAAAACTGTTTCAACAGAATCCGTTTCATCAATATAATCGTAAAACCCTTTTCCCGCATACTTTTTACGGCTAACAATGGTAACATCTGAATTGTATATTTTGTGGTATCGAAGAGGAATGCTTGCCGATATGGCTGAAGCATATATTTGTAGCATTCTCCGTTTTGGTTCAACTGCAATTTTTTTGTCTTTTGGATAGATTGCTGCATCAGCAACAAGGATATATTTTACAGAATCAGCATTAAGATTTGATGTCTTTAAGTTGTATTTGGCTTTTGGAGCAAAAAAGTAGAGCGAGTCCTCATCGAATCGGTATGAGTAGAATAAGTTACCAGCCGGAATACTATCTCTATCAGCCATTTTTGAAACGTGAAATTTTTGACTTTCAACGGCTTTTTGTCGGCCTCCAGTTGACATGGTTAGCTCATTATTATCCAAACTCCAGATAAACCTGTCGAGGTGTGTTTCATAACGCAATGGCTCCATTTTTGCAAAAATACTAGAGCCTCGTTTATCAAAAGTTCCTTGACGAGTTAAGAAGTCAATTTTAGCTTTTAGCTTTATGGTTTCAAATGATATAGAATCTGATGTTGGAGAAGTGTAAAGGTCTAAGCTTGTTGAGTCGGTTATAAAATCGTTAGCGTTGAATTCATATTTATTTGAAACAAGTTTTGCATTCTCAGTTCTTGCAATTCCATCGCCAGTTAACCCAAGTGGTTCAAGTAACAGGTTGCCGAGCAAACGTGCTTGATTAGCATATAGTTGAAACGTTTTTTCACCTTTGTAGATATAAAACTTTTCCTTTTTGGGATACCATTTAATATTGTGTACCTCACCATATGTGATTGGGTACTGAATTCCAGTAAGTTGTTGTGCTATGTCGAATTGAGTCGATTTGGTTTTCATCGAGTCGGGAAAGAAATAGAAGTCGTTGGAAGTTGTCGTTGAAGTGATGTATTTCACTTGGCCATCGGCCCTTAGCCCTTGATTACTTAAATCGATTTTATTAAATACACGTCCTTTGCCTTGATATAAAGCAAACCCTTCGGGTGGTGTTTGCCTAACAAATCCCATCGAATTATCGGGACGGAGCGATAGCGTATCTGTTATTGGAGCTAAAATATTTGTTGAGTGAAGAACCCCAACGAAGTTCAAATCTTTTTGTTCAAAACTATTAAGATTGCTGAACTTGAAAGGCTTTACTTCAAAATAAAAACTGTCACGTTTATATACTCCTCCAAAGATTGAGGGATCATCGTAGTAAACAAAAGAAGTTGCTGTACTATTGAAAATAGGGTAGCCTTTGTTTTTCTTTAAACCCGATTTATTATCGGGTTTGTCAATTAAAATATCACCTTTAATCTTTTCAAAAGTATTTGCAATAGAACTGAGCATTCGTTGGCCTTGAGCATCGAATTGTTTGGTTTTATAATCGAGGTTTAGGTTTACAACGTCATCAAGTGAGATTTTAAAATTCTCATAATCAAAGCCAAATCTCTTGCCTGTAAAGTTGAACAAGCCTGCACGAATAGCACCTCCAAACGAAAAACTACGATTCCGTTTCATAGTAATTTGCTGTTTCGCAGGGTATATTTTAACATTTTGTGAGTCGCTAACTGAAATGTTTTCAATCCCATTTATCAGCAAATCCATCGTGTTGATATCGAGCGAAGCGTTGGGTGTATTGCCTTGAGTTTGTGAACTAAAGTTGATTACATCATAGTCGATAAGCTGTCCACGTGCTTTTATTGCATCGTAGATTTTAGGTGTTATCTGAATTTCATCAGTGTTAAAATCGTAATAGATATAACCCTGAACAGCAATTTTCATCATCTCAACACGAACTTGTTCGACTGATTTTCTTAAATATCTCGCCATATCCTCAGCAAGGAAGTACTTGCTTTTAACCTTACGAGCATAGTTTGATAATGCCAGCAAGGGGTGCTGCTCATCGGGACCCATCATGTAGTCGAAGCGTTGTTCGTTAAAAAAGTTGGCAGACTCGAAATTTGCACGGTTAAACGAAGAGCCGGTAGAGCCTCCAAAAGTGATTTTATTATCGGTTATTTTCCATGTTAGCTGGCTGGATGTAATCGATAACTTATGATACGAGCTGTTAAACGGACTTTGGGTTAAAAGTTTTTCGGTAGAGGAAATTGAAACGGTTTTGTTTAAATCGCTGTAGTTGAAGTTAAGTCCAACGTGGAATAGCGAGTCGTTATCAAATTTAAAGCGAATGCGAGCCTTTTCTGAGTTGATGACCTTACGTTGGAAAATAAGAATATTGCCCTCAACCCTTAAAAATTCTTTATCGTTTCTTTTAATTATAATTGTTGCGAGTTTAGATTTCCCCCCGGTTCCAATTAACTTCGAGCCACGCATGGTGAAACCACCCTCGTAATCAACATTTTTGAAAAAATCTTTAATCTTAAACCATTGGTCATATGATTGGAATTCGGGATAAGGAATGTTATCTGGTTTATAATCTTTTATAAGCCAGTCGGTTAATTGTCCTAGAGTTGGCTTCGAAAAATAATCTTTATTGATAAAGTAGGTCGAATCAGCCTTGTAGTTATTTTCGTTTAGATTAACTCTATACTTCTGCAAGTTTGCATATATATCCGACTCGGGGTACTTAGAGCGAATCCAGGTTACTTTACCACCATTTCCGACCCATTTCTTAGTTAAAGGGTAATAGATACCTTTTGTGGATTTAATATAAAAACTATCCTTAACGTTTGAGCAGATAAGCATTACTGTATCAAACTGAATGGATGGTTCTTTGGTATTTCTAAACTTATAAGCAATTCTGTTTACCTTCCAGAAATAGCCACCCTTTTCGTTTAAGATATTTTTTGAAATCAGCTTATAAGTGATGTTAAGATAATCGTTGATCGCTGTGATGCTTGAGCCTTGGTCGTTAACGAGATTAATGAAACCTTCTTCCCAAGCAAGATATTGACTCTTGGCATACTCATCGCGCCAAAAAAACATGATAATGTTAATGTAGGTGAAGAAGTGACTCTTGGTATTAAGAGTCTTGTTAAGCATTGACGTTGATACTGAAACAATTCTTGTTTTTTGCTCATCGTTTAGAACAGAGTCTACTGTCCAAAACTTGGTAAAATCCTTTATCAGATTCTCATTTTCGAGCGTAATATCTTGTCTGAGAATATTGCTTAGCTCGGCAGGGAATTTTTGAATATCGCCCGAGAATTTATCCTCACTACTTGAATAAGCGGTTATCGTTTTAATGGAGATTACGCTTAGTATAGATATTGTTGCAATAAGCAATACCCAACTCTTTCGTGATAATAAATTCTTTCTCATACGTTTTTTCTTATGATTTTTGGAACGATATCATAACCCATTCATCGCGGGTAGCCGTTTTTACATGCGATAATCCGAATTCTGTAGCCTTTTTCTGAATTGCATCGATATTCGATTTGAGAATCCCACTAAGTATTAATTTCCCTTTCGGGTTAAGAGATTTTACATAGTGTGGGATATCGTTTAGCAAAATGTTAAGGTTGATGTTGGCAAGAATAATATCGAACTGCTTCCCCTCAATTTGCTTTGCATCACCACAGATAGCCTCAATGCATTTACACTTATTTACTTCGATATTTTCCAATGAATTATTGTATGCCCACTCATCATTATCGATGGCTGTTACAGCCTTTGCACCTCTCATTTCGGCTAAAATGGCCAGCACAGCTGTGCCGCAACCCATATCTAAAACCGATATGTTGGCAAAATCATCATTTAGGATTGCCTCTATCATTAGATGAGTAGTTTGATGGTGCCCTGTGCCGAAAGACATTTTTGGGTCGATAATTATGTCGTACTCAATATCGGGCATGCCCCTATGGAATGATGCTCTTACAAGGCATCGACCATTCACAACAATAGGCTCAAAGTCCGATTCCCATTTGGCATTCCAGTTTTCGCCTTTGATGCGATTAATCTGAAATGTAAACTTTACGCCTTCAGGCATGGTTAGATTCTTAACCATCGATTCAACTTCTATAGTGTAATCGTTAGCCTTTATGTAGGCGCACAGCTCATTCTCATTATCAGTAAAACTCTCGAATCCAAAGTCGGCGAGCTGAGCAATAATTATCTCATTTACCTCTTGGCTCGAGGGTTTTGCATCAATTTTTAGCTCGATGTAATCCATCTTTTGTTATATCTAGAAAGAGTTTGCTATTGCAATAAAATCATCTGCAACAAGCGATGCTCCGCCAATTAAGCCACCATCAACATCAGGCTTTGCAAATATCTCGGCAGCATTAGATGGCTTGCAACTTCCACCGTATAGTATGCTGATTTCGTTTGCAACGTCTGGCCCAAACTTTTTGGCTAAAACTTTTCTGATGTATGCGTGCATTTCCTGTGCTTGCTCAGCAGTGGCATTTCGACCTGTTCCAATTGCCCAAACTGGTTCGTAAGCGACTACAATTTTTTGCATTTGCTCATTTGATAGTTCGAATAACGATTCTGAAACTTGTTGTTCAACTACATCAAAATATTTGCCCGATTCGCGCTCATCTAGTTTTTCGCCACAGCAGTAGATAGGCGTTAGACCATTACTAAGTACCTCTTTTATCTTTCTAAAAAGTAGGTGATTATCCTCTTTGAAATATTCTCTACGTTCTGAGTGACCAATAACAACATGTGTTGCGCCAACTGCCTTAATCATCGATGCTGCAACCTCGCCGGTATATGCACCTTTTGACCACTCAGCACAATTTTGAGCCCCAACTTTTATTGATGTTCCATTTACAATTTTAGCAACCTCGTTAATATGGGTAAAAGGAGGTATAACTATTAGTTCAACATCACTATTTACGGTCGATTTTTTATCGATAACCATTTTTGCCAGTTCAGCACCCTCTGCGATATTGGTGTTCATCTTCCAATTGCCCGCAACTATTCGTTTTCTCATGTCAATAAGTTGAAAAAGTTGATATTATAAATTTACAAAATAAAAGCATTATCAAGCTATGAAATCTTAACTCGTGGATCGAGCATGCCGTAAATCAAATCGACGAGCAGATTTACAATTACAAAGATTATTGAAATAGCAATAACACAGCCTATTACCAAAGGTACATCGTAGCTGGTTAGAGCGTTTACCATAACATACCCTAAGCCCTTCCACCCAAAGATGTACTCAACAAAAATAACACCTGCCATTAGCGATGCAAACCAGCCTGAGATGGCTGTAACTACTGGGTTTAATGAATTTTTAAGGGCATGTCGCCATAGCACTTTGGGGAACGATAAGCCTTTGGCTCTTGCAGTTCTAATATAATCCTGCGATAGCGTTTCGAGCAACGAGCTGCGCGTTAGCTGAGTAACTATTGATAGTGGTCGTAACCCAAGTGTAAGCGTAGGTAGGATAAGGTTTTTAAGTTGAAGATGCACCCCTTCGCCTAAGTCATCTACAACCCACAAATTTCCTGTAAGGTTTAGCCCAGTATATCGACCTAATACAAATGCAAAAAGCCAACCAATCAGAATTGCAGCAAAGAACGATGGTAACGACATACCTATGGCTGAAAATGCCAGCGAAAATCTATCGATAAATTTATCTTTATTTATTGCTGAAATAACACCAAGGGCAATGCCAAGAATGGTTGCGAAAATCATCGACGCGAAAGCAAGAATAAACGTGTTGGGTAGCGTTTCACCGATAATTGATGATACCGTTTTCTGACTTTGATACGAGCGCCTCATGTAAGGTCTTTTCAGCACCAGGATTCTTGATTTTGAGAATTTGGCAATCCTTATGTAGCTTGAGTATGTTGCTTTGTTAATGAATATATAGCTTCCTTTTGATCGTCGATTATGAATAGAGATGGGAGATAAGTCGTTGAGGTATTTTAGGTATTGGATAAAAACAGGTTTATCTAACCCTAAATCTTTGCGAACTGCAGCAATTGAAGCCGAGTCACTTCGCTGACCCATCATCATCCTTGCCGGATCACCAGGAACTAGGTTGAAAAGTAAGAATATCAAGGTAACTACTCCCCAGATTATGAGGATGCTATAAAGAATTTTCTTTGTTAGATATCTTAGCATTTACTAGTTACAAGTTACATCCTAATTATCAAACTTCTTGGCTTCTTCCCAGTAAACGTTCATTTCATCAAGGGTCATTGATTTGAGCGAGCGACCTTGCTTAATTGTTTTCTCCTCAAGATATCCAAAGCGCTTGATAAACTTTTTATTAGTGCGCTCTAGTGCTGTTTCGGGCTCAATGTTGTAAAGCCTTGCAACGTTTACAACCGAGAAAAGGAAATCGCCAAGTTCGGCTTCCATCTTGTCCGAATTGTTTACCTCAACCTCACGTTTAAGTTCTTGCAGTTCCTCTTCGACTTTATCCCAGACCTGCGAGCGCTCCTCCCAATCAAACCCAACGGCACGAACTTTTTCTTGAATTCTATTTGCCTTTATTAGTGCAGGTAAAACTTTTGGAACACCCGATAAGACAGTCTTATTGCCATCTTTCTCTGTGGTCTTTAGCTGCTCCCAGTTTTCTAAAACTTGATTTGCCCCGCTCACTTTTACATCACCATAGATGTGCGGGTGACGGTAAATAAGCTTGTCGCAAAGGCTATTGATAACATCTGTTATATCAAAAGCATTTTTCTCGGAACCAATTTTTGAATAGAACACAATATGCAGCAGAATATCGCCGAGTTCTTTCTTGATTAGCTCCAGATCCCCATCAAGAATTCCTTCCGATAGTTCGTAAGTTTCCTCGATGGTAAGCGGACGAATACTTTCGAGCGTTTGCTCACGATCCCAAGGACACTTCTCGCGTAGGTCGTCCATTATATCTAGTAGCCTTTCGAATGCCTGTAAGGCTGGTGTTCTATCGCTTTTCATATTGAATTGTGTTGCTGTTTAATGTGTTGCAGTGTTGCTGTAACAAAGTTGTTATTTTGTTTTATCTGTCTTCAGGTATTTCATGAATTTAGCTAAACTGTTTTTTTCAAGTTCACATTTTTCTCTTCTTTTTTGAGCAATTTCACCATCTACATACTTTAAATCTTCGGCAATATAATACATGTTCTTTACTTCGTTACACGAGCCCTTTGCAATATCGAGGAAACGGTGAAATTCCTTTTTTGATTCCCTTCCAAAACCCTCTGAAATATTGTTCATTATTGAAAAACCTGCTGAATAAATTTGATTCTTAAAGCTAAAGTCTTTAAGGTTTTCAAAATCTTTATTTATATCATTCACAATTTCTCGAGCAATTTTCCAAATCTCCAAGTTTTCAAACCGAGTAACTAGTGGCATAGCTATTTATTTAAAAATTTACAGCCTCACAGCAAAACAGCACACAGCATCACATTAAACTTCGTAAAATTTAATCCTAACACTCGACCCATTCGATAGGTTTAGCAGTTGTGCTGCATATCCATTGTTTATGGCAATTTCGAGTAATCCAGCAGAGTTGAAGAGGGCAACAAGTTCACCCGAATCGACATCGTTATAGCTGGTTGAAATGCTGCTTACCTTATTATGCTGACTCTGAACAAATATCTCGAACCTTCTATTTTGGCGCACTCTCTCAAATAAACCTTTCGAAACGTTCGTAATGGCGTTGAAATATGAGTCGATATAGATGATATTCCCCGTTATAGCATTGTTTTCGATGGTTGCCCTTAAAGGAATTCGTTGTTCGAAGTTAGTTACCGATTCAGCAACCGATTCAAGCTCGTTACCATTATAAAGACTTTCAATCGCTTTAATCGATGAATCGAGCGATGCAAAGCTACCTTGTGTCTCGAACAGAAAAGCGTATGCGCTTTGAGGTGGCTCCTTAAACATCAAGCCAATCAACCCATTATCAGGTAAAATGAAATAATGATCATTGTAAATGAACGAAATCATCCTCTCTAATCGGCTATTCTCGCTATTCACCATCACAAGGTGGATTGTGCCCTTGGGAAAATGATGATAGCTGTGACGCAGCACAAAACCCGCATGGTTTAGGTTGAAGATTGGGATCTGATTGGTAATTTCAACAAGGGTTAAATCGGGGCAAGCAGATACAAGTTTTCCCTTCAACACACCGGTGTAGAAATCGTTTTGGTTCCAATCGGTGGTTAAAGTTAAAATCCTATTCGATTTGTCCTCGCTGCTCATTATTTTTCCCAATATCCTACAAAGTTGCTAAAAAAAGCAGCCACCAAAAAGTGTTAACAGAAAAAGGTTATCAGTTTTAATTAACAACGATAAATCAAATCCTTCTTTATTAGCTAAATTTGTATGATTTTAATTTATTAAAACTTTAAGCATCGATAATGGGAGAACGCGTAATTCTTATTGAAGGGATTGACCCTTTGGCGCTTTTCGGAGTAAACAACGCAAAATACGATATCATTGCTAATCATTTTCCAAAACTTAAGATAATTGCTCGAGGTCACGAGCTAAAGGTCATTGGCGACAACGAGCAAATCTCTATTCTCGAGGATAAAATCAATAAGATGATTGATTTTTTTGGTCGTTATAAGTACTTAACTGATGCCAATATTCAAGATTTTCTTAACGAAACTACCGAAACGCTTGATAAAGCGGAGGATGATGTAACAGATGTTCTTGTATATGGAAATCACTCTAAGGCAATAAAAGCGCGTACTGTAAACCAACGAATGCTTGTTGAACTTTATGAATCGAACGATTTGCTTTTTGCTATCGGGCCTGCAGGTTCAGGTAAAACATACACTGCCATTGCATTAGCTGTTAGGGCATTAAAGAATAAAGAGGTTAAGCGGATAATCCTTACTCGACCAGCAGTTGAGGCAGGGGAGAGACTCGGCTTTTTACCCGGCGATATGAAAGAGAAGTTGGATCCATATTTACAGCCCCTTTACGATGCGTTAAACGACATGATACCTGCCAAAAAACTGCAGGAGTTTATGGAGGATGGAACTGTTCAAATTGCTCCATTGGCATTTATGAGAGGGCGTACGCTCGATCATGCTTTTGTTATTCTCGATGAAGCACAGAATACAACAATAAGCCAGCTTAAGATGTTTCTAACCCGAATGGGTAAAAATGCCAAGTTTGTAGTTACAGGCGATTTAACCCAGATCGATTTACCTCGAAAAGAGGATTCAGGGCTTGTTAAAACGATTAAACTGCTTAATGGTATTGAAGATATTGCTGTTATCAACTTTGATGCTCGTGATATTATCAGGCATAAGTTGGTGAAATATATAGTAAATGCTTTCGATAGGGATGCAGAATTGAAAGAGAAAAATTGACTATTCGACTACTTGACTGTTTGTGAAAGAGTGAATTGAACCAAAATTAAGTATATGCGAGATCATAAAAAACTTAATGCTTTTAAATTAGCTGATGAGTTGACATTGAACATTTATCGTATAACTTCAACATTTCCTAAAGAGGAAATATATGGTTTGACTTCGCAAATGAGAAGAGCAGCTGTTTCAGTTCCTTCCAACATAGTTGAGGGATGTGCTAGGGAAAGCGAAATTGAATATTTACGTTTTCTTGAAATTGCATTTAGCTCCTTGAGGGAATTATCTTATCAATTTGATTTATCTTGTCGATTAGAATTTGTAAAAAAGGATGATATTCAGCCATGTTCAATAAAGTTGGTTGATACCGAGAAGGTTCTGTCAGGCTTAATTCGCTCGCTTCGAAAACCAAAACCATAAAATGTAAACAAATAGTCAAATAGTCAAACAGCCAAATAGTCAAATAACCAATTATAAAAATGGAAAAAGCAATCGTTCGTACCGATTTTAACTTTCCCGGACAAACCGGGGTTTACCACGGCAAAGTTCGTGATGTATACAATATCAATAACCAAATGCTTGTGATGGTTGTATCGGACCGTATCTCTGCATTTGACGTAGTTTTACCAAAGGGAATTCCATACAAAGGACAGGTTTTAAATCAGATTGCATCAAAGTTTTTAGATGCTACTGCCGATATCGTTCCTAGCTGGAAGATTGCTACTCCAGATCCAATGGTTACCGTTGGTCATTTTTGCGAGCCATTTAAGGTTGAGATGGTTGTTCGCGGTTATTTAACTGGTCACGCATGGCGTGAGTACAAGGCTGGCAAACGCACTATTTGCGGTGAGCCAATGCCCGAAGGGATGAAAGAGCATCAAAAATTTCCTAAACCGATTATTACCCCAACAACAAAGGCTTCTGAAGGGCATGATGAGGATATTTCACGCGATGAAATTATCAAATCGGGTCTTGTAAGCAAAGAGGATTATGAGCAGCTAGAAAAGTATACTCTTGCCATTTTCGAGAGGGGTACAAAAATGGCTGCAGCCATGGGGCTAATTCTTGTTGATACCAAGTACGAGTTTGGTAAAAAGGATGGTAAAATCTACCTTATCGATGAGATTCATACTCCTGACTCATCGCGCTATTTCTATGCAGAAGGTTATGAGGAGCGTTTGGCTAAAAATGAGCAGCAAAAGCAACTCTCGAAGGAGTTTGTTCGCGAATGGTTGATGGAGAATGGTTTTCAAGGTCACGAAGGACAAAAAGTTCCTGAAATGACAGATGCCATAGTAAACTCAATCACCGAAAGGTATATCGAACTTTACGAAAATATTACTGGCGATAAGTTTGTAAAAGCTGATGCTTCTGAGGTTGTTAAGCGAATTGAGAAAAATGTAACTGAGTTTTTGAAGAAATAATCTAATAATATTTAACCGCAAAGAGCCCAAAGAAAGCGCAAAGATCGCAGAGTAAATAGCTTTGTGTACTTTGCGTAAACTTAGCGCCCTTTGCGGTTTATTTTTATTTGTTCTTTATCATTTTAAGCGAAAACCATCCTAGCAGAGCGATAATAACAAGCATAATTCCCCAAAGCCAAATCTTATTTTGGAATAAAGGATTACCTTTTTGCTTATCTTCTATCCCAATATATTGCTCATTGCCAATGTTTAATGCTGATAAGGTTGCGGGAATTTTATCGGTAAATAAGGCTATATCGTAGTTCGGTGCGTAGGCGTTTTTGTTACCATAAACAATAAAGTAATTAGCCAGTTCGGTAAATCGAGCTTTGAGTTCATATTTATAACCTTTTACTGATACTGAATCGATTGTTAATGGTTTATTGTCTTGATTATCAATTGTTATTCTTAATCGTTTGGCAAATGTGCTTGAGAATCTGAACTCGTTTTTCTCAAATGAGTTTACTGTCCCCGATTCAACGCTGTAATAGCTGTATTTCCAGCCCTTATCAGTATTGATGCTATCAGCAAGATATTCGATTCTAATTGGTCGATAGTAATCGAAGCCATCCTTAATCTTAATGCCTACAACGCAAACAGGAACAACAGTTTGTAAACCAATTTCGATTATAGTCTCTTTTTTTACTGTTTCAATTTTCAAAGATTTTACTTTATAGCGAGCAAGATTCCCATCGACTCTTTCATCTAGAGATATTTTTGCACTAGACAAATAGGGCTTCTCATTACTTTTGATGCAAAGCCTGTAAAATCGATACTTTGAATCTGGAATTATTAGTTTAGTGAATTGGAAATGGGTTAGCTCATTATCAATGGATAGAATCCTATAATTATCTACGATTGAGAACCATTGCTGCTGATTTTGACTACCCTCAAGCAATACTCGCCAATCGAAGTTCTGCTGGCCAAGTTCTAACTCAATCTGATTAATAGTTGCTTGGGTTGGAACTTCAAAAGTAAAATAGTAACCCTTTTCGTTTTTCGATTCATTTATCTGATTAAAGGCAATCTCCTTTTTTGTATTCTTTTCCTCGGAAAGGGCTATAATATAAGGTGCTTCAATAGTATCACTCTTGCTAGTTATACCGACTATTCTGATATCAGAAAGGTTAGGAGATATCTTGCTAAACATATCAATAGGAATCAAAACGCTATGCCATGTGTCCTTTACGCCTTGTAGCTCACGTTTATAGCTATATCCTTTAACCTGTGCCTGCGCGTTTATGAAAAGGGATATTGAGAATATCAGTAAGCAATATTTAATCGCTAATTTCATTTAAATCAGGTGTTTGTATTTATTGTAAAGGAACGAAATGATTAATAGTAAAACCCCAAGAGCGACAAAAAGAACTGTTTTCTGAATGGTTTCCATATGTGAAACATCGTAGAATGCCAGTTTTAAAAGGGTAACCGAGAATAGTGCAATTGCACCAATTCTGATATGCTTTTTGTTTTTCCAAATTCCTAAAACGATGAGCGTTAATGCCGAGATGCCCCAAAGTATGCTTAAGCTAAATCGATAGGTTTGGGTCGATTCCATTATCCTCATCCACGAAATTAGCTCGCTGCTGGCAATCCATACCACTGCAAGCGAAAGGAATAGCTCAAAAAATATTAAAACGTTTTTGCTAGTAGGTTCTAAAAATTCACTTTTGATTGTCCTATAGGAAGTTGCGAATATCAGTGCAACAAAAGCAAACGAAACGTAACGGATAATGATATTAAAGTTGTCGCGATGGTAATATTCAGCCAGTGATTGGGTTATGTAGCTATCACGCAATTCGCTTAAATTGTAAAGTCCAACAGTTAGGAATATCCATATTACAATGCCATTTAGGATGAGGTTTACAATTCCTAATCCCTTTATTTTTAGCTTGATATTATTAAAGATAGATAGAAGTGTGAAGAATAGTAGCGAGTAATTTATCAACCAGATTGCTTTGAAATTCTCGAGGTCGAAGTTCCAGTAATTATTGGGGTAATCCTGATTATCGTCTTTTATCTCCAACGCAGAATCGGCATAAAGCTGGTTCCAATAGTTTGAGATCTCTAGGCTAAACGAGAAGTAAAGAACAACTATCAGTATCGAAGGGATAAAAATGTTTATAAGATTGTTTAACTCCTTGTTTTGAAAAGGACTTGAAGTCCTTTTATGGTTAAGATATGCTATGCAAGAGAACGATGCAATAAAAAGCAATGAGCTAAGGAATTGGATGTTGAAGATAGGAATAATCCTCGTTTCGGGCATCGATGGGGTATAATGGTTGTAAACGTTAACCCAATCGTGAGCAAGGCTAATAAATGCCAATATCATTAGTAGATAGGCGATTCGCTCGTAAAACCAAACACTTCTGGATGTTCCAATCCAGAATAGAAGTGCTGCTTCTCCAGCCCAAAATAGAGTTACCCAGTTGCCATTTAGCTGAACTGGAGCAGCAATAGTTATAAATACAAAAACCAAACCTGTAACAAGATAAAACAGATTTCGATCAGCCAGCTTTTGCTTGTATATGGCCAGTCCAACGCCAAAATGGATTATAGCATTGCAAAGCGTGAACAGCCCTAACATCTCTTTGCCAGTTTCGTGATCGCTTAAAATTGCGTATCCTAATCCAAAGAAAATAAATGAGTTGGTAAGGAAAAGTAATATATCGTTTACATGAAACTCCTCCTTTTGAAGTAGCTTGTAAGCAAGAAAAATTGCGTAGAATGTTGAAAAATAGATTGCTATGAATGTAAATGCTAGTCCTAAATGTAAGTTAATATCGAATTTTGAGGCAAACCAGGTTATGAAAATTAGCCAAGTAATCAGAAACGCTGAGTAAAAAAGGATTTTCCAGTATCGTTTAAAGGCAATTACTAGAATTCCACCATTGATAATTGCAATATAGCTAAATAGAACAGCATATTTTCCCGAACCATCGCTTAAAAGGAAAGGCACAGCGTAAGCACCAACTAATCCGATTATTGAGATTACTTGCATGTTATAGCTAATTGATGCAATAACTGCAAAGGCGGTAAATGCCACCATCAATGCAAATGTGATTGATTGTGGTATTAAATCGTAAAAGCTATACGCAGCAAAGGTTATAAAATACATAATGGCAATAGCACCGCTTAGCAGAACTGCGCTATAGTTCTCGTATTTTGGTTTTAGCTTAATGGCAAATCCAAGTAATCCTAAACCTACAATGTAGCCAAGTATTATTCGAGTTAATGGGCTTATCAGCTGATGCTCTATTGAATATTTTGCGCCAATGGCAACACCAATAACTGTAATGGCAATACCAATTTTATTGATTAAGTTTTCACCAATAAACTTCTCAATATTCGATTTTGCGTTAGGCTCGTCGTTGCTAACTATTGGAGTTATTACTGGTTGTTCCTTAGGTTTAATAGGTTGCTGCTCAATAATTTTAGTCTTTTCTTCCTCAACCTTAACAGGAGTGGGTTCCTGTTGAATGATTGGTTTAATGATTGACTCTTCGATTACTTTAGAAGATTTAAGTTTGATAATCTCCTGGCGCAGCTCATCAATCTCTTTCGAGAAACTTTCCTGCTTTTTAAGAAGAGTATCTAATCTATCAAGCAGATAGTTGATTCTAACATTATCATCGCTCATATTGGGATGTTTTTGTGAAACCAATATAGTAAATTATTGGGTACTGGCAATATTCAATGATAACAATGGTTTGTAAGGATGAGGTAAATCAGTTACTCTAAAACCTCAAGTATCCGTCCTTCGCCCAAAATCTTCAAAGGATTGGCTGTTTCAACAAAGGTTTGTGCTAATATTTCTTTCTTTTCTTGTAATCGAAGGATTTTCTCTTCAACAGTATTTAGTGAGATAAATCGGTAAACAAAGATGTTTTTATCCTGTCCAATTCGATGGGCCCTAGATACAGCCTGACTTTCAACCGCTGGGTTCCACCAAGGATCGAGGATAAAAATATAATCAGCAGCGGTAAGATTAAGCCCTACACCACCCGCTTTTATTGATATTAGGAATACCTTAACCGTTGCATCATTCTGGAAATGCTCAACAACCTCTTTGCGGTTGGTTGTGCTACCTGTTAATACTTCATGCGAAATATTGTTTTGCTCAAGGTATTCGGCAACAATCTTTAGATGCTTTACAAACGATGAGAATATGAGGATTTTGTGTCCTTCGGCCACAATGCTATCGATGCTACGAGTTATCTCTTCAAATTTACCCGAATCAGCAGCCCCAACGTACTCATCAATCATTTTTGGGTGGTTGGCCAATTGGCGAAGCCTTGTTAATCCGCGGAAAATAGCAATGGCAGAACGGTCGAATCCTTGCGTAGCAATATTCTCCATGATGCTATTCCGAATCAACGATTTTTCTGTCTCGTAAAACTTATTCTGTGATTCAGACATCTCGCAGTAAATCACCTGCTCGGTAATTTCTGGAAGGTCTTTGGCAACCTGCTCCTTGGTTCTTCTTAGTAGGAATGGTTCAATTAGCGTTTTTAACAGATCGCTTTTTTGCGTATCACCCAATTTCTCGATGGGTTGAATAAACTCCTCGTTAAATGATTTAAAGCTGCCAAGCATTCCTCTGTTTAAGAAATTCAGCTGTGCCCAAAGGTCGGATAGTGAGTTTTCTATCGGTGTTCCACTTATAGTAAGATAGTTCGATGCCTTTAGCTGAAGAGCAGAACGATATATTTTCGATGTTGGATTCTTAATTGCTTGGCTTTCATCAAGAATAACATATTTAAATCGAATAGCCTCAAGCATTTCGATATCGTTACGAAGAATGCCATATGTTGTAATTACAACGTCATGCTTTACAATATCTGAAATGCTTTTTGTTCGCAAGTATCCAGTATGCGAGTAGAATGTCAAATCGGGAGCAAAGCGTGATATTTCGTGAATCCAGTTATGCACTAATGAGGTTGGGACTACAATTAATGAGGTGTGGCCAATTGTTTGAACGTCACTTTCAGTCGAAGTTACTGTCTCTGCTCTATTCTCCTTAAGCGAGAGCAGCAATGCAATGGTTTGAATGGTTTTACCCAAACCCATATCATCGGCCAAGCAACCACCTAAACCGTTTTGCATTAAAAGATTGAGCCAAACATACCCTTCTTTCTGATAGCTTCGAAGTTGTGCGTTTAACCCGTTTGGTAGTTTGATTTTAGCAGGTGAACTGCTATTGAATTTATCTTTTAGCTGCTGTGCGCTTGGAGCATCAACCTTACAATCAACCAAAAGGTTGAAAAGTGATTTTTGAATAGCAATACCTTCGCCCGATTCCTTTCCCAAGAAGAATAATGGGCGATAGCGTGTAAACCACTCTTCAGGAAGAATAAAAATTTGGGCGTTTGGAAGAACAAACTCCCTTATATTTTTAAGGATATTCTTTTTAAGATGAATAAATGGTATCTCAAATCCTTCAAGGATTACCTTGCCATATAGGTCAAACCAATCTTCAGCCGATTGAGTATTGATTTCAAGTTTATAATCTTTCAGATAATATTTCTCTTTACCTTGATTTTGCTGAATATCAACTTCAAATTTTTCAATTTCAATTTGATGCCTGTTTATCCACTCAATAAGTTGATAGGGCGGTTGAGCACTGTTGAAGTTACTTATGGTTGAAGGCAGAAACTCTGATTCGCCTGTTTTTGAAAGTCCTAGTTCTGTTAGCTTATCGATATAACCCTTTTCCCAGTCTAGGTCGCGTTCAAAACGTGTAAATCGATATTGGTTATCATCGCAGTTGAGAATGACTTCGGGTTCAGGCTTTGCATTGGCTAGATATGCCTTTGTGCCATAAACAAACTTAAGAACAAGGCCAATTCCACCAGCCAATCGTTGCTCGATTGCTAAAATCACCCTTTTATCTGGATTGCTTTGCTCAATGGTAAATCCAACCGGTTCAACTATCTGATTTCGAATGGTATTTAGTACAAATGTTTCGAAATATTTTCTCTCAGCTGATTTAGGAATTGATATATATTGCTTGGTGAAAAATGGGCTTAACTTTTTGCCATCGATCTTTGTAAATCTATAAAGGCTTGTTTTTACTCTTATCAAACAAGGATCGTTGCAAATCACTTCCGATTCCTTGGTTGTAAGATTTATCAATTTGCCATTACACGAGGCATCGATTCTATATTTACTCTCAGTTTCAGTTACCGAAAAGTGGAAAATAGGTAGAGCCTCATTCTCCACAAGATTCAACCTGTGATCCTCGTATAAGTTATTGAAATTCTTCTCTTTTAAATAAACAGGAACTTGGCTTTTGCAAAGTATATCAAAGCATTTTAGCATCCTTCGCTCAACGTATGCCCTAACAAATTGCATTATTTGCTCATTATCGGCAAGGGTTTTGTAGAAATCAGATACTGTGGTTTTGCCTTTGCTGAATTGTTTATGAATTGTGTTATCTGAAATCTCGTTGAGGTGCTTTATTACCTCATGACCATCACTGGGAATAGTATTTTCCCACTTTTTTGCGTTCGATTCATTAACATTATCAACAATGGTGTAAATCTCACCCTCGGTACTTAGCAAACGGATGATGTATGGTGTAAAAATCATCCCTAAGTATCGGTGTTGCTGAAGAGCAATGGCAAAAATCTCGCTATGTTGATTGTCTTTATTCATGATATTTTTAGGCTCGCAATGATAGCTAAACTAAGTGAAATGTTAAAGGTGAAAAGTGAAAAGTTATGAATTGAGTGGCCAGTTACAATTAACTTTAATTACAACTCGACCATGCTGAAATGCAAAAAGAGTTTTCGGTAAACAAAATTGATTACTTACATTTGCGATTATTAAAATTTTTGAAGATGCAGATTAAAAGATTTCTCCTTTTGCTCCTTGTTGCGCTGATTCTTCAACCTATCTATGCACAGACAGATAAGGCTGTTCAGGTAAAGCGATCGACTGATAAGGTGAAGATTGAAGGCAAATACTTCTATATACATATTGTTCAAAAAGGGGAGTCGCTTTATGCTATAAGTAAAGCATATGGCGTTAGCCAAATGGAGATAGCCATGGAAAATGCTGATATCTACATGGGTATCAAACCCGATATGGCTTTAAAGATTCCGGCAAAAGATATCAAACCACAGGAAGAGGACGAAAAATATATTTACCATATCGTAAAAAAAAGTGAGACGCTTTTTGGCCTTTCACGCCAATATCAAGTTCCTATTGATGAAATTGCAAAAGTTAACCTTGATGTTGAAAGTGGCTTGATTCTAAATCAAGTTTTACTTATTCCTCGTGATAAGTTGAATACATTAAATCAAGCAGTTAAGCGTGATTCCTTATTTTATATATATCATGAAGTTAAGCCCAAGGAAGGACTTTACTCCATATCAAGGAAATATAGCGTAAGCATTCAGTCTATCGAAGAGTTAAATAAGGACATTTTAGCTAATGGGCTTAAAGCAGGGTCGATTCTAAAGATTGAGCAAAAGAAAAGCGCTACTGCTGATAAAACTCAAACTGATGCGAATCAGAATGTTGTTAAATCTAACAACCAAACAGTTCAGCAAAACGAAAATTATATCTTCCCAAAAGTTAAATGCGATACTTTTAGCTATAAGGAATTTAAGCGTCCATTTAATATTTCGTTACTTCTCCCTTTACTTCCTGATAAGGACGATAGAGATTCTGCCGATGTTGCAAACGGGGTTCCTGAGGTTGAACGGATTTCATCGCGCCAGCATAATTTTCTCGATTTCTATCAAGGATTTTTGTTAGCTGTTGACTCGCTGAAGCGAGAAGGGTTATCGATAAACCTTTCGGTTTATAATACAAGTAAAGGTTTTGACGAATCGAAAAAGATAATGAATGAAAAAGGCTTAAAGGAATCAGACTTAATTATTGGCCCTGTTTACCCCGAACTGCTAGAGCCTTTTGCAAACTACTCACGGGAGAATAGAATTAATATTATTTCGCCATTATCGCAGAACGATGCACTTTTAAAGGGCAACCCATACTATTTCCAGATAAACCCATCGTTGCCAATTCAGTTCAATGAGTTTGCATCAAAGGTTGATTTTTGTACCGAGGGTAATTTTATGGTTATTTATGAGGACGATAGCTCTAAATACGATGTAAATGAGAAATATAAAGAACTTATTTCGAACCGTATTAAGCAATGTGCTAGTTCAGAGTCGATTCATTTTAAGGAACTAAAATATAAACCGGGAGGTGTTACTGCCGAAGTGAAAGAGAAGTTGAATCAGAGTATGAACGATCAAAAGGAGAATGTATTTATTATTCCATCGGAGAGCGAGGCTTTTGTTTCAGATTTTTTGAGTAATCTATTCGCTCTTACAACCTATTACAACTATAAAGTTAAGGTTTATGGATTTCCACGTTGGCAAAAGTTTAAGAATATTCCAATTGAATACTTCTATAGGTTAAACGTTAATGTTTTTACTCCATTCTTTGTCGATTATACCAAAAGTGATGTTAAGTTCTTTGTTAATGATTATAGGCATTTCTATAGGTCTGAACCATCTCAATACTCTTTCCAGGGCTACGATATTGGGTTATACTTTTTAAAGGCTTTAAAAAAGTATGGTATTGACTTTAAGTATTGTCTGAAAAATCATGATGTTGATTTACTTCAATCGGACTATAAATTTATTCAGCAGAGCAGTGTTGATGGGTTCGATAATAAATCAGTTTTTTTAATCAATTACACGCAAGATTTCGATATAGTTGAAGTGAAATAGCAAATAGGTTTAAACTTAGATTAAAAGTTCACCCCAATAAAGGGTGAACTTTTTGTTTTTTGATATGTTTTGTTTAATATAAATTTGATAATTAAACATATGAAAACAAAAGTCTTAGCACTATTTAGTTTGTTGCTGATTTTTTCCATAAGCAATACTAAATCTCAAAATCAACCAAACTTTACATTTCCCGCTTTGCCTTACAGCTACGATGCGTTGGAGCAGTTTATCGATAAAACAACAATGGAGTTTCATTACGATAAGCATTTTCGCACATACTTCAATAACTTTATAAAAGCGGTTGAGGCAAATAACCTAAATGGGAAAAGCATCGAAGAGATTTTTAGCGAGGTAAGTAAATTTCCCGTTGGACTGAGAAATTCGGGTGGTGGATACTATAATCATGCTTTGTTCTGGGAAGTGATGTCGCCTAATGGTGGAGGGATGCCAATAGGTAAATTGCTGCAAGCCATAAACGAGTCATTCGGCTCGTACGATAACTTTGTGAAAGAGTTTGAGAAGGCTGCAACTACTCTTTTTGGGAGCGGATGGGCTTGGCTATCGGTTGACAGTTCGGGTAAACTTTTCGTTAGTCAACTGCCAAATCAGGATAACCCATTAATGGACATTGCTCCAAAGCGCGGTGTGCCAATCCTAGCATTAGATGTATGGGAACATGCCTATTATCTTAAATATCAGAATAAACGTTCTGATTATATTACAAACTTTTGGAAAGTAGTTAACTGGAGTAATGTTAACGAACGATACGAAAAGGCTATAAAATAGAATTTTTAGACAATAACAATAAAATACCCGATATTCTCGGGTATTTTTAGTTTGTTTTTATATCCCTTAACCAAAAGGGATTTATTTTTACTGATTTTAAACATATTGATTTTTATGATAAATATCATTAATGCGAATATCTTTGCATCTGTCTTGTTAAAAATAATAACTTACTAAACAGAATATTATGGCTAATATTGATCTATCAGTTTACGGTATTAATCAACCTAAGGAGATAATTTATAATCCTAGCTACGATTTATTATATGCTCATGAAACCGACAAAAACCTTGAAGGTTTTGAAAGGGGTTTCTTAACCAATTTAGGAGCAATCAACGTTGATACAGGCGTATTTACAGGTCGTTCTCCAAAAGATAAATACATTGTAAAGGATAGTTCATCGGCAAATAATGTTTGGTGGGCTGAGGCTGGCAAGAAGAGCTCAGACAATAAGCCTATTAACCAAGATGTTTGGGAGCATCTTAAGAATATCAGTTCAAAACAGCTAAGCGAGAAAAAGCTTTATGTTGTTGATGCTTATTGCGGTGCAAACATCGATACTCGTATCTGTGTTCGTTTTGTTATGGAGGTTGCATGGCAAGCACATTTTGTAAAGAATATGTTTATTCGCCCAACCGATGAGGAGCTAAAAACATTTAAACCAGACTTTGCTGTACTTGTAGCTTCAAAAACATCAAACCCAAAGTGGAAAGAGCAAAATCTGAATAGCGAGGTTTATATCGCTTTCCACCTTACAGAGCGCATGGCTGTTATTGGCGGTACTTGGTATGGTGGTGAAATGAAGAAGGGTATTTTCTCTGTTATGAACTATTTCCTACCTCTAAAAGGTATTGCAGCAATGCATTGTAGTGCTAACGTAGGAAAAAAAGGTGATGTTGCCGTTTTCTTTGGCCTTTCGGGTACTGGAAAAACAACCCTTTCTGCCGATCCAAATCGCGCCCTTATTGGCGACGATGAGCATGGATGGGATGATAACGGTGTATTCAATTTCGAAGGTGGCTGCTACGCTAAATGTATTGATTTAGATCCAGCAAAAGAGCCCGATATCTATGCAGCTATTCGTCGCGATGCTTTACTCGAGAACCTTGTTGTTGATAGTAAAGGTGCAATTGATTTTAAATCAAAGGGTAAAACTGAGAATACAAGGGTTTCGTACCCAATTTATCATATAGATAATATCGTAAAGCCTATATCTAAAGGTGGACATGCGCAGCATGTAATTTTTCTAACTGCTGATGCTTTTGGCGTACTACCTCCAGTTTCAAGATTAACTCCAGAGCAAACCCAATACCACTTTTTAAGCGGCTTTACAGCTAAACTAGCAGGAACAGAGCGCGGTGTAACTGAACCTCAGCCTACCTTTAGTAGCTGTTTTGGTCAACCTTTCCTTTTGCTACACCCAACAGTTTATGCTAGGGAGTTAGTAAAGAAAATGGAAAAGCATGGCTCAAAGGCTTATCTTGTAAATACTGGCTGGATTGGTGGTTCATATGGCGTTGGAAAGCGTATCGATTTACCTTCGACGCGAGCCCTTATCAATGCAATTCTTGATGGAAGCATTGAGGATGCTGAGTTTGAAACAATTCCAATCTTCAACTTACAAGTTCCAAAAGCAATTAAGGGAGTTGATTCAAAACTGCTTAATCCACGCAATAGCTGGACTTATGCATCGGAGTGGGATTTTGCAGCGCGCAGTTTAGCAGAGAAATTCATTAAAAACTTCGAGAACTTTACCGATAACGAAGCTGGTAAAAAGTTAGTTGCCGCTGGTCCTAAGATTTAAATTGTAATTAATATATAGTTTGTCCCTTGTTTTATTACGAAACAAGGGACTCTTTTTTTTGTAATTTTGGTTTTAATTGAATTTGTACGTGAGTAAATCTATTGATAGTATGAAAAGGTATGTTATTTTTTTATTACTACTACTAATCTCTTTTAACTATTCAATTGCCCAAGATATAACGCCATTACAATATTTTGGTGATTCATATAATGAGGCAATTAGTTACCTCGAGAATCAAAAAAAGGAAATAAACACAACCCTTTCAAATCTTAGCGTATCGCCTGAGGAGGCGATTTCCATCGTTTTTCCCGAGATTATCCGCTATAACCGTTTTCGTGATTTTGCTGAAACTACTTCTTTGGAGATAGCCTATGTTCAAGGAGGAAAAGATATTGCAGATTTTTCAATTGGTCACTTTCAAATGAAACCTTCATTTATTGAGTATATGGAGCAGGAACTATTAAACTATAACGATCTTTTACAGAAGTTTAAAGATATAGTTACTTATGATTCTGGTGCTTCCACAGAGTATATTCGAAGTGAAAGGGTTGAAAGATTAAAACAAGAATCGTGGCAATTAAAATATTTGGCATGTTTTATTCGTTTAGCAGAGAAACGCTTTGCAAAAGAGTTAAGAGAAAAACCAGCAGAACGATTGCTCATTTTATCTTCGGCATATAATAAAGGACTTAACTCTAGTTACAGCGATTTAAAGATGCTTTCCCAAACGAAAACGTTCCCATATGGTAATGCAAAAACGGGTAGGTTTTCTTATTACGATGTTGCAAATTATTTCAAAATGTTTAATGCAAGTTTAACCCTAAACCCTAACCCATGAGTAAACGAAGATTAATTCAATTATCTGTGCTATTCGTGTCTCTAATTCTTGCAAGTTCATGCAAGAAAGAGTTTAAAACATGGCAACCAAGCCCTCCTTATCCAGGGTTAGAAGTTAAGATGCTCAATTTTTCTGTTGATGCATCAAAGGATACGGTAATTAAACTGCCCAACGGAACATCGATTTCTATTCCTGCTGGTTCGATGGAGGGAACTGATGGAATTGCCATTAAAGGGAAGTATACTCTGCTATATCGAGAGTTTCATGATGCTGTTGATATATTGCTTTCAGGGATTCCAATGGATATAAGCATTATGGGTCAAAAGCAAACCCTTAGAACTGCAGGGATGTTTGAGATTGATGCCATGCAAGGCGATTCAAAATTAAGAATTGTTGAAGGAAAGTCAGTTGATGTTAGATTTGCCTCTCGTTACAAAGATGCGAACTATGATTTCTTCTATATGAACCCTGAAACAGCTTTATGGGAATGGGTTGATTTACCTAATACTGAAATAAATCAGGAGAAAATCGATGCAGAGAATGCTTTAAAAGAGAAAAGCCCTAGTGTTTTTTTAGGCGATAAGTTCTTTGTTCTTAATTACGATCGATTCTTGGATATTTATTTTAACAACGACTATCAAAAAATATTTAAATACAGGAATAGCGGCTCAATTAAAAAGAAACTTCAGGAGTATAACTTTAAGTTGTACGATATTAAAGTTGAAGGTGAACTGGTTTTTCTACGATCTTATTATCATCCAGCCGAGATGCTTTGGAAGGAGATTGATGGGAAGGAGTTCCCTAATTGGCTAAACGATTTTAATTTTGAATGGGCTAAGGACAAAAGTGGTACTTGGGTATACTCTAATTATAGCTTAGTTAGTTTAGGCAATAATATTTATCAGATTAGCTATAGCAAGGCAGGAAAAGTATTTACAAAAAAAATGGAGGCTATAATTCCTCTTCAAAGCATTCTAAAATTATCGGCAGGACAATGGCAACAAAAGTATGATGAAGCAATGTCATTGCTTAAAGCTGAGCAGGAGCGGGTTGACCTTATGGCAGAGACTTATCGCTCTTTCTCTGTTAAGCGGCTTGGAACCTACAATTTTGATTGTACCATTAAGGATCTTAATGAATGGACAACCATCAATGCTAACTTTACGATGCTTAACAACCCCGTTCAGGATGGGAGTTTAGTTATTATCCTTGGAGATAATAGCGGTTATGTTAATGTTAAGCCCGAGGAGTATAGTAAAATGAGATTAAAACCATCAACAGGGCAGAGGTTGGTTTTGCTTCAGAAGAATAATGAGATTGGTTTATTCTCTGCTGAAAAGATGCTTAAAATAAATTCAGATTCACTGAAAGCAATGAGTAACCCTTCGTTTACATTTAATCTTGAACAAAAGAAGGTTAATGATGCTATTGAGTTAAGAAAATTGCTTGGATTTAAGTAAAAAACTAAGGGGTCTATGAAGACCCCTTAGTTTTTTATATTTATTTTTTAAAAGTTCTCGAACCCTTTATCATTATCATCAAGATTAAGTTTAAAAGCCTTTTTACCTGTTTGTACATGCGGCGTTTCTCGTTTCTTTTCAACTATTACCTTTTTCTCTTGATGTTTCTTCTCCGTAGTCCTTTTGAAGGTATTAGTGTCCTTGTTTTCAGTGGTCTTAAATTGTGATATTGATTCGAGTAGTGAATCAGCTTGGGATTGAAGTTGCTGTGCGTTTGATGCTAGCTCTTCAGCTGCTGTTGCATTCTGCTGAGTAACATTGTTTAATTGCTGCACAGCGTTATTTACCTGATCTGCGCCATTGCTCTGTTCGCGGCTAGCGGAAGCAATCTCCTCAACCAAGTTTGAGGTTTTGCTAATCTCAGGCATAATATCATTCATCTGTTTTACTGCATCTTCCGTTTTCTTAACGCTAGTATTTGAGAGGCTGATTATTTCGTCGGCTGAGAGTTTGCTTCGTTCTGCTAGTTTCCTTACTTCTGCTGCAACTACTGCAAAACCTCTACCGTGTTCACCTGCTCGGGCAGCTTCAACAGCAGCGTTTAATGCAAGAATATTAGTTTGAAAAGCTATATCGTTTATGATAGTTATTTTACCCGATATCTCGTTAATCGATTTTAAACTCTCGTCTGAGGCTTTGTTCACGTTATTAAGCCCAGAAACTGCTATGTTAGATATTTTCTGTGTTTCGGCTGCATTATTGGAATTCTGCTGGATATTGGCCGATATCTCCTCAATAGTTGACGATATCTCTTCTACAGAAGCGGCTTGCTCATTAGCTCCTTCTGAAAGTTGCTGAGATGTTGAACTCAGCTGCTGGCTTGCAGTTGTGATTTGAACTACATTCTGTTTCACATTCGATAGCATAGTATTTAGTTTATTGACCATGCTTGACATGCTTTTTAGAAGAGTTCCAATCTCATCTTTTCTATTGCTGATATCATTTGAAATGTTAACTGTTAAATCTCCATTCGAAACCTTTTCAAGGAATTGAACAGCTGTATCGATAGGCTTTGTGATACTCTTTGTGATTAGGATTGCGGTTATCACAATAAACAGAATGATAATGAGCGTGAGTGAAATTGAATTAATAAGTATCTTATCACTTATAGAGACACTTGCGTTGTACGAAGTTTCTGCATTCTCCAAACTAATTGTAGTAAACTGATCCATGGAGCCACGCATATCTTCAAATACTTTTGAGTATTCCCCAAAATATATTGCTTTAGCTTCATCGTAAGCACCACTTCTTATTTTACCGATGATTTCTTTAGTCAAATCAGATATTCTGGAAAAATTCTGGTGAAACTTCTGGTTTATACTCTGGTTAGCTCCCTCTTTAGATACGTTCGATAAATTCTCGAACTTGCTATATCGTTGCTCTACTTGAGCGATATTCTCTTCGATAGCACTAATTAGCTTGCTTTGACTCTCAATATTTGATGGGTCGTTAATTGCTAATGCTTGGCTTATTGCAATACTCGATTGGTATGCATCTCTATCGGCTTCAATTAAATACTCCATACTTAAAAGATTTACTTTGTAAATCTTATCGAGTTCATCTTTTATTGTATGTGTTTTTAATGATGTGTAGATAAACCCGAATGAAGTGGCAAGAACTATTAGTGTGAACACTAAACCTAGTCGAACGCCAATTTTTAGGTTGTTAACTGATTTCATATGACTTTCTCGTTGAGTTATTTTCAGCATAAATGTATTCTATTTTGAAGGATTATTGATAGTGTAATGAATGAAAACTAACATCTTTTAGTATGATTTAAATCAATATACTATCAAAAAGAAAAACCCCGTTAGGAATGGAATCTAACGGGGTTTTTATACTAACTTTTTATTTAGTTTTTTATGAACTTAACTTCTGTTAATGCTTTTACTGCTCTATCTGAAAAAAAATCGCATGCTGGGAAAACCTTGAACGCTCCGCTCTCCAGATTAGTCGGATCGCACATTAAAAGGAATTCCGCTTGATCATTTCTGTTGAAAAGTTCGGCATAGGTAATGGCTACACGATAACCATCGAGGCCTGCAAATACGAAAAGCCCCTGCTGTATATTTTCGGTTGTTAGTTTGAAGTAAGGTTCAAGCACCTGTTTTAATTGATATCCAGTAAATGGTGTTGTGCTGTGAATGCCCCTTCCTCTACCATAAAATATTGTATGGTAGGTTGTTTTACTCAACTCTTTAGTGATGTCTTTAATAACAACCTCTTTCCCATCCTCAGCAGCGAATTTGAAAGATTCGCTATACATAGGCGACATGCCTTTCTCAACTTTGAACGTAGCATCGGCAGAGCGAACTGTGATTTTCGAAGGATTAGAGATGTTACGCTCGGTTAAAAGATCGGTATTAACAACTAGCTTTGAAGTTGTAGGTAGTGGCCATAATTCCTTTGTTTTACTTGGTACAATCCGCATCACTGCATTCGCAATAATAATGTTGTGTAGATTATTTGGATAGTATAGCTCGCCCCATGAGAGGATTACTTTTTCGCCCTTATCGTTACTTATCTCAACGTATAGGTCGATAATAGGAGGGAACTCCTCGGCATTCTTCTTCTGAAGTTTTACAGTATTCAAAATATCGAATAGCGAGTACCCATCGTAACGATAAGCTCCAACAAAATTGTTTGTACCATCAGGGTTAAGGCTGGTCTCCTTTACAATAACCGAGCGAATAGGTAACTTGCTAAAATCCACTTGACCTGGGTTGGCAATCTCACCATCAATGGAAAGTGCTACCATGGGTAGCTGGTTGATTTGTTCGTTATCGTAAAAGTTGTTAGTTAATCCTGCTGTATCCGGATTATTTTGGTTTGTAGCAGATTGTTTTTCCGCTTTTTTGGGCTGACAAGCAATGAGAAGTATGCCCACCATTGCTATTAAAAGATTTTTTTTCATTTTTTTGAGATATTTAGATTTTTACACTTGCTCCAAAGGTTATAAATCGTCCTGGGCCAACAGCGCCCTTGCTATCATAAATTTGTTCATCAAGAATGTTTTGGAAATTGAGGATAACATTGACATGATTTAGAAATTCATGTGATAGTTTGAGATCTACTGTTAGCCACGAAGGATATTTGTTTGATAAAACTATTTCGTCATATACATTTTGATCGTTAACATACATCTGACCGGTGTAACGACATGTTAACCCTATGTTTACAATCTTGTTTTTGAAAAATGTTCCAGCCGAAAATGAGTGCTGAGGCACATCTGTCAGGTATTTATTGTTCAAATCAACAGGATCTTCGCTTGACAAAGGCGTATAATTCGAAATTTGCGCGTGATTGTAAGAATAGTTTCCGAATAGGTTTATTGATGGGGTTGGGCTATATGAAATGTCAAACTCAGCACCGTAAATTCTTACGTTAGAGATATTTGAACGAATCATAATAGGCCTTTCTCCAAATCCCATATCGATGCTATCGCCAGTTGACACATAGTATTGAAAGTCTTTACCAACAGAGTAGTATAAGCTTGATGAGAGTTTCAAATTCCTGATTGGCGAGTAATCACCTCCTATCTCAAAGTTATCGAGATATTCGGGTTTAAGGTCAGGATTGGCAACTTTCATTCCACCACGAACACGACCTGTTCGGCACAAATCATCGAGCACCGAAGGTCTAAATCCGCGGCTATATCCACCGTAAACTCTGAAATTATCGCTTGGTCTATATTGAATCGAAACCCTTGGGCTGAATGCTCCCCAATTAATATCTCCAATATTAGAGAACTCGTAATCTCTCAGGAACGATGATTCTGCCGATGGGTGATAGGTTTTAAATAGGCCATCGTAGAACTTTGCAAAGTCGTAACGAATGCCAACAAGTAATTTAACAACATCTGAAATCGAATAATCATCTTGGGCATAGAATCCATAAAAGTTCATCTTCCCATTATTATCAACCCTGTCGGTTGAGGTATAGTAAATATCTGAAGCGTCAACTTGTCCATTACGAATATCGAAGCCAGCTGTTAAGGAATGTTTCCCAATCGAATAGTTTGCGCTCGAAAGTAGTCCAAGATCGCGGCGAATAGAGTTTACATCATACCAAGTATAGTCGTCCTTTTTGCTCTCATTAACTCTCATATAATTCTCGTCGATAAAGAAAAGGGATGTATTCCATTTTATACGACCAATCTTCCCATTTAGGCTTGTTCTTACTTGGTATGTGAGATATTCTGTTGTATTCCCTTCGGGTTGATAAACCTTTTCGCCTGTTCCTCTTAACCCATCATAAATACTGAGATTGATTTCAGCATTTAGTTGCTCTTTATTTAAATAGCCGACTTTAAAATTGAGGGCTTTTTCGTCAACATTGGATTTTATAATAAAAGGGTTAGTGCTTCTGTCGGCTTCTGATTGTGTAATGTATCCATCACTCTTTTGGTAGAACCCATTAGAAGTCCAGTAAAATCCTTTGTTTAACTCTTTCCCAATTTTCCCCGCAAGGTTTACTCTAGCAATTTTCGTATTATAAGTGCCATAATCTGCTGAGATATTACCTTCGAAAATTTTTGTGGGCTTATGGGTAATTACATTGATAATTCCACCCATCGCATTCCCACCATAAAGCGCAGACCCCGGACCTTTAACAACCTCAATTTTTTCAACTTCGGCTGTAGATATCAAGTTCCAGTTTACCGAACCGCCATCGGCCTTATTTACAGGTATTCCATCGAGTAGGACTAGCGTACGAGCCTGCTCGTTTCCGCTTAGCCCGCGCATGGTAACTGATGATTTTGTTGAGAAGATACCAAAAGAACGACTTACGTTAACACCCGGCAGTAATTGTAGCGATTCATCAATATTTTGACTCGCAATCATTTGTAATTTCTCCGAGGAAATCATATTTATTCTTCCCGGAATCTGGCTAATTCTATTCTCAGTTCTTGTGGCCGATACCACAACCTCGTCAAGAGAAACATCTTCTTTAGCAAGCTGAATGTCAATTTTAAGGGATTCATTATCAGAAATTGAAACCTCTTTTATTTGCTTTTCATATCCAACGCTTGAGAAGGTAATTGGATATTTCCCTTGTTTCGAGAGTTCAATTTTGTAATAGCCATTTGCATCAGTAATTGTTCCTTTATTATCAATATAAATATTTACCCCAACTAGGGGTGAGCCATTCTCCGAATCCGTTATGTATCCTGAAATACTCTGCGCTTTGACGAGTATTGGGAGTAGGAATATTATAATTAGTTTTAACTTCATGGCTATTCTATTTTTGAATTTTAACCTCAAGTTCCATATAGCCAGTTGTTGTTAAATCGGCGTGTAAAATACGAATTAACCCATACTTCCCATCTTCTGTTTTAACAGGTATAATTCTGCCCGCTGTGCAGTATTTGCATAAACCACTAACTTTCTCAGGCTTGTATGATGCAACCAAAAGGCTATCTGTAGTTGCTTTTTCAAATTTCTCGGCTGATACTAAATTATTGTCAGATGAGAAATAATCGTATAACGACAATCTTTTGATAGGCCAAGGTTCAATTTCGGGATATCGATCTACTGCAGTTATTGAACTGCTTCCCGTATATCCAGGGCAGCATAGCGTTGGCGAATCATTCCCGCTCGTAACATAGAAAAAACCAACTAAATCGATATCGGATTCATGTCCAGCAACATTGGCTTTTGTGTATCGAATTCCAGAATGTAGATCAAGGTAGTTAGGGTATTCTGTATTGTGTTGTAAGCCTATTTTGAGTGAAGGGTAATAGTAAATTTGACCATAATCATAGCCAATGCCTAAATTTACTGTTAACGAAACAGTAGCAGAGTCGCGGTTGGAATTCATAATGAAAAATGTCCAGATCTCTTGTTCAGCAAGAGATCTGTTAAACTCGAAATCTTGTACAAGGCTATCTTTTAAATATATTCCTTGATCTTTTTCATTTATCAATTTGCCATCGGCAATACGTTGAATTCTTAAATTGGTAATAAAGCCACCACCGTTGGTTGCCTTTATCCCAAACCTTAACTTTCCTCCAGCAGGGATTTCTTGTAAATCGGGTGTGTACTGGCCTCCAACTTTAAGGGTAATAGTTGGCTTTGAATTTTGATCATCATCCTTCTTGCAGCTAAGTTCTATCGCTGAAAACAGAATTAATAATCCAAGTATTAGCTTTTGCTTTTTCATTGCTTTTAAAAATAAATTGGCTGCAATCTTTATAAGAGAGCAGCCAATATTATTATTCGAAATTGTTATTTTCTAAACTTTAATACAACTTCAACTAACCCATCTGCACTATTAACAACATTAGTTACTTTAAATAAACCGTATACATTATCTTGAGTTTTAAATGCGTAGATATTATCAACGGCTAAAGTTTTTGCCTTCTTGTTGCCAGAAGTTATTGTACTATTAAAATAATTTTGAATTGCAGGGTCATTCTGATGTAGAGCATCGAACTCTGTGGTTGTAATTGCAGTAGCAGGTAGAGTGAATTTTGTTAAGCGTTTTGTTGTCCAGTTCATTGGGTCTGTTGATGATCCTCCAAAAATACCTGAAATATTTGCTCCGGGTGAGGAAATTGTGATGTCGTTTATTCTGTCTGGTTCAACATGCTCATAGAAGCAGAGTAAGTCAATCTTATCTTGATTATTAGATGCATCAGTTTGATTGTAAATTGTGTTTTGGGCTATTGAATAAAACGCTCCAATTGTTGCATGTGACTGAGCACCCAAAGTAATTAGATAAGATTTTTCAGTGAAGTTTGCGGTAATGGTTTCGTCTGAAGCAGTTGTTGTATAATTATAGGTTGTATTTGTGCTTACTTCTGCACCGCCTTTTGTCCAGTTTACAAAAGTATAACCAATGCTTGGGGTTGCAGTTAGGTCAACACTTGTTCCATTTGGATAAGTACCTGCACCTGTAACTGTTCCTGAATTAGCAAGATTGGTAGTAACTTGAAGTGTATATACATTAATTAGATCTAATGATAATGTAACATCTTCTGCAGTTGTGGTATAGGTGAAATTTGCCGTACTGCTAATATCAATTAATCCAGCATCCGTTTGCTTTTTCCATTTTGAAAATGCCCACCCTGAACCAGGGGTTACAGTGATGTCTACATTTGTGCCAGCAGGATAGTCTCCGCTCCCAGTAATTACTGCTGAACCATTTGGAAATGGATTATTTAGCGAGAGGTGATATGTTTTTAATGCAAATGTAGCAGTTAGGGTTACATCTTCAGCCGTTGTGGCATAAGTAAAATTTGCATCTGTACTAACAACTAAATCGCCATTTTTCCAATTAACAAAATTGTATTCAGCGTTTGCAGTTGCAGTTAATGCAACATCTTCGCCTGATTTGTAGTCCCCTCCGCCAGTCACAGTTCCGCCAATAGCTGGGTTAGCAGTAACGGTTAATGTATACTTTTTAGGTTCGGCATCATCTTTCTTACACGAAGTGATGACAAGCATTGCTGATAAGCAAAGAAGAAGAATCCTCGTAAATGATTTCATAGTATTTTGATTAAGGTTTATTGTGTTCTTGCTAGATATTTATTGATATGTAAAAATATACATATCGATGACAAAAATAATTAAAATGTCGATATGAACTAAATTGCTGTTCGATTTGTAACGTGTTTTATAACACTGATTTTTATCAATTTAATTCTCCTTTATTGCTTGCTGTTTGAAACTTTTTAGTTCAATAAGTTTTCAAGTAATTAGCACTTATCATTGAAAGGAAAGGCGGAGAGAAATAAATTTTAACTTTGATTCACGAAAAATTATTCGCTATTTTGCCAAAAATTAAGAACAGTGGTAATTCAAGATTTTTATAAGATTTTAATCATCCTCTTAGCGTACCTATTGGGCTCAATCCCTACATCTGTTTGGGTTGGGAAGATTTTTTATGGTGTTGATGTACGCGATTATGGTAGTGGAAATGCTGGAGCAACCAACGCTATGCGAACTTTAGGCGCAAAGGCAGGTATTCCCGTATTTATCATCGATATGCTAAAGGGTTTTGCTGCTGTTAAGCTGTTATACTTCACCGATTTTTATATTCCCGAAACAGGACTTTTTGTAAACTTTCAATTATACCTCGGACTGGCTGCCATGATGGGTCACATTTTCCCTGTTTTTGCTCAGTTTAGAGGAGGAAAAGGCGTTGCAACCCTTTCTGGAGTTGTATTTGCTTTACATCCTTATGGAGCGCTTTTTGTTTTTCTAGTTTGGGTGGTTACCCTAATTATTTTTGGTTATGTTTCGCTCAGTTCAATGATCGCAGGTTTTTCATTCCCTGCGATACTTATCTTTTTATATCGTACCGAGTTTCCATCGTTGGTTATCTTTGCCTTTATACTTGCTATTTTGATGCTATTTACTCATCAAAAGAACATCGAACGGTTGATACATGGTAAGGAGAAACGAATTAACCTAAAAGACAGATGGTTAAAGAAAAAAGCGAGTTAGAAATCGCTTTTCTGTTGTCTGTCCTGATTTGCATTGTCGGAGTAAAGGTACTCTTCTAACAGTTCTCGTAGTTCCATACTCGAAATCCCATATTTAATTTCACCTTCGTGAACGAAGCTAATTTTTCCAGTCTCTTCTGAAACAACAGCTATGAGAGCATCGGAATGTTCGCTTATTCCTAGCGCAGCCCGATGTCGCATACCATAATGTGCAGGAATATTTAGGTTTTCAGTAACAGGAAGGATACAGCGTACTGCGCGAATTTTATCATTTACGATGATTAATGCTCCATCGTGTAGAGGGCTATTCTTAAAAAAGATGTTCTCGATTAAACGGCTAGATGTTTCAGCATCAATTATATCGCCAGTTTCAGCGTAATATTGCAATTCCGATTTACGAGCAATTACAATTAAGGCACCGGTTTTCGATTCCGACATATGTCGGCACGATTTTACGATAGCCTCAATGTTAACCGGAGCAACCATATTTTTCTGTTTTGGGAATAACCAATTCTCGATAGAGAACCTGTTTTTTGAGAGATAACGAGTCCCAATAAAGAGTAAAAATCTACGAATCTCCTGCTGGAAAACGATAATAAGTGCAATAACTCCAACACCAATAATTTGGCCAAGAATGCTACTTAGCAACTCCATGTTTAACACTCTTACTACAAGCCAAATAATATAGAGAACAAAAATGCCTATGAATATATTAATTGCGACAGTGCCCCTTATAAGCATATAAATCTGATAGAGCAGAAATGCAACCAGAAATATATCTATTACATCAAGAATACGAAATGGAATAAATGTAAGTATGAATGAAAGAGGCATTTAATGAGAATTAGTTGTGTTATTAGAACTATTGTTTATTTGATATTTGGCTGACTATTAAAAAATTCAGTAAGGTTAATCACTTCAACAGCCTCTTTAACATCATGAACTCTAAGTATTCGTGCACCATTTTGAATTGCAAGGGTGTTTAATACCGTAGTTCCATTAAGTACTTTATCTGGGCATGTGTTAAGTAATTTGTAGATCATTGATTTCCGCGATAATCCTGCAAGGATAGGAAGCTCGAATACCTTAAATGATTCAAGGTTTTTTAATAGCGTGTAATTGTGGTCGGCATTTTTACCAAAGCCAAAACCCGGATCGATAATAATATCCTTAACACCAAGCAATTTGAGCTTCTCAACTTTTTGAGTGAAAAAACCAAACAGCTCTCTAATAATATCCCCGTCATATCTAGGATCTTCTTGCATATTTGTTGGAGTACCTTTCATATGCATTAAAACGTAGGTAAGCTTTTGGTCAGCGACGGTTTGAAACATCTGGCTATCGAGTTCGCCTGCTGAAATATCATTAACAATGTCAATTCCAAAATTAGCATTAACAACCTTTACAACGTTTGATCTATATGTGTCAATGGAGATAATTGCCTCTGGAAATCTTTTACGAATAACTGATAATGCTTTGGTTAATCGCTTAATTTCCACAGATTCATCAACAGGAATTGAACCCGGACGGGTTGAGCATGCTCCAATATCGATGATTTTACCTCCTTCGGAAAGAATTTGCTCAGCTCGTCGAGCAATTTTTGAGCGCATGCGGAACTGGCTACCACCAAAAAAAGAATCGGGAGTAACGTTTATAACACCCATTACTAAGGGCTTGGAAACATCTATGATTTTTCCTTTGCTCAATAATGTTTGTCTGCCGTGAAATAATGATTCAATTTTTTCCATTTTTTTTTTATCTTGCAAAGCAATTAACAAATTGCTCATTTCGCTAATTTGGGTTAAAAATAGTAAAGTTTTATCACTTCTGGTTAAATTTAGCGTTTGAAAAGTATCGACTGAAAATTAGGATAAAGTACCATTATGGCATTAATCGTTATTGAAGGACTTGACGGAGCAGGGAAATCAACACAAATTCGTTTGTTATCCGAGTATTTAAAGAGTAAAGGGATTAAGAGCAATTACCTCCATTTCCCTCGTATGGATTCGCCCTTTTTTGGCGAAATGATTGCCCGTTTTCTTCGAGGTGAACTGGGCGATGTGAACCAAGTTGATCCATACGTTGTTGCTTTGCTTTATGCATGCGATAGGATGGACGCTTCAAAAATGATATCAGAATGGCTCGATAAAGGCGAAACGGTTATTCTCGACCGCTATGTTTACTCAAATGTAGCATTTCAGTGTGCTAAATTAAATGATGAGAATGAACAGCTTAAACTCCGTAAGTGGGTTGTCAATTTGGAGTTCGATTACTATAAAATTCCTCGACCTGAATTAAACCTTTTCCTTGATGTGCCATTCCAATTTACAATTGAAAGGCTAACTGAAAATAGAAAGGGCGAGGATCGAGAATATCTAAAGGGAAAAGAGGATATTCATGAAAAGGATTTGAATTTTCAGGAGCGGGTTCGCCAAATTTACCTTAAACAGGAAGCACTCGATAGCTGTTTTAAAGTTGTTAACTGCTCCGATGCATCGAACAAGGTTTTAAATCCGCAGCAAATTTTTAACTTGATTATGGAAAGGGTTAGCTCCGTAATTAGTTAATATTTATATAGTTGTTAAATTGTTTTGTATGAAATACATATTAATTATCAGCAGATATCTACTTGCAATTCTATTCATCTTTTCAGGATTTGTTAAGGGTGTTGACCCTTATGGATTTGCCTACAAACTTGACGATTATTTTAGGGCTTTTCATGCCGATTTTTTTCAGCCACTCTCTTTAGCCTTATCATTTATACTTTGTGCAGCTGAACTTTTTATAGGGTTACTGCTACTGTTTGGTGTAAGATTGCGGCTTGCAGCATGGGGCGCATTCCTATTTATGGTAGTTTTTACTCCATTAACATTTGTGCTTGCTATCTTTAACCCAGTGCATGATTGTGGATGTTTTGGCGATGCTATTAAACTTACAAACTGGGAAACCTTTTACAAGAACATAGTCTTTTTTGCTGCTGCATTTGCCCTTTTGAAATATAGGTCACAGCTAAAACAAAACATAACAGGAATTAAAGAGATAATCCTATTTATTGTTTTGCTTGGAATTGCCTTCTACCCTCCGTTTATTGGATATACTCGTTTGCCATTGTATGACTTTAGACCTTACAAATTGGGTGTTAATATTGCCGAGGCAATGAAAATTCCTGATGGAGCTCCTGCCGATGTTTATAAAACAACCCTTTACTATCAGAAAGATGGAGTTGTTAAAGAGTTCAACGAAAACAATATCCCTTGGCAGGACACAACATGGAAATACGTTGATGCCAAGTCGGAGGTAATTAAAAAGGGTTACACCCCATCGATTGAAGGTTTTAGTATACAATCGTTGGATGGTAATGAGGTTACTGATAACATTCTTTCTTACGATGGGTATTACTTTTTGGCTATATCCTATCGATTAGATAAGTCGAACCAAGAATCTATTAAGAGGTTAAACGAAGTTTACTTTAAAGCCAAAGAGGCGGGCTACGGGTTTGCTTGTGTAACAAACTCTACTAAAGGCGATATCGATGCATTTGTTTCTAAATCAGGCTCTGCATACCCATTCTTTAATGCCGATGGCACAATGCTTAAGACGGTTATCCGTGCAAATCCAGGATTAATTTTGCTTTACAAAGGAACCATTATTGGTCAATGGCATTACAGCATGATTCCCAAAGCTGAGTATTTTAGTGGAGATCTCAACGCTAAGCAGATTGCGGCAATTAATGCTAACTCAAGTGGTAGGTTAACTATTCTTCTGATTTCTGTATTAGCATTACTTTTATTAGTTACAAAGTTGTCTTCAATTAAGGAGTAAGTATTTAAAAACTATATTAACTATTATTTATTAAAAGATTTCGAATGAAAAAAATATTTGCAGTTGTACTGATGCTTTGCTTTTGGAGTATTAGCAAGGCTGATGAGGGGATGTGGCTCATTAACTTAATTACTAAGAATATGGCTCAGATGGAAGCCCGTGGTATTAAGTTAACAGCCGAGGATATTTATAGTATTAACCATTCAAGTATAAAAGATGCAGTTGTTCAGCTCGATGATGGAGGTTGTACTGCCGAATTAATATCAGGAAAAGGTCTGCTTTTAACCAACCACCACTGTGGCGTTGAGGCAATTCAAATGCACAGCTCACCAGAGCGTAATCTGCTTAAAGATGGATTCTTTGCAAAATCGTTGCAAGAGGAGTTAGCAATACCAGGAAAAACAGCCATGTTGCTCGTGAATATTGAGGATGTAACCTCAAAAATTTTGAATGAAGTCAGTGAAAAACTTGAATCGCCTGGGTATTTTAATAGGCTTTATACAAAGATGGATTCGCTAGCAATGGTATCGACTCAAAATGGGAAGTATTATGCTGTTGTTAAGCCGATGTACAATCATAACTATTTCTATCTTTTCCTTTACGAGAGGTTTTTAGATGTTCGTTTGGTGGCTGCGCCACCATCAGCCATTGGAAACTTTGGTGGTGATGTTGACAACTGGCATTGGCCTCGCCATACTGGCGATTTTAGCATGTTCCGAATCTATACTGGTCCCGATGGTAAGCCAGCACCCTATAGCAAAAAGAATGTTCCTTACGTTCCAAAACGCTTTTTGAATATCTCGATGAAAGGAGTAAAAGAAGGTGATTTTGCCATGATAATTGGTTACCCAGGAACCACCTATCGTTACTCAAGTCCATACGAGGCTAAGCAGGCTCGCGATGTACTTGCTCCTTGGAAAGATGCTGTTTGGGGGCAATTTATTCAAACCATCAAAGAAGCACAAGCAAAGGATATTAAAATTAAAGTTGACTATACCGATAAGCATGATATGCTTGTAAACTTTTGGCAAAAGGATACTTGGCAAGCTGAATCGATGTACCGATTTGGTGTTGTAGAAAGGCTTCAAACTCGCGAGGATAGCTTAAAGTCTTGGGTCTCAAGAATGCCTTCGGCACGTACAAAGTACCTATCATCAGTTCCAATGTTGAATGATTATTTTACAACCTATCGTCAGAACAAATGGGAGGAGCTATCGGGATCACTTTCAGCAATGCTTGATTATCCTGTTGATATTAGCAAGAATATAAATTCTTGTGAAGAACTTTTTGCAGCAATGCTTGCAAAAAAAGATGTTAAAAAAATAGCAAAAAAAATAAAAAAACAGGTACCGAAAATCTTTGAGAATTACCATGCCGATCCTGATGTTTGGCTATATTCAACGGCTCTTAAAAGTTTAATTGATAACACATCTGATTGTCCAAATGTACCTATGATTCAGGCAATCAAAAATCAACCCGGGTTTAGTCAGATGGTTCCTTTATATGCTCAAAGTTTTTACCAACGTTCATATTTCTCATCGCCTGAGAGGCTGAAAACTTTTTTGAAAACGCCAGTTGTAGACACTATCGTTAAAGATCCTGTATTCATGCTTTATCAGAGTTGTCAACTACTTTACGATTCTCTGTCAAAAGTAATTCGTCCTTTGAGATCCAACTATGAACGAGCAATGCAAGTTTACACAAAGGGTATACTTGAAATGGAGAGTAATAGGTTGCATTATCCCGATGCAAACTCAACCATGCGTTTAACTTATGGTAAGGTTACTGGCTATAAGCCAATAGATGGAATAGCAATGAAGCCATTTACAACCCTTGATGGGATTATGGAAAAGGAAAATCCGAATATTGATGTCTTTAATGTTCCTGCTAAACTTAAACAACTTTGGCAAGCAAAGGATTTTGGACGCTATGGTGTAAATGGCACTGTTCCAGTTTGCTTCCTAACCGATAACGATATCACCGGAGGTAACTCGGGCAGTCCAACGCTTGATGCTAACGGAAACCTTATAGGCATTGCTTTTGATGGTAACTTCGAAGCAATGTCATGTGATTACGCTTTTGAACCCGAAATCCAACGAACAATCATTGTTGATATTAGATACGTTCTATTTGTAGTTGATAAGTACGCTGGGGCAAAGAATTTGATAGATGAGATGAGGATTCAGTAAACTAATTTAAATAATTGAAGTCTAGGTATATGTAATTATATCTAGACTTTTTTATTTATATTTTGACGATTTTGTTTGTTAATTGTCTCTTTAGATGTATTTTACTCGATATTTTAAATTGTAACGATATGAATACCAAATTTGCTCAAAAATTTGTTACAACATTGGTTTTATTTGCTTTTGTATTAGTAGCAAATGCTCAAAAAGGGGTTCCTTACATTTCCAACTTTCAGCTACCTTCAACAATGAGTAATCAGACTTGGTCTATTATTCAATGCGAGGAAGATAATCTTATTTATGTTTTAAATCGAAAAGGGATATACTCTTTTGATGGTTTTGAATGGACAAAACTAAATGTTGCCGCAAAGCCAATTGCAATATATTCTGCCAAAGATCTATTTGTTGGTACCGACGATGAGATTGGGTATTTTAGAAAAGATTCCAAAGGGGATTATAACTACTATAGCGTACAAGATTCAACCTTTGATATTTACTATAAGTTTGTATATGTCGATAGCGCTATTTATGCTGTAGGAACTCAACATATATCTAAATTACAGATAAACGATAAGGTTAAAACTGAACCTATTTACATTGAGGCTGATTCAACCAGCATGATTACTGATTTTTTCGAACTTAATGGTATTATATACATTATTAAGAATAACAATTCCCTCTATCGCCTCGATGATAAAACGGCAAACAAGCAAACATTCAACCTCGATAAGGGCGAAACTATAAAGTTCACGTTTAACCATAACAATGTAACATACGTTGGAACCTCATTAAATAAACTTTTCCTTTTTAATGGATGGCAGTTTAAGCCTTTAGCCTTAAAGGATAAAGCCTATTTGAGTGCAAGTTATATGAATGGTGGTATATCAATTGACTCCAATCGGTTTGCCATCTCAACGCTTATTGGCGGTTGTGCCATTATCAACTCAACAACACTCGAAACCGAGGCTACAATTAACTATTCAATCGGTTTACCCGATGATGAAATTCAATCTTTAGGAGTTGATAAAAGCAAAGGCTTGTGGATTGCTCACGGTATGGGTATTTCAAGGGTCGATTTGGATATTCCTGTTCGCTCATTTCAGCACTTTGATGGGATAAGCGGGAATATCCTCTCTGTTGCTGAATTTAACAGGGTTTTGTATGTTGGTGGGAGTGAGGGCTTATTCAATTTGATTGAAGTTCGAAATGTAAAAACGATAGAAACTCCGATATCGCAACCCAAACAAAACGTTTCAAACACTTCAAATGCAGTATCAACTGAAAAAAGTATTGAGGATAATAAAACCCAACCCGAATCAAAGGATGCCAAGAAAAAGAAGAAAGGTTTCTTTAGCCGACTATTCAGTAAGTCTGATAAAGCAGAGGCACAGGTTGTAGATGCTCCAGTTGCGAGTGGTGATGCATCAAAAAAAGATAAGGTTGAAAAGTCAGCCGTATCGAAGAAGATTAGTACGCTTCAAACAATCAGCAACGAGTATCAGCGTATTCAAGGAGTTGACGGGAAGTGTAAGCAGCTAGTTATTTTTAAAAATCGACTTTTGGCTGCAACAAGTACAGGATTATATGAGATTTCTGGAGGTAAAGGTGTTCCTGTGGTTAATCAAAGTTATATCATATTTGTAAAGCAGTCGGAGCTAAATCCCAAAAACCTTTTTGTTTGTTCAACCGATGGAATTCTAGAAATATCATTAATAGGTGAGCAGTGGAAAACAAAGCGTCTTTACACTTTTGAGGATGAATACCCAATATCACTGCTAGAACTTTCGGAAAACAACTTGTTGGTTACAACGGAATTTAATGTTTATAATCTTACAATTGTTCAAGGTAGCGAATCAACTCTTAAAAAGCTAACTCCTTCGAATACAACGCTCGAATCGCCTGTGACTATTAAGATTGCTAGTGCAATTAAGATTTTTACTGCAACAAAAGCATATTCATATAACCAACAAAAGGATGAATTAAAAGATGATGCTTCTGTAGGTGCAGGAAACATTGTTAGTACGATATATTCGCAGAGTAATTTTTCTTGGGTGAATAGCGCTCGCAAATGGAATTTGTATACTACCGAAAAACAGCTTTCGCTCGATGTGGTCGATTATCTAGGTTTGTTCGATAGAATTAACGACATCTTTATCAATAGCAATAACGACATTTATCTTGTTAATGATTATAGCCAGATTGTTAAAATCAAAGCGAGTGGTGCTGAAGTATCGAACAAGAAACTACCTTTCTACCTAAAACAGGTTACCGATGGCAAGGGCACTAAGCTCGATATCAATAATATCAAGCTAAGCTACTCAAATAACTCGATAAAAGTTAGGCTAATTGCTCCTTCGTATGTAAGAGAACGAGCAGCAGAGTATCAATATTTAGTCGAGGGCTTATCGGGCAGCTGGTCGGAGTGGACCGATAATCCTAATATTGAACTTCCATTTATACCTAACGGGAAGTATAAACTTAAGATTAAAGCCCGCGACGTGCTTGGAAACGAGAGCGAGATTTACACCCTTCCGTTTAAAATTAACCCTCCTTTCTGGAAGAATCCTTGGTTTGTTATCCCTTTTATCATTTTATTGATATTCCTTTTCTTCCAGTTCATGAAGTATCGCGAGCGTCAGTTGCAAAAGGAGAAGCAAATTCTTGAGGAGAAGGTAAAAGAGAGAACCAAAACCATAGAGGAGCAAAAGGAGGTGTTAATGGTACAACGCGATGAACTTGCTCAGTTTAATCAGGAGATATTACAGCAAAAGGAAGAGATTGAGGCTCAGCGCGACGAGATTGAGGCGCAGAACGACTATATCACAAAGCAAAACCTCGAAATGACCCAAAGTATAGAGTATGCTCGTCGTATTCAAACAGCGGTCATGCCTAAAAAGGAAGCTGTTGATGCAATTTTACCTAAACACTTTATTCTATTTAAGCCTCGCGATATAGTAAGCGGTGATTTTTACTGGATGACAAAGAGGGATGGTAAAATTATTGTTGCTGCAGCCGATTGTACTGGACATGGTGTGCCCGGAGCATTTATGAGCATGCTTGGGATATCATTCTTAAACGAAATTGTTAACGTAAGGAACGAAACAAAACCCGATATTATTCTTAACCATCTTCGCGATTCAATAAAATCGACTCTTTCACAAACAGGTAAGGAAGGCGAATCTAAGGATGGAATGGATATTGCGCTTTGCGCAATCGATATGCAAGCAAAAACCATTGAGTTTGCTGGTGCTTACAATCCGTTGTACCTAATCCGTAATGGCGAGCTCATTGAGGTTAAGGCCGATAAAATGCCTGTGGGCATTCATATGTCCGAGAAGGATTCGTTTACCCTAAACACCATTGAGTTTAAGAAGGATGATTGTATTTACATCTTCTCCGATGGTTATGTAAGCCAGTTTGGCGGCGAGTACGATAGGAAATACATGGCAAAGCCATTTAAAAAGATGCTCTCAATCATAGCCGATAAGCCAATGGATAAGCAGTTTGAGATTATCGATAAGGAGTTTGAAGATTGGCGTGGCTATCACCCGCAGGTTGATGATATACTGGTTATTGGGGTGAAGTTTGAGTGATGGGAGAATGGTGAATTGAATTTATCAACTAGTTATTCATAAGTGAATTAAGACGATGAAAGATACATTTTGGTTAACCACAATGTTTTTGACTATTTTCATTCCATTGACGATTACGTCTTGTTTGACTGGAAAGATGACTGCAAATAAATCTTTTGAAAAAGAAATTAAAACAGAAAGTGCATTAGAAAAAGGACAAATAATCTTCGAGAATGAATTTGCTATTATCCGTTTCGATAAAACAGAGGTTTTAGGAATCCTAGAAAAAGAAATCAAAACTAAGAATATTAATAAATGTCATGAAAAAAGATTGTCTCGCTATATAAATCAAGTTAAGAATTTAAATTCTGAAACGAATATATTCCCTGACCTTGGAAACGTTATTAAGACGCCAGATTATTTTGAAATTAATTTCCAAAGAGATTTAGTTAAGAATCTTGTATTGCACTATAAAATTGCCGTTTTCAATAAATCCAAGAAAGAATTTGAGAAAAAGATAGTTTATAGAAAAAAATCAACGGAAGGATACTGTTGCATGACAAATATAGAATTCATAGATGGTCAGAAAATTTTAGATACAGATTTGTTTACAGATTTTATTGTAATTGAAGAGTGTAAAGAATAATCACCTATGAATAACAAGCAGTTTAAATAGTTATATGTCAAAACAACATCATTATAAGGCAACAATTAAGTGGACTGGAAACAATGGTACAGGGACAGATAATTACAGGAATTATGAAAGAAGTTACCAAATAAGCGTTGAGAACAAATCTGCAATCTTAGGTTCCTCTGACCCAGCCTTTCGGGGTGATAAAACAAAGCATAACCCTGAAGATTTATTAGTATCATCTTTATGTGCCTGCCACATGCTTTGGTATTTACATTTATGTTCGGAAGCCGGTGTAATTGTTGTTGATTATATTGACAATGCTACAGGAATTATGGTTGAAACTTCAAATGGTGGTGGCCATTTTACCGAGGTAACACTAAATCCAATTGTTGTGGTAGCTGAGAACTCAATGATTGATAAAGCAAACGAATTACATAAAAAAGCAAATGAGCTGTGCTTTGTTGCAAACTCGGTAAATTTTCCCGTAAGGCATAACCCAATAGCAAAGACAAGATAGTAGTTTACTTGTAAAGCAAGAAACTTCTGACAGTCGCCATATTTCATCTGATTCTGTTCTTGTTGGCGAGAATATAATACCGTTGCTAAAAAAATGAAAACTACTATTTTTAATAGTATAGTTTCTCCTCTTTAAAAACACCAATGTATTGTAAATACTGGCAATTAAACTTCGAATCATTACCCTATATCCATTAATCACTCTCAACAGGTAAATAAATGTGCTGATCTATAAAGAACGTAAAGCGTTAGATTGAGTTTTAAGAGTTTTTTAATCGTGTTGAAATGCTATTTATCTGTAATTTTCTTTTTATTCATTAGCTTAACAACAAACTCAGCAAGCCTTTTGGCTCTAGTTTTCTCTTTTTTTGCCGATTCAATCCAAACAATATACTCTTTACGGTTGGTGTACGATAGGGTGTCGAAGAAATCTTTGACATCCCTATTGGCATCCAGCAATGCTTGAGCATCGCTAGGAATAACTACAGTGCGTTCTTGGAGATCTCTAGTAAGTTCAACATTTACTGTATCGCCAAAGGTTTTGTTGATTTTCTTACGAATCTCTTTGGTTAACCCAAGCACATGGCATCCATGACCCATATTGGCAAGGCTTCCTCGGTACTCAGCAATGCCATCAAAGGTTGCAATTATCTTGACTTGCCCTTTTGTTCCGAATAGTGTCTCAGTATCGAATGGGAATTTTACAAAGGCTGCATCAATACGCTTGTTTTGTTCAATTGTGGCAGAGAAAGCAATTTTGTCCATAGCTCTTGACATTTTTCAGTACGATAAATGTAAATAAAAAGTAGCATCGAACATTATTTTTCGATAATTTGCCCTCTTAAAGTTGATATCTATTATGGAATTTATCAGTACTAATAATGCACCAATGCCTGCAGGGCATTATACTCAGGCAATTGTTTGTAATGGAATGGTTTACGTATCAGGTCAGCTGCCTGTAAAACTAGACAGATCTTCAACTGAAGTTGGAAGTATCGAGGAGCAAACGCTTCAGGCGTTACAAAATGTAGAGCAGATATTAATTGCTGCCAATAGCAGCAAGGAGTGTGTGGTAAAGGTTACCGTTTATATATCTGATATTAGCCTTTGGGGTAAGGTGAACGAGGTGTATAGTCGATTTTTTGGTGCTCATAAACCCGCTAGAGCAATTGTACCAACCAAAGAGTTGCATTATGGTTATCAGATAGAAATTGAGGCGATTGCAGTAGTTAATGATAAGTAAAACGGAGGAGAAATCCCACCGTTTTACTTATAAACCTATTCTAGTTTGTTCCTATGCTACCTAATGCACAATTTGTAAAAGTATTGCCAATGCTAGCTGCTGAAAGTGTAGCTGAATTATCCAAATAAATTCCCCAACCAGATGAATTCAAGAAACTGCAGTTTTTAACAGTTATTCCTGAAGTCTCTCTTATGTACAAACAAGCTTCTTGGTCATATCCAGCATACTGAAAAGTACAATAATCTAATACTGTGTTAGACGATACATATTGATATAAAAATAGACCTTTCCAGGCTCCTGTAGCAGGAGAAGTATTGCTTGATGTGAAAACTATGGGGTTTGTAAGAGTTCCAATTGCAGTCAGTTTTGTGGTCGCTGAATAGCCAAAATCAATTCTTCCACCTGCATTAAACGATAATACTGTTCCTGGTTCAATTGTTAAGTTAGTTTCAACGGTAATTCCTCCATTAATTATATATGGAACAGTTTGTTTTTTCCACGTTATATTTGCCCCGTCTGTTGCTGTAACTTCGTTATTTTCAACAAGAATTCCATAACCGCTATTTGCAGAAATTATATTATTAGCACCAAGAGTGTGCAATGCAAAGGGGTAAAGTCTTATAGGATGTGAACCGCAGTTTTCAATGGTATTCCCATTCATCGAAACAAATGCTCCGGATTCGTTTAGGTCAACCCCAATTGCTTTAGCATACTTAATAAGGTTGTTATTAAATATTAATTTGCAACGAATATCAATTGCGGAGTAATCGGAATAACCTGCGTATAAAAAATCGCAATAAGTTAGACTAGAATTTTGAAGTACATGGCTATAGAAAGTTAAACCGTACCATGCACCTGGAGTAGCAGTTGCCGAATATGCTGTGAAAACAATACGTTTATCGGCTGTACCATTAGCTGTTATCGTAACATTGTTAGTGTACCCAAAGCCTAAACTAGAGCCTGTTTTAAACTTAATTATGGTTCCTGGCTCAATTGTAATGTTTGCTTCAACATCGATACTTCCATCAATTACATATACCTTATCAGCAGTCCATGTTGTTAAGGAAGTTATGTCATCGACAATAAATACTTCATTGCCGTTTTGGTTTTCATCCTCTTCTTTTTCGCAAGATGAGAAAACAATTGAAAGTGCTGCTAGAGCAATAATTGAAAAAAGATACTTTTTCATAGTAATTAATAAATATTTGTTTAACATAAGTTTTAGAATTTATAAGAAACACCAAGATTCAAATAGGTTATACCATAACCAATCTCGGCCATGGCAGCAAACTTGTCGGTAAAGTAGTAACGTCCACCTGCAAACCATGCCCATATGATGCCACTAGCGTTTGCGGAGTAATCATTTCCGAATGTTGTACCGAATTCCTTTGCGCTATTGACATTATATCCAAGCATAAGCCCTGTATAGGTATCTAACCTGTCAAGTAATTGGTAGTGGCCAATTCCTCGTCCTCCAATTACAAAATTGGTATACTTCCAGCCCCAGCCAGAGTACTCCCATTTTGCGCTAGTGTATCCAATATAGCCTCCAATACCTAACGAACTTTTATCATCGAATAGTTGGTCTTTCACACCCAATTCAAATGATAAAGAAATTGGAGGTGTCTTATTTGTATATCCACTTCCGGAATAAAGTGTATTTCCAATACCAATACCAGCATTTACAACTTTATCGCCTTTTTGAAATGTATTTTGCGAAATACCTGAAAATGCAAAACCGCATAAAACCGCAATAATTGTTAGTGTTTTTTTCATTTAAATAAATTTGGTTAAATAGTTTTTTGATTTAAAATCTGATTCAAAAGTATTGTGCTTGCTTAAGATGTTTTACCCCCAAAAGGGGGTTTTTATTCGGAAGGGGTAGTATTATTTTTGTGTTATATTTTTTAACCTTTCATTATTTATTATAGGCAGGCTCAAATACTGATATTATGTTATAATTTTAAGGAATTCTTAATTAACTATGTTGTTTAACGAAATAAATTGGCAATGATTAGATTTCTTTTAAGTATCGTATTTGTTGTTTTTATTATTAAAGCACATGTAGCCCAAGAAGTTAATATTCAGGATGTTGAAAAGCGATTAGCATTGGCAGATACTCTTCCATCCAAGGATCGTAATAAGGTATACCAGAATACTATAATAAGTTTGATGTATTCTAATACACAAAAAGCAATAGAATACTCTCAGAAAGGACTTAATAGTTCAACAAACGAGAAGGATACAATTGCAATGGCTGCTTTTGCTAATTTTATTGGAGTAGGTTATTTTGTGAAATCTCAGGTAGATAGTTCAATTCAATTTCTTCGTAAATCAATATCTTGGGCTAAATCCTCAAAAGATGAAAAGCGTTATACACTTGCTTATTTTGCATTAGCCAATACATTTTCCAAGTCTGGTTTTCCAGATTCAGCAATTAGTTGCTTTTATACTGTATTACCTTATTTCGAAAGTAAAAACGATTATAAATCTATTGGCGCAACTAATTTGAATATTGCTGTTCTGTATTATAATATGGCACAGCATGAAAAAGCAAAAAAATATTATGAAGAAGCGTTGAAGTATGCCGAAAAAGCTAATGATCATACTTTAAATGGTAACGCTTATAGAGGAGTTGGATTGTATGAAACAGATTTTAAGAAACGGAATGAGTATTATATTAAGGCATTAGATGAATTCCGTAAAGCGGGGAATCGATTTGAAGAGTCATCTACAATGGCATCCATTGGTTGGGATTACTATTCAACTCAAGGAGAAACTAGCAAAGCGCTAGGCTATTTACAACAAGCGATACAACTTTCCGAAAAACATGATTTTCAAACCTTAATTTCAGATCAGGCTGCTCAGCTCACTGATGTTTATTTATTTCTAAGAAATGTATCAAAAGCTGAATTTTACGCAACGAAAGCCGAGAAATTTGCAAAAAAGGACAACCAAATATTGATGCAAAGGTTGGAAGATAAACTTATAAGACTATATATTCTGAAAGGAGATGTTGATAAGGCTACCAGCTTATATAAAAACCACATCGAGCGAATTAACAAGCAAAATGAAGCGAGAATATTAAGTACTCTATCTGAGAAAGAAGTGAAATATGAAACTGAGAAAAAAGAGCTACGAATTCATTCCCTTGAGAAAGAGAGACGATTCATTGTATTTATTGCATTTCTTGGTGTAGTCTTATTTGTTGCAATAATTATTTTAATTGCTGCACGTCAAAAAGTAGTTTCTCAAAAGCGTAAACTCGCAGAACAGAAAGTAATTCAACTTGAGAAAGAAAAACAGCTAATAGCAACAAAATCATTGCTTGAGGGTGAAACAGCTGAACGAGCACGCTTATCCAAAGACCTGCACGATGGGCTAGGAGGTCTATTATCCGTTACAAAACATAAAATTGTAAATATGAAGGGAAGTTTAACAATACCAGAAGATCAGGTGGATAATTTTAATTCTGCTCTTGAAACGCTTGATAACTCTATTAGGGAGTTACGAAGAGTTGCTCACAACCTGATGCCTGAATCTCTTATGCGTTATGGTTTGAATTCAGCTATAAGCGATTTTTGCAATAGTATCGATAACGTTCAATATCACTTCTATGGTGTTGAAAAACGCATGGATGATAAACTTGAAGTTGCTGCATTTCGAATTGTAAACGAGCTTGTAAATAATTCCTTAAAACACGCAAATGCCAATAACATCAATGTCCAACTTGTTCAGGATGAGAATCGGATAAGTCTTACAGTTTATGATGATGGATGTGGCTTCGATCCCAAGTCAATTGATAAAGCAAAACCCGGGGGGCTCAATAATATTGAATCAAGAGTTATCTCCTTTAATGGTAGATTGGATATTATTTCTGCTCCAAATAAAGGCACAGAGATTATGGTAGAGTTTAAATTTTAACATTTTGATATGAGTAGGATACTAATTGTTGATGATCATCCTCTTATTGCACAGAGTTTGTCAAGTATTATTAGTGATTCAAAAGTCGGTGAAGTAGTGAGTATTGCTGGTACATCAAAACAATGTCTAGAAATGGTTGCTACAAAACATATCGATTTAATCCTGCTAGATATTAATTTACCCGATGGAAGTGGCCTCGAAATTTGTAAAACAATTAAGAATAAGTATCCTCATATTAAGATTTTGGCATTAAGTAGTTTTGAAGAATATACAATCATTCGTAAGATGCTTGAAAATGGAGCTTCGGGTTATATTCTTAAAAACTCCATGCCCGAAGAGGTTATCGAGGGTATAGATACGGTTCTTAAGGGTGAAACATTCCTGTGTCATGAAGTCGATCTTATTCTTAAAAAGAAACCTGAACAACAAATATTCTTAACACCACGCGAAACGGAACTTCTAAAGTTTATTTGTGAAGGGCATACTAACCCCGAAATTGCCGAGAAACTTTTTTTAGGAGTTGAAACTATAAATAGCTATCGAAAAAACCTGCTTTACAAACTAAATGCGCGAAATACAGCTGTGCTTGTTAAAATTGCAATGGAGCAAAAGTTGATATAGAAACTCTAATATCTTTACATTTGTTTTTTGATGACTTATATTGCATCCAGTTTTTCTAAAAATCTTAGTTAAAAATCAGATGAGAAAATTTACAATACTACTCTTATTCTTAATGAGTATTAGTGCCTATGCTCAGAAAAATAAAGCGAAAACAAACTGGTTGCAGGAGAAAAAGGAGTTTACTGGTCGTTGGCGTGTAGGTTTCGGCGTTGATGCGATGGAACCTACAGGGGTTGATGTGCAGTTTTACCGTTTAAGCAAGGTCTGCACCAATGATTTTTCAATAATTAAAAAGATATCGATAGGAGTCTGGACAGGGAAAGAGGGTGCTTTATCAAAAAGTATGCTTAAAGAGATTGAGGGTTGGGAGAGTGGAGGTATTAGGTATGGTCTCGACTTTAAGTTTTATATTCCTATTTTTCTTAACCCTTATGTTGGATTTGGAGCCGAAGGCGGCGAAAGGAAATTTATTGGTAAAAGCGGATTTTATCCTGATGCCATTGCACGCATTGGTGTTGAGCAAAGAGTATTTGGAATTAAGACGTCAAATAAATCATCGCTGAATGGAACAATATTTATCGATGGCAAATTTAATAAATGTTTGAGCGAGGATTTCTTCTACATTCTTCCGAGTTTTGGCGTGAGATTTCATTTCTTGTAATAAAAAAGGGTTTCGATATTTGAATCGAAACCCTTTCTTTTATAACCCTTTAATATTATATCTCAAAAAAGTTGATGCTATTCTTCAGTTTTTCTGATTCTTGGCTTAGGAAAGTAGCTGTTTGCAATAGTTTATCAGCAGCCTGAGCGTTTAGTTGGGTTGATGTATCAAATTGTAAAACGGCCCCATTAATCTGCTCTGAGCCAATTCGCTGCTCGTTGCTCGATGCAGCAATCTCTTGAACCAACTTGGATGTTTTTTTAATATCAGGAACAAGCTCATCCATTAGTTTCACAACGTTCTTAGTGGTGTTAACGCTAGAATTAGATAATGCATTAATTTCATCTGCAGCATTTCTACTCCTTTCGGCAAGTTTACGAACCTCAGCAGCAACCACAGCAAATCCCCGTCCATATTCGCCAGCTCGCGCTGCTTCAACTGCAGCATTAAGCGCTAGTAAGTTTGTTTGGAATGCAATATCGTTGATAATCTTAATCTTTTCAGCAATTAAGTTGATTGCCTTTAACGATTCGTCAGATGCAGTACCAACTTTTTGAGCATTTGAAGCAATTTTTGAAGCAATTCTATCAGCTTCTGCTGCATTATCAGAGTTCGCTTGAATATTTGAAAGCATTTCCTCCATCGATGATGAAACCTCTTCGGCCGAGGATGCTTGTGCGGAAGAAGCTTCAGATAAATCCTTGGCTTCGCCATTAATTTCGGAGCTAGTTTGCTCGATTTTTTGCGATGATTCAACTACTGATCCAACAATTTCAAGTAGTTTTCCCTTCATGTCTTGCATCTTATATAAAAGTTCGGCTAACTCATCGCTGCCGCTAACCTCCATGTCATTCCTAAGTTTACCTTCTGATAAATCGTTTACAACAGCTTGTGCTTGACCAACCGACTTGCGAATGTTTGTGACAATATAAACAGTTATAAATCCAGATATCACCAACGTCACAATACTGCTTAATACCACAAACCACTGAAACCAGCTAAACGAGGTCTTCATTCTATCTTGCATTTGAGCTGTTTTTGTAGCAAGTTCCTTTTCAAGAACTTGAATTTCTTCTTGTAATCTTGTTGTTAAGATGGAGATTTGCCCAGTTTGATCAACCATAGGTTGAACCTCAAAAACTACTGAAATATCATCGTAACTTTCAAAGGTATTTAGTTGAGCCATTATCTGTTTGTGCGAAACAAAAAGAGTATCGTCAACGGACTTAAAGATGTTTGTTAAAAGTTTTTGCTGGTCAGCATTGACCCATAATCGCGAAATCTTTTCAAGTTGAGACTTTACTGCAGGATAGTCTGTGTTATGAAGTTCTTTTAATCTGATTTTGTCAGGGGTGTCATTCTGTTTTTCTATAAAAACCCAGTTTCTGATTAACATTTTTGATTCTGAAACGAGCGAGTTTAATCGTGATAGCTGGTCAACAGAAGGTGTGTAAATTTCCGAGATATTTGTTACAACTTTACGATTGCTATTGAGCGTGATAACAGTTATAACGCTAGTTATAACAAAAAAAAGCATAATCAATCCAAAACCGATTGATAGTTTGCCCGAAACACTTGATTTTAATTTCATTTTAAGTTTTTTAAAGCGCTAAACTTTTTAGCTTTGAGTCAACTTGTAATCCTCTTCTTTTTATAGATACTTCATTTAGCTGGAATGATAATGCATCTTCTTGTTTTATGAAATTGATCCCTGCTCCTTGCGTAGCTAAACCCTCTGACTCACCAATAATTAGCGTGGCATTATTGCCTACTTTGGCCACGGCAAGATTTATCAATCCACTACTCAACTTTGAGATGAAAAGTACGTGGCATTTGCTGATTTGGTCTGTTGAATTAAATTCAACAATTGTTATTTTTTGGTTAAATACTTTTTTAGTTTCAGCTAGTTTTTTTAGTTCTTTTGTAATTGGGCTACTCCCAAGTACACCAATAACGAAATCTCCAGTTTTGTATTCCGTAGGCCACTCTACGTATTTAACAATATTATAAATATAGTTTGCTTGAAGTCTTTCGTTTTGCCCTTTTACATTGATTGTAAAAAGAACAAGAGCAATAGATGCAAATAATAGCTTTTTCATGTATTATAATAGATTGATTATTTAGTGCAAAATTAACACACTTAAAAATTTATTTATTAAACAGTTAGGTGATTTAGAATGTTTAAAATAATGATGTAAATCATTGCTTGTAGTGAAACTATTTAAAATAAAAAAACCGCCCTCCAAAGGGGCGGTTTTAGTTGAACTATAATAAATTACTATTTACCAAACTTAATGCTCGATTGAGCAGCAGCTAAACGCGCAATTGGAACACGGAAAGGTGAGCAGCTAACATAGGTTAATCCTGATTTGAAGCAGAACTCAACCGATGCAGGATCTCCACCTTGCTCACCGCAAATACCTACTTTAAGATCGCTACGTGTTGCACGACCTTTGGTAACAGCCATTTCGATTAGCTGACCAACACCACTTTGATCGATGGTTTGGAATGGATCAGCTGCAAGCATCTTGTTATCAAGATAATCGTTCATGAAACCTCCGATATCATCACGGCTGAAACCAAATGTCATCTGAGTTAGGTCGTTTGTACCAAACGAGAAGAATTCAGCTGTTTTAGCCATACGATCAGCGAGTAAACAAGCGCGTGGGATTTCAATCATAGTACCGTACTTGTACTTAATCTCTTTTACACCAAATTTAGCGCAAACCTCAGCGTAAACGCGGTCAGCAATTTTCTTGGTGAAATCAAGTTCAGATACATCGCAGGTTACAGGAACCATGATTTCAGGATGTGGTTGGTGACCTTCTTTAATTAGCTCTACAGCTGATTCGAAGATAGCACGAATTTGCATCTCAGAAACCTCTGGGTATGTAACACCAAGACGAACACCACGGTGTCCCATCATTGGGTTCGACTCATGTTAAAGCCTCACCACGTTTAGCAATAGCAGCAGCAGTAATACCTAATGCCTTAGCAAGTTCTGCTTGCTTCTCTTCACTTTGTGGCACAAACTCGTGTAGAGGTGGGTCAAGTAAACGGAATGTTACAGGAAGAGTATCCATAGCTAGCATAGTAGCTTTGATATCTTTCTTAACAAATACGAAAAGTTCATCAAGTGCACTACGACGCTCTTTCTCGCCATCGCTTAGAATCATCTTACGAAGTAAGAATAATGGTTGCTCAGAACCCTTACCGTAGAACATGTGCTCAGTACGGAAAAGACCAATACCTTCAGCGCCAAATTCACGGGCAATTCTTGCATCATCTGGAGTATCAGCATTTGTACGAACACCCATCTTACGATGCTTGTCAACAATCTTCATGAACTCTTGGAAACGAGGATTCTCAGAAGCATCCATCAAAGGAAGCGAACCTGTGTAAACATGTCCTTTTGTTCCGTTCAAAGTAAGAATATCACCTTCTTTAATAACGATATCGGTACCAGGTATTTTTGCAGTTTTCTTAGCAACATCAACATGCATACCACCAGCACCTACAATACAGCACTTACCCCATCCACGAGCAACAAGTGCAGCGTGCGAAGTCATACCACCACGAGCAGTTAAAATGCCCTCTGCAGCGCGCATACCCTCAACATCCTCTGGGTTAGTTTCCTCACGAACTAGGATAACTTTTTCACCTTTACGGTTCCATGCAACAGCATCCTCAGCAGTGAAAACAACTTTACCAACAGCAGCACCAGGACCAGCAGGCAAACCTTTTACAATTGGGTTAACCTTTTTCTCCTCAGCAGGGTTGCAAATTGGGTGAAGTAATTCATCTAATTGAGCTGGGTCAACACGCAATACTGCTGTTTTCTCATCAATTAGTTTTTCGTGTAGCATATCCATAGCCATGTTCAACGCAGCAGTACCAGTACGTTTACCAGCACGGCATTGTAACATGTAAAGTTTACCTTCCTGAATAGTGAACTCAATATCAAGCATATCCTTGAACGATTTCTCAAGGGTATTGCGGATTGCATCTAGTTCTTTGTATGTTCCAGGCATTAACTCTTGCATACTATGCAAGTGTTTATTTTGCTCGTTCTTTGTATCGTCGTTTAGTGGGTTTGGAGTACGGATACCAGCAACCACGTCTTCGCCTTGAGCGTTAACTAACCACTCACCATAGAAGATATTGTCGCCAGTTGCAGGGTTACGGGTAAATGCAACACCAGTAGCAGAAGAATCGCCCATGTTACCGAACACCATTGCCTGAACGTTAACAGCAGTACCCCAGTTATCAGGAATACCCTCGATACGACGGTACGAAACTGCTTTTTTACCATTCCAGCTCTTGAATACGGCTTTAATACCACCAACTAATTGCTCTTTAGCATCATCGGGGAATTCTTTACCCAATGAACTCTTAACGCGTTTTTTGAACTCCTCAGCTAAAGTTTTCAAATCTTCGGCAGATAAGTCTGTATCGGATTTACAACCTTTACTGTGCTTGTACTCGTCAAGCATATCGTCAAGTTGCTTACGGATACCCTTACCATCAACTGGCTCTAGACCTTCAGCTTTCTCCATCACCACGTCGGCGTACATCATAATTAAACGACGGTACGAGTCGTAAACAAAACGTGGGTTGTTGGTTTTCTTGAGAAGACCAGGAATTGTAGCTGAGCAAAGACCAATATTAAGAACGGTATCCATCATACCTGGCATTGAACTACGAGCACCAGAACGGCAACTTAAAAGAAGTGCATTCTCAGAATCGCCATACTTCATACCCATTGCCTTCTCAACGTCAGCCATTGCAGTCCAAACTTGCTCCATCAAATCTGCTGGAAGCTCATTATTATTTGCATAATAATCGTTACAAGTTTCGGTTGTAATGGTGAATCCTGCAGGAACAGGAAGTCCCAATAGACACATTTCGGCCAAGTTGGCTCCTTTTCCACCAAGCAGATTTTTCATATCTGCTTTTCCTTCGGCTGTTTTGTTACCGAAGAAATAAACGCGTTTTACTTTTGACATTTATGTATCAGATTAAATTAAACTATTGATTATTATTTACTTAATTTCAAACGAACACTTTGTGAGTTTACAAAATTATTAAAAAAATTGGAATGACACATTTTTGATTATCGGCTTAAGTGTTAAACAATCGCAAACGATTGAAAGCGTGAGGTAATTGGACAATTTGACAATGAGACAATTTGAAAATGAGACAATTTGAAAATGAGACAATTTGAAAATGGTAAGATTTGATAAGAACATATCATTTCTTTGAAGTTTGACTTATAAAGATTATTTTGGGGTGGTGTTAAACTAATATTTTACAAATCATTCTAATAAGCATCAGCAACTTAAAACAAATATAAAACCTAATAATATGAGAAACATCCGTAAATGTTTATGGCTATTGGTAATAGCATTAATATTTATTCCTCAGCTTAGCTCTGCCCAAAAGGCAAAAATCACCCTTGAGGATTTGTTCAAAAAAGGAACCTTCCGTTCGCGCAGCGTTTACGGCTTAACATCGATGAACGATGGGGAACATTACTCGGCCTACAATGCAAAGCGTCAGGTAGCCAAGTTTAAATACGCTACTGGTGATGAGGTTGCAACACTATTTGACCCTGCTGAATTCACATCGAACGAGGATATGAAAGAATTTGGAGGATACCAGTTTAGTCCCGCAGAAGATAAGATGCTGATTCAACCCAAAAACGACTATATCTACCGTCATTCATACACC
>CAYMII010000020.1:0-70545 GCA_964390565.1 uncultured Rikenellaceae bacterium
GGGGAGCCAAAAGGAAATTCACGACGCAAGAAAGAAGTTAGAGACAGTTGTTGAAGAAATATACCAAAAGCACAATTTCAGGCCACTAACGCTTGTTCTTGAAGGTCACCCTAGAAAACTAGTTAAAGATCTTATCACTACAGGTGATTTGGATATTAACCTAATTGTATCGTCGAAAATATACAACTATGGGAAGAAGGCATATCAAGCGCCAAACTTCTTAAAAAACATGGTTATTAAGGATTTTAACGTGCCCTTTATTATTATCGACGCCGAACCAGCCCATAGCCACTACATCGAAATTGTTGTTCCGCTCGACCACGATCGAAAGTATAAAGAAACAGTTCACTGGATTATCTATCTATCAAAATACTACAAATGCAATATCAACCTCATTAAACCTTATATATATGATGAGGGGAAAAAGAAGCATATGGCCAATAACATCTATTTTACAAAGAAGATGCTCGATGGCAATAAAATCATTTATGGTATTAAAACAGCCAAGAAAAAAGGCGAATTTCGCGATGAGGTTTTCAAATTTGCTCAGAATATCGACTCCGATCTTATTCTTATTATGGCTGATAAGTATGATACGTACGTTAGGAGCACCAAAGAAGGTGGAATTAAAGTACCAATCATGTGCGTAAACCCAAGAAAACGTAAATACCAAAGTTTTTACTAGCGCTCTGGGGTTCTCGCTTACCGATAGGATAAGGTTTATTATCCAACAGCATCCTCCAAGATGCTTTTTTTTTAAATTCTAATAGCTTTTAGCATGAAGATTAAACTTTTCGAAAAACTGTCGCTTCAACAGAAGATACTTTCGATGGTTATCGGAGCATCTGTTTTAGTGTTTATATTCGCTGTTGGGAACATTTCAATAAAATCAAAAAAAGATTCTGTTAACAATGCATTAAAGCATATCGATGCTGTTGCTGAATCACATGTTTCAGAAGTTAAAAGCATCCTTGAAAAAGATCTTGCCATTGCTCGAACGATATCCAATGCTGTTCAGATACACAAATACCTTCCTGAAAATAAATGGAAGGAGCTATTCCAAAAGATATATGAAGAGGCGTTAACCAATAACCCCGATATCCTTTCGGTTTGGGATAGCTGGGAGCTAAGCTACATCGATCCAAAGTATAAAAAAGATTATGGTAGATACGAGTGCTTTTTCTGGAGAGAAAATGGCCAAATTAAAAACTCAACCGATATTGGTAGCGTTGATGGCGATCCTGCCGATTACGCTCGTATTAAAAGAGAAAAAACCGAAAGCATTGAGGATCCTTATTTTTACAGCTACACCAAGGATAAAAGGAATGAGTTCCTGATGACAAGTATTATCGTTTCAAACTTGGTTGATGGTAAATTTGTCGGTGTAATCGGGCTTGACATTGAGTTAACAAGATATTATGATGACATTAAACGCATTAAACCCTATAACAACAGCTATGCTTTACTAATTTCAAATAATATCCAATATATAGCCCATCCCGATAAAGATAAAATCGGGCAAAACGCCCTCGAAGATTATGATGCAATATTCAGCAAATATGAAGTTGTTGAAAAAATTAAAAACGGTGAATCCTCATTTTTTACTGCAAATGATATTAACGGTGAATCTTCGTACTTCTCGGTAAAACCTATAATTGTTGGTAAAAACAAAATGCATTGGTCTTTAATAACGGTTGTACCTAAATCGGCTATCACCAAAGCATCAACTTTTAACTTTTGGGAATCGATTCTAATTGGGCTAGTAGGCATCTCTATTCTTATAGCGATTACATATTTCTTTTCTAAAAAATACATCGTTGACCCAGTAAAAAGGATAACACAAATACTTAAGCGCATTTCGATTGGTCATGTGGATTTGGATATGCTATCGCCTGAGGATCAAAAAGATGAAATGGGAGATATGTTCAGCTATTTGAATAGCAACATCAATGGGCTATTTAAGAAAACAGATTTCGCGCACAGCATTGGCGATGGGAATCTTGACACAACCTTAACTCTATTAAGCGATGAAGATCTTTTAGGCGAATCGCTTATTCATATGCAACAAAACCTGAAAGTTGCAAAAGAGGCTGAAATTATTCGAAAGGCTGAAGACGAAAAGCGTCAATGGACTAACGCAGGGCTTGCCAAATTCAGCGAAATTCTCCGTCAAAATAACGATAAACTCGATGTTCTATCGGCCGAAATTATTAAGAATGTTGTTCACTACATCGATGCCAATCAGGGTGGGTTATTCATCCTCAACGATGATGAGCCAGAGAATATTCATTTCGAGCTCCTATCTGCTTTTGCCTATAATAGACACAAGTTTATCCAAAAGCAAATACTGTTTGGGGAGGGCCTAGTTGGTACTTGTGCGTTAGAGAAACAAACCATTTTCCTAAAAGAGATTCCCGAAAACTATATCGAGATTACATCTGGTTTAGGCGAAGCTCGTCCTCGCTGCTTGTTAATTGTTCCTCTTTTGATAGAAGAGAATGTTCTTGGAATACTCGAACTTGCCTCGTTTAACGAAATTCAGCAACATCAAATTGAGTTTGTTGAAAAACTAGCTCAAAGCGTTGCCTCAACGCTAATCTCGGTACGAACAGGAATAAGAACTTCTCAACTCCTTGCAAAAACCCAGCAGCAATCGGAAGAGATGTCGGCACAAGAAGAGGAGATGCGCCAAAACATGGAGGAGTTACAAGCTACGCAAGAGGAGGCCGCAAGGAAAACTACCGAAATGCAGAATTACATCGATGCCATAAACAACGCTTGCTACCTTATTGAATATGATCCGAATGGCTATATCGTTTACATCAACGATGCGTATGTAAATCTGCTTCGAATCCCTCGTGAAAAACTTATTGGAACCCATCATTCCTACAAGATGGAATTTGATGTGGAACAGCAAAAGGAGTACGATAGGTTCTGGTTAGATTTGAAGAATGGTATAGTTAAGAAGGTAACCAATAAGTTTACAATCGATGATGTAGCCTACACCTTTGATGAAACATATTCACCATTAATGGATGAACAGGGTCAAGTTTATAAGATTGTTAAAATTGCAAGCAATATCAGCAAGTAAAGACTGTAAACTATTTCATATTATTAGGCTCAGGTAAACGCTGAGCCTAGTTTTTTTAAACAACTTTTATGGGAGAAATGAGATGGGAAAAGCTTTTAAGCCCAGTAAGACTTGGAGCAGAAAGCGATGAAATACTGGATTTGAATTTTACTAGAACACAGTTCCAACGCGATTATGATCGTATCATCTTTTCATCCCCCTTTCGAAGGCTTCAGAATAAAACACAGGTATTCCCACTTCCAGGTAGCGTGTTCGTTCATAACCGATTAACCCATAGCCTTGAGGTTGCAAGTGTGGGTCGTTCTTTAGGAAATATGCTGGTTAATACAATTTCTCATAAAGAGGCTGCTGCTAATCATACCCTTATTTCTGAAATTCCAACCATTGTTTCAACAGCATGCTTAATACACGATATGGGGAATCCCCCATTTGGCCATAGTGGCGAAGAGGCCATCAGGAAATATTTCATCGATAATTTTGAGATCTTTAAACCGCTAGTTTCAGAGGATGAGTGGGTTGATTTGATTAGGTATGAAGGAAATGCCAACGCATTTCGATTACTTACTCAACAGTTAGAAGGCAGAAGGAGTGGCGGTTTCAGACTCAGCTATGCTGTTTTGGCATCGATGGTTAAGTACCCATACCCATCAACATCAAAAGGTAAAAAGTTTGGCTTTTTTCAATCCGAAATCGATGTATTTTCTTCAATTGCCAAAAGGGTTGAGCTGGTTCAGAATAATCAAAACTCTTATGCTCGTCACCCTTTGGTTTACTTGGTCGAGGCCGCTGATGATATCTGCTATCAGATTATGGATATCGAAGATGCTCATAAGCTAGGCATCCTCTCAACAGAATATGCAAAGGAACTTTACATCCACTTCTTCGATAAGCAAGCGAATGCTAAGGATATTGAACGGATAAAAGCGACACTTATTGAGGTTACCGATATCAATGAGCAAATATCATTCCTACGAGCGCTAGTAATTGGAAAATTGATTAACGAGTGCTCAAAATCCTTTGCTGACAGATACGAGGCAATTATGAAAGGTGAGCAAGTTCCTCCGTTGATTGATTGCCTCGAAGGAAGTTCGTTAGAGGCAATGAAGGTTGTAAAGAAAATCTCCATTGAGCAGATATATAACCATAAAACGGTTATTGAGATTGAGCTGAGCGGTTATCGAATTATTGGTAGTTTGCTCGACAACTATTGCAAAGCAATTATTAGACCTGATAGCGCTTACCATTCAAAAATATTGCGATTACTTCCAAAACAGTTCAGATTTGAGAACGGAACCAATTACCAAAAGTTGATGGGAATTCTAGATTATATAACAGGAATGACAGACCTTTACGCCCTTGAGCAATTTAGGGTTTTGCAAGGCATCAATCTTCCTGGAATTCCGCATTAAAATATATAACGTTGTTAGGCTTTGCCTTTGCAAGAAATGATCTTATTATTTGATGCGCATCGCGATTATCGGAGCAATGTGTTATAATATCATCGATTAAGGAGAGGTTTCCATCAATGCTGCTTGGATCGAAAAAGCCATAGCCTATCAACTTCCCATTAATCACCTTTACAACCGATTTTTCTGAGTCATTCCTACCTTTATCAAAAAGCAGAAAGCTTTTTGATGCGAGTCCAATGCTGTTGATCGCCTTTTGAACTCTAACATTGTATGATTCGGCCGATTCCTCATCGACACAGGCACCAAAGCACTTCTTAATTTCATAATGAAAGCATGCTAACCCAGATGTGTATAAGCCGCAAAGGGTTTGACAAAGGTTAAAATCTTCTATCAATCTATCTATAAAATCTCTCGACTCCTCTGCGGTTGAGAAAGTGGTTAGCGGTATGCCATCAGCACTTGACATTCGCTTTGCCTTTAGGCATAAATAGCCATTTTCGTCCTCGTAATGGTATAACCCAAGCTGATTTCCTATTCGGCGCCCTAATCGGTTAAAAATGGGCTTGCTTTTTTTAATCTCTTCGGTCTCCAGCAATAGGGCAACAAGTTCACTACCTGTGATTTCGTAACTGACATCTGCAACCCGAGAACGCATCTCTCCTGCCCTTGCTGTTTTTACAGATCCAAGGTGCTGCTGAACTCTATGACGAATATTTAAGCTTTTCCCAACATATATGAGTTCTCCTCTATCATCATACAAATAGTAAACACCTGTTTCTTCGGGTAGTTTTGTTATTACTGATAGGTTTAAATTTGGATGAAGCCCTTTTTTATCTGGCACAGCGCTTAAAGCATCGGAATCGTTATGCTTATTAACAGAAAGTAACAAATCGAATAACTTAACCGTTGCCAAGGCATCGCCAGCGGCACGGTGCCTATCGTTAATGCGAATACCTAAATCATTACAAAGCTTTCCTAAACTATATGATGCTTTGCCTGGTATAAGTTTTCGGCTTAGCCTAACCGTGCAAATGGTTTCGCGATCGAAGTTATAGCCCAGCTGCTTAAACTCGCTTTGGATAAAGCGATAATCGAACGGGGCGTTGTGAGCAACAAAAATCTTTCCCTCGGTTAGCTCAACAATTCGTTTAGCAACCTCATAGAAACGAGGAGCATTAACAACCATATCATCAGTTATTCCGGTCAACTGAGATATATAGTAGGGAATTGGTCGCTCGGGATTTATAAGTGTTACAAACTCATCGATAACCTTCGACCCATCGTGAACATACAAAGCAATTTCAGTAATCTTATCGTGCTGTGCGTTGCCCCCTGTGGTTTCGATATCGATGATGGTGTACATAAAATGATAATTATTTAGGGCGTTAAATTAACAAGAATAATTATTTAAGTCTGAGCTAATTTTCAATGAATATTGATTAATCGATAAAGATTTACTTTTTATACTAGCAATGTTTTTTTACTTTTATACAAAACAACTCAATACATTTTCAACCAACTTGAATTGCATTTGTTTTTAAGTAAAACTCTATTGAGATGCTACCCGACTACCACATGCATACTTTTTTATCCGATGGGAAAGATTCCCATGAGGATATGGTAGCTTCGGCTGCATTCAAAAGCATTCCTGAGATTGGCTTTACCGATCATATCAGCGTTAAACCGGTTGGCTGGGCAATGGACTTGGCCAATATCCCAACAATGATTGAAAAGGTTGATGCTTTAAACGAGGATGACAAGAATCCTGTTTTAGTAAAACTTGGAGGCGAAATAGATTATATCCCCGGAATGGAGAAGGAGATTTCTTTACTAATAAACTCTATTCCTTTTGATTATACCATTGGATCGGTTCATTTTATCAACGATTGGAACTTCGATACTGATATCAACCCTTACGATCAGATTAATATCGATAAATTTTATACCGACTACTTCAAGCTCGTTCAGCAATCGGCTAAGTCGGGTTTATTCGATGTAATTGGGCATTGCGATTTGGCAAAAAAGTTCTCGTACTATCCATCGTTCCGGCTCGAGCGTCTTTACGAAGAGACAGCCAAAGTTTTCAAGAAATCTGGAGTTGTTGTTGAGCTTAACACAAGTGGGCGAATTAAACCTTGTCAGGAATTTTACCCCTCGGCCGTTTTTCTTGAGAAACTGGCAAAATACAAAGTGCCTATCTGCCTTGGCTCAGATGCTCATGTTGAGCAAAACATCGGTCAATTCTTTGATGAGGCTATATCAGAACTAAAAGCTTTAGGGTATAAAGAGATCGTAAAGTTTACAAAGCGAAAAAGGGAGGCTCAGCGGATATAACTTCAATTTAGGGGTGCAAAAGTTACTCCTTCCACTCGCTTCTTAAAACTGCATAAATCAAATCATCAAGCCATTCACCATCTAGAAAAATGCTCTCTTTGAAGTGCGCTTCTTTCCTAAATCCTAACTTTTCAACTAATCTAATTGATCCTTCGTTCCTAGGATCGATTGATGCAATTATGCGGTGCTTACCAAGAGTATTAAAAAGATATCGAAAAATTTCCGAAAGAGCTTCAGAAGCATAGCCATGCTTTTGGTAGTTTTTATCGATGGTACAACCTATCTCAACTTGTTTGTTATTTGGACCAAAGAAATGTAGCCCAACGTCGCCAATTAATGCCCCATCATCTTTTTTAATTATTACATATTGGAACCAGGTTCCATTAATATCTATAACAGGAGAAACCCTATTATCGATGAAACTAACAACATCATCAACGGTTTTAGGAATCCAACCCTGATACTTATTTGTAAGGGCATCGGAGCGATAACGAAACACAGATTCTGCATCACTTTTATGAATGGGGCGTAAAAGCAAGCGCTCAGTGTTTAGTGTAATATTGTCCATTGCAAAAAATCTCTAATAGAAAGGGATTTGGTTAAACTCTAAATCCTAAAACAAGGATATCATCAACCTGCTTTTGGTTGCCCATGTAGGTATCGAGGGTTTGAGAAAGCACCTTCTTTTGTTCGGGCAAGGTCATGTGCTGTAGGTTGATTAACAACTTTTTAAAATTTGCCAACAAGAATTTGTAATTCTTCTCGCCGCCAAACTGATCGCAATAACCATCGGATAACATGTATATCGTATCGGTTTCAGAAAGCGTAAACCGATGAGTTCTAAATGGCAATTCACCTACAACGTAGTATCCAATTGGCATTTTATCGCCTTTTATCTCGAATAAATCGAAACTATCGGAGCTAACTGTATCATCAAAATATTCTAGCACCTTTGCCTCGCAATTTTTATTACGACAAATAATGATTGGCATGAACGCACCCGCATATTCTAAGGTTCTATCTTTTCTATCAATAATTGCCAAGGACATATCTAAACCATCAACGGAATCGCCTTCGTTTCCTGTCTGATTTAGCGAAGCGATAATTAAACTGCGTAACTTAAATAGAATATCTCCTGCTTCAACATTTTGTGCAGTTGCTGTTAACTCCTTTAGAAGTGTGATACTAAGCATGCTCATAAACGCTCCAGGAACACCATGTCCCGTACAATCAGCCGTAGCAACTACAAGTCGCCCATCGTTCAATTCCGAAACCCAATAAAAATCGCCACTTACGATATTCTTTGGTTTATATAGAATAAAATGCTCTTTTAACAATTTAGAAATTGTAGTATCGCGAGGGAAAACGGCCGATTGAATTCGGCTAGCGTACCTAATGCTATCGGTTATCAACTTTTGTTGCTCAGCAATTTGGTCGCGCTGGCGGGTTGCCAAATCGCGCTGAGCCTCAATCTCCCTCTTTTGCTCCTCGATTTCCTCCTTTTGAACAGTAAGCACTTGGTTGGTCTTTTTCTTCTCTTTATAGTAATAGAAAATTACACCTGCAAGGAGTAGTGTTAGAACAAGCGCAATGGTTGTAAACACCGTAAACATCTGCTGCCTTTCGAGTTTAGCCTGTTGAACGGCATCGCGCTGCTTTGCAATAAGCTCTTTTTCTTTTTCGCGCTTATCAAAATCGTACTGCATTTCGAGGCGAGCAATCTCACTTGAGTTTATGCTGTCTTTTAAAGCTGAAAAAAGAGTTTGATATTGCAAGGCTTTGGGGTAATTTTTCAATTTTATTTGAGCCTTCGAAAGGCTTAAATAAGAATCTTTAATATCCGAAAGCAAACGATGCTTCTGAGCAATCTCTAAACCTTGATCGATATAGTAAATTCCTTGGTAAAGGTTATTTTTTAGAATTAATGACTCACCTAAATATCGATAAAGTAACGATAAATCTAAGCTATCGTCCACTTGCCTTTTAAGTTCTAAAGCGCGATTTAAATCCTTTTCGGCATTTACCAAATCGCCTTTCTCAAAACAAATTATACCAAGCGATAGATGGTTTGCTGCTTGACCCTGAATATTATGGTTATGGGTATTGATTTCGAGAACCTTCTGAATATTCTCTATCGCCCTATCGTAATACCCAAGTTTATGATAGATGCTTCCTAGCTCCGAAAGCGAAAGAGTTACTCCGGTTGAACTACCCTTGCGTTGCTCAATCTCCTTGTATTTCTCAAGCGCAGGTTCTGCATATTGCTTTGCCTTTTCATATAACCCCAAACGTTTAAAAAGACGTGCGATACTAAGCGATGTCCAAGCGATTCCCTCCTTATCATCGAGTTTTTCGTAAATAGCAAGAGCCTCAAGGAAATACTCAATCGATTTTTGATAGCTTCCAAAAAGATTATAAACTGATCCAAGATTACCTAATGAACGTGCAATTTCTAATTTATTATCAAGTTGTTGATTAATCAATAAAGCCTCTTTATAGGAATCAAAAGCCTGAATGTTGTTGCTTTTAAGCTGAAATACATTGCCCAATCGGTTCAATCCCATAGCAACCCAATCGTTAAGGCTATTTTGACGTGCTATTTGGAGCGATTTGCTTAAATGATCAATTGCTAAATCAAAATCATTCCTGCTATAAAAGCAATAGCCCAGCAGGTGCTCAGCCCTAACAATATAAATTGTACTCTTCAGTTCAGTGGATATTTTTAATGCTTCACTCGCAATAATAACGGCCGAGTCAGGATTCTGAACTCTGAGTTTCTCGCATTTATCAAATAGCAACAATAATCTTTTCTCTTTGGGATTATCAACCAAATTATCTGAAAAGATATTACCCGAAAAAACAAGCGATAGAAAAATGCTAAGAAGAACCCTATAAACTTTCATTTTCAAACTATTATTAATGATGAATGAAATCGTTCTCAAACTTACCTGTTAAAGGTAGGGTATTACGACTAAAATTCGGAATATTAAGGGTAAAAGTTATTAAAAAGTAATTATTCTTATTCTGCCAGCTCGAAATGAATTTTATTCTTATAAAACATTTCGTATTTTTAACCGAATAAATGGGGTAGAAATCGCTAACCTATTCGTAAAATCTTCTGATATGAAAATAGAGTTTAAGAATATGATAAGAACTAAGATGTTAGTTTATGTTCTTATTACTACCATTTCTGTACTTGGCGTTGTTGGTGCATTTGTTGCTTATAGATTAAATAAAATGGCGCTTAATAATGCCATAGCAATTGCACATGGGGAAGCCCAAAAAACGGCAAATCTTGTTAAGGCTGACTTAGAACTTGATCTTGGTTTTGCTCGTGCATTTGCAAATTCGTTAAATACCTACTCAAAATATAGTAAAGAGAAACTTGATTCCACTTTTACCACCATTATTAAAAATCTAGTATTAGAGAACCCACGTTATATGACAGTTTGGTGTACGCTGGAGTACTCACTAATAGTTAAAGACTATGATAAAACTTACGGTAGGAGATCCTATACTGGTTTCTTGAAAAATGGCGTTCCTCTAATTGAAGAAGAACAAAAAAATTTAACCGGCGATTTAACAACAAGCAACTACTACTCATCCAAAATTCAAAATGCCGAAATGGTCTTAGATCCTTATATATTTCAACTTGAAGGGAAAGATTATTTAGCTACAACCGTTAGCGCACCAGTTCGTCGAAATGGTACATTTCAGGGTCTTGGTGGAATCGACTTGGATTTAACCAAGTTTCAAAAAATCATCGATGAAACAAAACCATTCCCTGGCACTTTCGTTTCATTGCTTTCAAACAACGGAACCATTATTGCCCACTCTAATAAAGACTATGTTAAAAAGACTCTGAGAGAGATTTCTCCCGAAGAGGATATTGCAAACCAAATTACCGAAAAGATTAAGCAGGGCAAGGGTCTTTCATACTATGACGATAATAGTGGCGAAAAACGACTTGTTATTTATACTCCAATTCAAGTTGGTAATACTCCTACCCCTTGGTCAGTCAGTTTATCGATTCCAGAAAGAGTTATAATGAGTGAAGCCACATCGTTACTTTTTAGTGTTTCGATCGTTGCATTTTTGGGCATTATAGTTCTTGGGGTTGTTATATGGTTAATTGCACGCTCTATAACCGAACCTCTTCAAAGAACTACTGATCTTCTTCAAAATCTTGCACAAGGTGATATTGATAAAACCAAGAAAGTATTTGTTACAAGTGGCGATGAGATTGAGGCTATGGCAAAATCAGTTAGCAAGGTTATTGATGGCTTAAATGTTACCGAAAACTTTGCCCGCGAAATTGGCAAAGGCAACCTCGATGCGCAATACGAACTACTTGGTGAGAAAGATACTCTTGGTATTTCTCTTCTTGAGATGCAAAAAAGCCTAAAGCATTCTCACCAAATTGAGATAGAAAGAAAAATTGAAGAAGAAAAACAGAATTGGGCAACAAAGGGCATTGCTATGTTTGGCGATATACTTCGTCAGAATAACGATAACCTTGCCGAGCTATCTTACAATATTATTAAAAATATAGTAAGCTATTCATCATCAATACAAGGCGGAATATTTATCCTAAATGATAACGATAAGGATAACCCAGTAATCGAAATGACTGCTTGCTACGCTTACGATAGACGCAAGTTTATGGATAAGCAGATTGTTATTGGCGAAGGCTTAGTTGGAAGATGCTTTACTGAAGGCAAGCCAATATTTATGGTTGATATTCCAAAAGATTATATAACAATCACATCTGGACTTGGAAAAGAAAACCCTCGTTGTTTGCTACTTGTTCCATTAAAAACCAACGATGAAACCCTTGGCGTAATTGAAATAGCATCGTTTAAAGTTTACGAAAAGCATCAAATCGAATTTATTGAAAAGATTGCCGCCAGCATTGCCTCAACCATATCGAGCGTTCGAATAAATATTCGTACTGCTGAACTCCTAGCCAAATCGCAACAACAGGCTGAGGAGATGGCTGCTCAGGAAGAAGAAATGCGTCAAAACATGGAAGAGTTGCAAGCAACTCAGGAGGAGATGGAGCGCAAGCGCCATGAGCAGGAGCTAATTCAAAAAGAACTTCGCGAAGACAAATCGCTTCTCGATTCTCTTCTTCAAAACTCTCCAGATTACATTTTCCAAAAAGATATTAGCGGCAAGTACGTTCATGTTAGCAACTCAATGCTAAGCCTATTCAACGCATTCAGCCCCGAGGAGGTAATCGGATTATCCGATTTCGATTTGTTGGATAGAGATCAAGCAGCAAGAACTTACCGCGATGAGCAGGATGTTATTAGAACTAAATCACCAATCATTAATAAGGTTTACGATGTAGTTTTTAGCGATGGTGAGCACAGAATTGCGGTAACAATCCTTCCATTGGTTGATGAAAATGATAATATTAATGGAGTGCTAGGTGTAACTAAGATTATAACGAATTTATAAATCACTCTACATAAAAAGAAAAGGGCTATTAAATAGCCCTTTTTTTATTTTACAAAGGATTTTAGTAGACTTATCTCTTCTTTCCAAATTGTTTCATCAGGCGTTTCAAGAATAAGTGGAATATTATCGAAGCGAGAATCGCCCATTATCATTTTAAAGATATCGATACCCAAAAAGCCTTTCCCTAAACTATCGTGCCTATCGACTCGGGTTGCCAACTCCTTTTTAGAATCGTTGATGTGCATCCCTTTAAGGTATTTAAACCCGATTATTGAATCGAATTTGGCAAATGTATCCTTAAATCCTTTCTCGGTTTTAATATCGTATCCAGCAGTATAAGCATGACAGGTATCAATACAAACCCCAACTCTGGTTTTATCCTCAACGTTATCGATTATGACCTTTAATTGCTCAAAAGTAAAGCCAAGGTTACTTCCTTGCCCCGAAGTGTTTTCAATAACAGCAATTACCCCTTTGGTTTTATCGAGAGCGATATTGACACTTTCAGCAATCAGCTTTAAACAGACTTCATCGCTTATCTTGCCTAAAGAACTGCCAGGATGAAAATTGAGCCTATCGAGGCCTAGCTGCTCGCAACGCTGCATTTCATCAATAAACGCTTCGCGTGATTTATCTAACCCCTCTTTTTCAGGATGGCCAAGGTTGATCAAATAGCTATCGTGCGGTAATACCTGAAAAGGTTGATATCCATATAGTTCGCAATTCTTCTTAAACTTTGATATGCTATCCTTTGTTAGCGGCGCAGCCTTCCACTGACGCTGATTTTTGGTAAATAACGCAAATGCGGTTGCGCCTATCTCATGCGCATTTATAGGGGCATTTTCAACCCCTCCCGATGCGCTAACGTGAGCTCCAATGTATTTCATGTGATATTGTCAGTTTAAACAAAACTACAAATATTTTAGATGCAATAATAACATCAAATGATTGCTAATGTTTTAAAACAAATAGTTATCGATGTATCTTTGCAAAAAACAACTACTATGACTCACGATATATCAGGCAAATGGAAGTTCATCGAGGAGTTTGAATGCGGAACCGACGAGGGATACGCCTATTTAACACAAGAAGGCGAAATTATTAATGGGTATTTAGAGTATAAAGAGTCGATTGAGGATGAAGAGCCATTTATGGTTAAACAGGTGGTTTCGGGAACCATTCACAACAACCAAATAAACCTAAAAGGTGATATTGTTACCTCTCCTGATGGTTCGCCTATTACAGATTACAACCTCGACACAATGCAGGGAACTTTAACCCACGAAGGTAAAATAGTTGGACACAGCTTCGATAGCGAAGATATTTGCGGGGTATTTGTAATGGAAAGAGTAAAATAGTTTACTTATCCCAAGACATTAGAAGGGTTTTGAAGTTCTCGATTTTAACCAAATAGTAAATTGTCCAAAGGATAATCCAGCTAAATGCAATAATCAAGTAACACAGAGCTAATAACGGTATTTTATCATTATCACTTCCAAAAGTAACATAAGTAAAGAGTAACAAATAAAGTAATGACATAATTGTATTGAACACTATAGAACTTTTAATACTCATACTCCATACACCGGTGAGCATATTGTAACCTAATAATTTATCGGTTATTAAAACGCGACCATCCTCTGTTTCATTAATTTTAATCTGAACTGTAGAATCAAGTTTAACAATAATTTCACCGTATTGCTCCTTAACCTGATAATTGTATTTTTTTAGTTTTGATTTTAGTTCTTCTCTGTTAATCATATGCCACTTTTATTAGGTAATTAGTAAAAATAACAAAAAAAGGCGTAAAACCATTAGATTTTACGCCTTTGATAACTTAAGAAGTTCTTATTTATCTGGATAGTTCTTTGGATCTAACGCTTTAAAATTCCACTGTTTTAGGAATATCGATACTTTCTTAGGGTCGTAGCCTTTATCCAACTCTAAAAAACCTGAATCTTGGGTGTGAAGTAGTTTTCCACTACCATCTAAAACAAGAAATACAGGAAAACCAAATCGCTGAGGATTTTGATAAGTTTTTAAAACATCAAGATTCTTATTCTCCTTGCTATAGTTCAAAAGGACATATACATAATCAGCCTTTATTAAAGAGTCGATTTTGGGATCGGTTGTAGCCATTTTATGAAACTTGATGCACCATGAGCACCAGTTTCCGCCAACTTGAACTAGAACATGCTTATTCTCGGCTTTTGCCTTAGCAATAGCATTCTTTAAATCGGCCTTGGCATCAGCATTTGGGTTGTACGCGTTTGGCTTCTCCTGCGCAAATAGAATCATAGCAGCAAGGATAAGAACAGATGTTAAAATTGATCCTTTCATAATTGATATTATTGATTATACTATTTCAAACATTCTAAAATATAGATTATATCAACGAGTAAAGGTTTAACTATTTTACAAATAAAAAACCCGCGAAGAATTTCGCGGGTTTTAAAGAAATGAGTTAGTAGCTATTCCTTAATAATTTTCATGGTATGACGCTTAACACCATCATTTACAACTAAAACGTACATTCCGCTATTGAAGTCTGAAATATTAACCTCGTTAGAAGCGCTATTCGAAATATTTGTTTTCGAGTAAACCTTTGCTCCTGTAATCGAGAAAATCTCAATAGACTTAATTTCACCATTGCTATCAATGGTTATCCTATCTTTTGCTGGGTTAGGATAAACGCTTAATATAACATTACTGTTTTCAGTGAAATTGGTATTAACCTCATCATTTGAAGATGCAGATGATGTAGTGATAGTAATCTTAACATTTGGACGATAGCTGGTAACTGTTCCGTTGCCTGTTGGTGCTGAATTGTCAGCCCTTATGTACATATGCTTGCTTGTTGCTGAAGTATAGCGAACTTTTGCACCAGTACTTGTTCCTGCTCCAGTTCCTCCATAATTAGTTTCAACAAGAACCAATAGGTTATTTGAACCTCCGGTAAAGTTAAAGGCTGTAGACAAAGCAAACTCTTTCCATGCATTCGCTGTTGTTCCTGCCATAGTTCCGCTATACACTAGAGTTGCTCCAGAAATTGAACTTGCCCAAGTTGTAGCAGTAAGAGTTGTAGCAGTAGTATGCTTAACATAAATCTTAATTGGAATATTATAAGTTGTGGTTAAAGTAGGATACCAAGCCAACTTGCTAATTGATCCAACTTTGCCAAGTTCAGCAGCAGTGTAAATTGATGCGCTTCTTTCGTACCCATAATAGCAATTGATTGGATAACCTTGAGTTGAAGTTCCTGTTCCAATTGTTACATCAGTAGTTGTTCCGCCACCACTTGTTAATGTAGTGAAAGAAACTTGAGAGCCATAAGCCGTTCCGTTTGCATTAATTGCATAAGCTCTAACATAGTATAGAGTATTTGCTGCAAGGCCTGTCATATTTGCTGTGAACGAACCTGTACCTGTACCGCTTGTAACCTTTGTATTAGCAGTTGTTGGGTTAGCAGTTGTTGCATAACAAATACCTCTTTCGGTAACAGTTGCACCACCATCAGCAGTAACATTACCACCACTAGTTGCAGAACTTGCGGTTATGCTAGATGCAGCAGTCGTTGAAACGGTTGGTATTGTTGTAGAAGAACCACTAGTTATCGAAATATTATCAACATACCAGTAATCGATTTGGTATAAATCTCCTGTAGCTACAAGTGCAAAATAAGTAGTTGCAGAATTTAGGTTTGTTGTAACGGATACATTAACTGTTGCAGCAGCTATGTTAGTAGCAGATGTCGCAGCAGACCAACTTGTATTTGTCCAATTAGTTAAATCGTTAGATGTTTGAACTCGTAGAGTAACACCTGCAGCATAAGCATCGAGCATGTGCTTGAATGAGAAAGTAACTGAACTTACACCAACAGTATTTACAGCAGGAGTAATAACTCTTGTAGTACCTGGGTTAACTTGCTGATATGAGCACTTTAACTCGTAAGCAGCACCGCCAGCATTTGCAGTATTCGACATGCTCCAACGCTCGGTTATACTTGTTCCTGTATTTTGTGTTGTCCATCCAGTAGGAAGAGTAGATGAAGCAAACGCTTGAGTTACAGGAAGAGTTAATGAAGTTGGATTTGCAGTAGTTGTGAAAGTCATATTGCTACCATAAGTTGTTCCAACAGAGTTAACCGCTTTTACTCTATAGTTATAAGTTGTATTTGCAGTTAAGCCAGTTAAAGCAGCAGTAATGCTTGTTGCAGTAGCTCCAGTAACAGAGTTTGGAGTGCCATTAACCGTACTTCCGTAGCTGGTAGTTGTACCATACTCAAATGTAACTGTTGTTGTTGCATTATTTGCATTAACAGAAGCATTCAACGTTGCACCAGTTGTTGATACGCCCGAAGCAGCAACAGTTGAAGCTGTTGGAGCAGTTGGGGTTACAGAACCACCCATAAAATCAAAAGTGATAGTCTTGGTGGTAGTATTCTCAACAATATTGGTAATTGGTTTTCCAGTATTCGCTGCAGCCCAAGATTTCATATTTGGGGTAGTGGCATCAGTAAATGATGTCTTTGCACTTGAACCAGGGAAAGGACAACCAGCGCCGTTAATTGTACCATAAGTACTTGCAGTTGTGCCTGGGTTTGTAGTCGCACTAGCGCATACAGGATACATTTTTTGTGGATAGGTTGCATTAATAGCATTTCCAGCAGATCCAATTGTACTATGAACATGATATATCATCAAACCATGACCTGGAATGTTAGCATCAAAACCAACTTGCTGACGATTCTCAATTAACCAATACTCGTTAGTTGTTGTAGAATTAATCTGATAAAAACTTTTATTTGCTTGTGCAGGAGTAACGGTAACAACTGCTGCTGAAGAAAGAACAGTAGCGGTTGCCCAACCATAAACTTTTACTTTTGTGTAAACATTATGCTGAGCAGGGGTAATACCATTATTATTCCATGAACCTGCAGCCATCATATCCCAATAACCTGTTCCGTCAAATTGACCACCAGTTGAATAGTTTGTATCATAATAGTCAGGAGCACCTAAAACGTGACCAAATTCGTGGCAAATTACTCCAATGGCGGTAATTGTTGAACCTGAACTACCACTTAACTCAGCAGAGCAAGAATATTTACTAATTGATTTACCATCCTTTGTTACGGCTGTAGCAAGACTCCATGCATGAGCCCAAATACAATTTGCACCACCACCTGCTTCTTCGCCATAACCAGCATAAATAATATAAACACCATCTACAGTGCCATCACCATCATTATCAAAATCAGCAAAGTTTACACTAGCATCAGCTGCATTAATTGCTTCAGAAACTAATAAACGAGGATTAACATCATTCCCCGATGCATCATTTGCACCATAGGTGCTCATATTGTTTGCAGCTGTGTATGGACCTGCAACGGTAACAGATAAATCAAATTGACCATAAGAGCTTTCAAGATAGAAATCTTTAACACTTCCTGTTGCTCCACCAGCATTGTATCCAACTTGGTTATATAGGTTATTAAAATCAGCCTGTGTTTTTGTGAAGGCTTTATCTTTATATCCCATTAAGATACATACAAGTTTTCTCGTTCCTGTGGTTGGGAATGCTTTCTGAGCCTCAGTTGCCTTAATTGCATAAATACTCTTCATCAAAGAAACCTGACTTTGGCTATAAAGCAAACCTTTTGGGGTTTTAGAAAGGAGGTTTAACTCAGCAGCAGTTCTTTTTGCTTCATCGCTAGCTGCAATACCTGATGGTTGTATGTCCCCTTTAGCATCCTGAATCGCATACTCAAACACACCCTTACTGTTATACATAAGGGTATAACCATCAGATGTTTTTGCCCATTTCACCTTTTCATCTCCCTGAAGTGTAACTGTTATTGTTGTACCATCAGGTTGAGTTACTTTAACTGGGTGTGGGTAGGCAATCACACCCAGTGCAGTTTTTGTTACAAGCCCTGTTAAAATAATACAGAGCAAGAAAATCTTGTGTAGATTTCTTTTCATAGGTTAGGTTAGTTTTAGGTTAGTAAATTAAAGCGGTTAAAAATCGGAAAACGAATATTGAACCATCTATCATAAAAAGCTAATTTGCCACGGAGTAATCGCTATTTATTTATAATGAAAACTCCTGCCTTTTATAAACCTCCCTAACTGATGATATATTAAAAAACAAAAAGGGTGCTTCGAAAAATCGAAACACCCTTTAAAATATTTAATTTGAGATTACTTAATTGCTCCTAGTTTCTTTCCAACCTTGGTGAATTTTTCGATTGCAAACTCAACCTGCTCCTTGGTATGAGCAGCACTAATTTGAACTCTAATTCTAGCTTTTCCTTTTGGAACAACAGGGAAGTAGAACCCAATAACATAAATACCCTCTTCAAGTAAAGCACTTGCAAACTCCTGTGATAATTTTGCATCGTTTGGTAGATGTCCGAATAGTACTGGAACGATTGAGTGTACGCCAGGAACAATTGAGAATCCAGCCTCGGTCATTCCTTTTCTGAAGATTTGGGTATTCTCATACAACCTATCGCGAAGTTCAGTGGTTTCTGATAGCATATTAAGAACCTCTAGTGTAGCACCAGCAATCGCAGGAGCAACTGAGTTAGAAAATAGGTATGGACGTGAACGCTGACGAAGCATATCAACAATCTCGGTACGACCCGAAATACATCCTCCCGATGCACCACCTAACGCTTTTCCAAAAGTGGTAGAGATAATATCTACTCTACCCATTGCATTGCAATACTCCGAAGTACCACGACCAGTTTTACCAATAAATCCTGTTGCATGTGAATCATCAACCATTACCATTGCATCATACTTATCGGCGAGGTCGCAAACCTTATCAACCTGAGCAATGATGCCATCCATTGAGAAAACACCATCGGTAACAATCATCTTGTAACGGCAATGGCTAGCTTCTTGAAGAACTTTTTCAAGGTCAGCCATATCGTTGTTCTTATAGCGGAAGCGTTGAGCTTTGCAAAGTCTTACGCCATCAATGATTGATGCGTGGTTAAGCTCATCAGAGATAATTGCATCATTCTCGCCAAGGATTGGTTCAAAAATACCGCCGTTGGCATCAAATGCAGATGAGTAAAGAATTGTATCTTCAGTTCCAAGGAACTCACTTAACTTTTTCTCTAAATCTTTATGAATTTTTTGCGTTCCGCAAATGAATCGAACCGATGACATGCCAAAACCGTATTCAGCCATAGCCTTATTTGCGGCTGCAATAACGCGTGGATGTGATGAAAGACCTAGATAGTTGTTAGCACAAAAGTTTAAAACATTTTTTCCGTTGGCAACAATCTCAACCCTTTGAGGAGTTGTAATAATTCTTTCGGTCTTGTAAAGCCCATCGTTTTTGATGGTCTCAAGCTGCTGCTTTAAGTCTTCCTTAATTTTGCTATACATAATGAGATATGTTAAGATGGTTTTTTAAAAGAATTTTCAAAGGTATATTTTTTCTTCGTCAAAATTTTAAAAAACCTTTTTGACAGCAAAAATGAGAATACATGGGCATTTCGATTTAAAATCATCCGTTCGCAAGGCAACTTATTAGAAATCAATAGAGAGAATCTATAAAATTAACCTACGAAGAGTGTTGCTTTTTTAATTTCAATTATTATATTCGCATGTTATCAACAACTAGTTAACAACCAAAACCCTCCGCCATGCCTTACCGCCGATTACCAAACACAGATGTTGCCCGCATCAAAGCGCTAAAAACCGCTTACGGCAAGGGCAAAGAGTTGCCTCCATTTAAACTCGCATTCTCGCAAAGCACATATGCCAAAATTGAGCTGTTTATCAACTCGTTCGAGAAGGCAATGATTAATTACAAGGCATCCTACAATATTCAAATTGAGAAGAGTAAGGATTACAACGTTATAATGAAGAAAGCCAAACTTTACCTATCGCACTTCATTCAGGTTGTGAATATGGCCATTGCCCGTGGCGAACTTCCCGATAAGACTAGAACAATTTACGGGATGGATATTGATGAAAGTAAAGTTCCTGCACTCAACACAGAAAAGGATATGATTGATTGGGGCAAGAAGATTATTGAAGGGGAGCAAAAGCGAATAATGAGCGGCCAGCAACCTATTACAAACCCAACCATTGCAGTAGTAAAAGTTCGTTTCGAGAATTTTGTCGAATCCTATAATCACCAAAAGATACTTCAGCAAAATACTCAGCGTATGCTCACCGATCTTGATGCTCTAAGAACAAAAGCTGATGATATTATCCTAAATATCTGGAACGAAGTTGAGAATACCTTTAAAGATCTGCCTGATGACCTTAAAAGAGAGCGTTCAACAGAGTATGGCCTAGTATACGTTTACCGTAAAAACGAGCTGAAAGGATTACAACTATTAGAGCGCAGCCTATTCGAGTTTACTAACTCTTAGCCCTTCGCCCTTTATTTTTAGTAGAAGGATAACTACTAGTACAACGCTAATTAATCCCAAGGGCCACATTACCGATAAACCTCCCAAATTCTCTGTCTCAGCGGGGATATTACCCTTGTATATCAAGGTGTAACCGATGATTGCAACAGCATTGTTTATAAAGTGAGCAATAATTGGCAACCAGAGCGATCCTGACCAAACATATAAATACCCAAGCATCAATCCCAAAGCAAATCTTGGGATAAACCCTTGAAACTGCATATGCATTGCGCTAAATAGCGCAGCAGAGATTATTACACCCCAAACAGCTTTACCAGTTATATCTATAAAAATCTTTTGGAGTAAGCCTCTAAATATTAATTCCTCTCCTATGGCAGGAAGCACAGCAATCATAAATATGTTGAGAAGTAATCCACCAAAACTATTTACCGACATAAACGCTTTAGTAAGCACGGCAGCCTTCTCCTCCATATCAATCATCCATTGGGGCATTGGGATTAGCTCGTTCAACGAGGCAAGAAAGTTAATAGCAGGAAAAGCAACTATAACGATTAATATTGCTAGTAACCCAAGGTTTACATTGATATTTTTAAAACCAAGATATTGTTTTGGTTTATCAGAAAAATACATTGCAAGTAAAAACCCTGGAGCGATAAACATTCCGATTCCTTGGCATATCTGCAAAATCTTAAGAGCCGCTAATGCTTCTGGAACTGATGGATTTGGATTTGAAATATAAGACAATGCAGCCGAACCATAAACTGAAAAAACTATAATTGAGCCAATAACCATAAAAAGGAGCGTTCCTGCTAAACAAAAAAGCAGAATAAGCGAAATCTTAACTGCTGGAGATGCATCTCTAAAATATGTTGTTACCATAATTGGTGATTTTTAAAAAGTAAGCAACAAATATAGGAGAAAGGAACGATAGGTTTGAGAAGAGTGCGTATTTTTGTGTGCTCAAAAAATAGAGGAATTGAAAATAGGAGATGTTGATTTAGGGTTAAGGCCAATACTTTTAGCACCTATGGAGGATGTTACAGATCCTTCGTTTAGGTTGCTTTGCAAAAGATTTGGGGCTGATATGATGTACACGGAATTTATTAATTCCGATGGTTTAATCCGCGATGCTAAATCGAGCGTTGCTAAGCTCGATATTTTCGATTACGAGCGCCCAATTGGCATTCAACTTTACGGTCATGAGATTGACAGCATGGTTGAAGCTACGCGTGTTGCAACCAACGCAAAACCCGATATTATTGATATCAATTTTGGTTGTCCGGTTAAAAAGATTGCCAATCGTGGCGCTGGCTCGGGAATGATGCGTGATGTTCCCAAAATGGTTGAAATGACTCGCCAGATTGTGAATGCAACAAATATCCCAGTTACAGTAAAAACTCGTTTAGGGTGGGACGATGCCAGTAAAAATATTGTCGAGATTGCTGAAAAACTTCAAGATGTAGGTATCAAAGCCCTTACCATTCATGGTAGAACGCGTGCTCAGCTATACAAAGGCGAAGCCGATTGGACGTTAATAGGTGAGGTAAAAAATAATCCTCGGATGACTATTCCAATTATTGGCAATGGTGATATTGATAGTCCCGAAAAAGCAAAAATTGCCTTTGATACTTATGGTGTTGATGCTATTATGATTGGTCGTGCTACCTACGGAAGGCCTTGGATTTTTAAGGAGGTAAAACATTACCTCGAGACAGGTGAAAAACTAAAGCCTTTTACAATACCTGAGAAAGTTGAACTCGCTAAATTTCATCTTCTAAAGTCTGTTGAGTTAAAAGGAGGGAAAACTGGCATTTTCGAAATCCGTAGACATCTTACCTCCTATTTTAAGGGACTTCCTCATTTTAAAGAGATGCGACTAAAACTGGTAACATCGATGGATCCTGAAGAACTTCTGAATCTATTAGAACAGGTTGCTGAAAAGTATTCTGATTTTGTTCCTGATGAAAGCATCAATCCATCACCTTGGGTTTATTAACCAATTTTAAAAGATATCAAAAAGACAGGCTTGTAATTGATAAATATCATTGCAATTGGCAATTATAATGATTTATCTTTGCCTAAGTCATTATCTCAAATGGTTGGTATTCTTACATCCACTTTGTACCACAACAATGGCAAGGGGCTCTTCTCTTGCTGGATTTGCTGATCCTTTTTCAAACATTTATTAAGAAACATCTAATATCCTTTTAACTAGGGATTTTCGTATTTTTTTGTTACGAATTATTAGCTATCAATCAAATTTTAAAAAGCATGTTTGAGAAAATAAAACCACATACTACATCACCTGAAAGATCTGCAATATCAGAAGGAAATTTCTATGAACCTAAGGAGAATAGAATTGGACCAGGGATGAATGAGCGGATTCAAAACCTTCGTAAGCTAAGTGTCGAAACACAACCTTCGCTTTCTATTGAGCGTGCTTTGCACGAAACCGCTTTCTATAAGGAAAACTATGGAAAGTATTCAATTCCTGTTTTACGAGCATTGAACTTCTTAGATCATTGTAAAAGAAAAACAATATATATAGGCGAAGGAGAGCTAATTGTTGGTGAGCGCGGTCCAAAACCTAAAAGCGTGTGCACTTTTCCTGAGCTTACATGCCACAGCGTTGAAGATTTAAACGTTCTCAATACCCGAGATCTACAGCGTTATACAATAAGCCAAGAGGATATTGAACTTTATGAAAAAGAGGTTATCCCATATTGGCAAGGCAAAACTCAACGAGAACGAATTTTTAGCCATGTGCCCGATGAATGGCGTGCAGCTTATGAGGCAGGATTATTTACCGAATTTATGGAGCAACGAGCTCCCGGTCACACCACCCTTGATGGCAAAATTTACCGAAAAGGTATGCTCGATTTCAAAAAGGAGATCGCCGAAAACCTTGCAAAACTCGATTATCTAAATGATCCCGAGGCTACAGATAAAGCCGAACAATGGAAAGCAATGGATGTATCGTGCGATGCGGTTATTGTATTTGCCGAACGTCATGCTGAGTTAGCTGAAGAATTGGCTAAAAAGGAGCAAGATCCACAAAGGGTTAAAGAGTTAAAGAAAATTGCCGAAGTCTGCCGTTGGGTGCCTGCCAAAGCACCGCGAAATTTATGGGAGGCTATTCAAATGTATTGGTTTGTTCATCTAGGAACCATTACCGAATTGAATGGTTGGGATGCCATGAACCCTGGTCATTTCGACCAACACCTTACCCCATTCTACGAAAAAGAGATTGCTGCTGGAACGCTAACACGCGATGAAGCAAAAGAGTTGATATCGTGCTTCTGGATAAAAGTAAACAATCACCCAGCACCTCCAAAGGTTGGAATTACAGCACGCGAGAGTGGTACATACAACGATTTTACAAATATCAATTTAGGAGGCGTTAAATCCGATGGTTCCGAAGGAACCAGTGAGGTTTCGTACATCATGCTCGAAGTGGTTGAGGAACTGCATATTCTCCAACCTGGTAACTCAGTGCATATAAGCGCAAAAACACCCGATAAATTTCTGCATGCCGCAGCACATGTAATCCGTCAGGGTCATGGTTACCCATCAGTATTTAATCCCGATATCTATATCCTTGAAATGTTACGACAAGGAAAATCGTTGCAGGATGCTCGCGAAGGGGGTTGCAGTGGTTGTATCGAGGTTGGTGCTTTTGGTAAAGAGGCATACCTGCTTACTGGATATCTAAATGTTCCAAAAATACTGGAGGTAACGTTGAATAACGGTATCAATCCAGTTACAGGAAAGATGGTAGGAATACAAACTGGTGATCCTCACAATTTTAAATCATACGAAGATCTTTACAATGCCTTTTTGAAGCAGCTTCAATATGTAGTTGGTCAGAAAATGCGCGTGAGCAATTACATCGATCGAATGTTTGCAAAATACGCTCCAGCACCATTCCTTTCAGTGGTTATTGAGGATTGCATCAGCAAAGGTCGCGATTACTACGATGGTGGACCACGATACAACACAAGTTATATTCAGTGCTGTGGACTTGGAACGGTTACCGATAGCCTTGCAGCCATGAAAAAGCATGTTTTCGAGGAGAAAACATTCAGCATGGATAAAGTTTTAAATGCTGTTCTCAAGAACTTTTACGGTGAGGAGCTGATGAGGCAAACCATTATCAACCGTACCCCATTCTTTGGAAACGATGATGAGTATGCCGATTCCATTGCCCTTAAGGTTTATAACGATTTGGTTGATACTATCGATGGAAAACCAAATATCAAACCGGGTGGTAAATACCATTTGAATATGCTATCAACCACTTGCCACGTATATTTTGGTAAGATAATGGGTGCCACACCAAATGGGCGACTTGCAGGTAAATCAATATCTGATGGAACTTCTCCATCGCATGGTGCTGATACAAAAGGACCTTCGGCAGTTGTAAAATCGCTTACCAAGCTTGATCATACAAAATCAGGGGGAACTCTTTTAAACCAAAGGTTTTTACCGAGTCTGATGAGAAAAGAGGAGGATATTAAAAAACTTGGACATCTTATTAGGAGCTACTTCACGCTTGGTGGTCACCATATTCAGTTTAATATTGTGGATACCGCTACACTATATGCAGCTCAAGCATGTCCTGAAGATTATAAAGATTTGTTGGTTCGCATGGCTGGTTATAGCGATTATTTTAACGATATGAATGCCGATTTGCAGCAAGAGGTGATTGAGCGAACTGAAAATGATTCATTCTAAGAAGAGTTTTCATGCACGATAATTTAATCTTCGATATAAAACGATACGCCATAAATGATGGGCCTGGAATTCGGGTTGTGATCTTTTTCAAAGGATGCAACTTGCATTGCGCCTGGTGTCATAATCCTGAGAGTATATCATCGAAAGTTGAAAAGATGTACGCTCCCGCCAAATGTATTAAGTGCGGAACATGCATTACTGCTTGTCCTGAGAAAGCCATTACTATGGGACTCGATGGAGTAATTACCAACATTGACCTCTGCAAAGTCTGCGGAAAATGTGCCGATGTATGCCCTACAAAAGCAATAGAAATGTCAGGAAAGGCAATGACTGTTTCTGAAATAATGGATATCATTGAGAAGGAGCGGATATTCTTCGACCAATCTGGGGGTGGAGTTACATTCTCCGGTGGAGAGCCGCTAATCCATTCAAAAATGCTAATTAAACTGCTCGATGAATGTCGTAAAAGAAAAATTCATACAGCAGTTGATACGGCTGGAAATGTTAGCACCGAAACAATTCTTGAAGTAGCCAAGCGAACAGATCTTTTTCTTTACGACTTAAAGATGATGGATTCTGAAATGCACAAGAAATGGGTTAACTCCAACAATGAAATGATACTCAAAAATCTAAAAGCAATTTCAGATTTGGGTATCAAAATAACCATCCGAATACCTATGATTGGTGGTGTTAACGACACAGAAGAGAATATTGAGCAAACAGCAAAGTTTATTTCAGAATTATCTGGCGAAAAGAAAGAGGTAAACCTTTTACCATACCATAATATTGCCCAAAATAAGTATATGAAATTGGGTAAATCTGACGACTTTGCGAAATTGATGGAGCCTGATAAAAGTTTGATAGCACAGGCAATCATGAAGTTTAATGAATACGGAATTAAAGCAACAATCGGTGGATAAACTAACAATAAAAAACTAACTTTCAATCACTTATTAAACCCTTTACCATGTTTAGCAAACAAACTTACATAAGCCGTCGCAACCAGCTTCGTGCTCAGTTCAAAACAGGTGTTCTTTTTTTCATCGGTAACGATGAGAGTGGAATGAATTACGAGGATAACACCTACCATTTCCGTCAGGATAGCACTTTCTTATACTATTTTGGGTTGAATAAACCTGGATTGTATGCCTTAATGGATATTGATAATGACAACGATTATATTTTTGGTGATGATTTCACTATCGATAGCATCGTTTGGATGGGCTCACAGCCAACAATTCACGAAATGGCATCGACAGTAGGTGTTGAAAAAACAGGGACTATATCGCAATTCACCGAAAAGATAAACTCATACCCAACATCAAATATTTTTTATCTACCACCTTACAGACCCGAGCATCAAATTAAGTTGATGCGATTTTTAGGGATTAGCCCTGCCGAATCGCATGCTAAGGCTAGCATTCCTTTTATAACTGCTGTTGGTGAGCAACGTAACATTAAATCGGAAGAGGAGATAAAAGAGATTGAACATGCGGTTTCAGTTACTGCTGAAATGCATTTAGCCGGAATGCGCTATGCAAAACCTGGAATGAATGAGGCCCAAGTTGCAGCTAAGGTTCACGAGGTTGCTCTTGCTGCTGGAGGGGGTTTAAGTTTTCCAATTATTGCAACAATTAATGGACAAACGCTGCATAATCATTATCATGGCAATACTATTAAAGAAGGGCAGCTATTCCTTTTAGATGCTGGTTACGAAACCCCAATGGGCTATGCAGGTGATATGAGCAGCACTTTCCCAGTTGGAAAAACATTCACCGAAAAGCAAAAAGAAATTTATAGAATCACCCTAGCGGCTCACAATGGTGCAATTGATATGCTTAAGCCCGGGGTTCATTTCCGCGAGGTTCATATGCAGGTTGCACGAACAATCTTCGATGGTATGAAAGCTCTTGGTTTTACAAAAGGAAACACCGAAGATGCCATCGTTAATGGCGCTCATGCGCTGTTCTTCCCTTGCGGAACAGGCCACCTAATGGGGCTTGATGTTCACGATATGGAAAATTTAGGAGAGCAATACGTTGGTTACTGCGGTGTTCCAAAGAGTAAACAATTTGGGCTAAAATCACTTCGCTTGGGACGTGAGCTAAAACCGGGCTTTGTACTTACCATCGAACCTGGAATCTACTTCATTCCTGAGCTGATCGACTTATGGCAACAGAATGGCACAAACAAGGAGTATATCAACTTCGATAGGGTAAACGAGTATAGGAATTTTAGTGGAATTCGTAATGAGGAAGATATCCTAATTACTGAAACAGGACACAGAATTCTTGGTAAGCCACTGGCAAAATCCATTGAGGATGTTGAAGCCGAACGAGCAAAGGCATTTTAGTATGAAGATTAAATCATACTATCTTCTTGCTTTAGTACTTGTGGCATGTACTCAAAGTAAGCCCAAAAGCTACTTGCTTGATTCCTTAAATGAAGGAAAGGTTAGTAATTATGTGTTACATGGAGAACCAAGCCTGCGAGGTGTTGATGTTTTAAATGATCAAGCTGCGTGGGTAAGCGGGAGTAAAGGTACTTTTGCTCGAACTATCGATGCTGGTCAAACTTGGCATAGCGGAAAAATCAATAACGATACTTTGCTCGATTTTAGGGATATTCATGCTTTTAGCGCTACATCTGCAATTGCCATTAGCGCGGGCTCTCCAGCAAAAATATACAAAACCACCGATGGTGGTTTAACTTGGATTCTTAAGTATGAAAATCGCGATACATCCATTTTCTTCAACTCGTTCGATTTTTGCGACGAAGAAAGAGGAATTGCCTGCAGCGATCCAATTCATGGGAGTTTTCTTTTTATCAAAACTCAAAATGGTGGTGAGTCGTGGGATACGATTGATATCAAAATCCTCCCAAAACCATTAAATCCTGAAGGCGGTTTTGCCGCTAGCGGAACGTCAGTCGTTTTTACCACTGAAGGAGATATCCTTTATGGTACAGGAGGAAAAGAGGCTCGAATAATCAGAAGTTCCGATTTTGGAAAAACTTGGGAGGCAATTACATCGCCCATTAAAGCAGGTGAATCATCGTATGGGATTTATTCCATTGGGAGCATAAATGCCAAATCGTTTATTATTACTGGTGGCTGCTGGCAAAAGCCAAGCGAGGCTTTCGATAATGTGGCAATCAGCAGCGATAAAGGAAAAACATGGCATTTAACAAAATCTTTCCCTTCGGGATTTGAGTCGTGCGTAAAATATCTTCCAAAGTCAAAATCAATAATTGTTTGCGGAACAAACGGTGTTGACATTTCAACCGATTTGGGAGATAAGTGGAGTAAAACTTCGCGGCAGGGTTACAATGCAATGGATCTTTCTGCTAACGAGGATTTGCTTGTATTTGTAGGCTCTAAAGGAAGGATTGACGTTATTTCATCAAAGAACAGCAACGCTAAGTAGTATAGCTTTTTAAAAACAATAACTTTGAAATTTTGTGTACACTAATAATCTCATCAATATGATTAATAGATTATTCCTCTTCTTGTCTTTTGCAGTAATCATTTCTTTTGGTGCCTGTAAACCTAAGGTTCAAACCCCCGAAGAAGTGCTGAAGCAAATAGCGTTTGTCGATAGTATAAAGCCTATCAAGAACGACACACTTTTCAAATCAACCTATGTGGTTTGGTTTAGAATGCCGTTGGATCATAACAATCCTAATAGCCCAACTTTCCCATTAAAGGCGTATTACTCACACAAAAATTTTAACAGCCCTATGGTTGTTGTTATTGATGGGTATGCCATGTACACATCAAGGCCAAATGAGCTATCAAGGATATTAAATTCTAATCAGCTAACCATCGAGCATCGATTTTTTGATCAAAGTCGTCCAAAGGACTCAATCCCTTGGGGATTTTTAAATGTTCGTCAGGCTGCTGCCGATCAGCATCAGATTATACAAGCCTTCAAACCCTTTTATAAAGGTAAATGGGCATCAACAGGCATAAGCAAAAGTGGGCAGGCAACAATTTTCCATCGTAGGTTTTATCCAGCCGATGTAGATGTTAGTGTTCCGTACGTTGCTCCGCTCAACTTCTCTTCTGAAGATCCACGTGCTTACGATTTTTTGAATAGTGTTGGAACCGATGAGTGCCGTGCAAAGATTCTTGAGTTTCAAACCCAACTTTTCGAAAAAAAGAAGGAGATTTTCCCAATGTTCGAAAAGCTGGCAAAGGATAAAAACTGGGAGTTTAAAATGGGATTAGATAGAGCCTATGATCTTAGCGTTTTGGAATGCTCGTTCGCCTCATGGCAATGGGGAACTCCATGCGATAGTATTCCTCCAAAAAATTCATCAGCAAAGGAGCTATTTAAACATTTTAACATGATTAACCCTTTCACCTTTTTTGAGGAGAAATCGATAGAAACTACACGCCCATTCTTCTTTCAAGCAATGACCGAGATTGGGATGTATGGCTACGATATCAAGCCATTCAAAAAGTATTTGAAAGACACAGTTAACATAACCTTTGATTTTACTATGCCAAAGGGTTATAAAGCAGTTTTTAACCCCGAAACCATGAAGGATGTTGATGCTTGGCTAAAGGAGAATGGAAATAACATGCTATACATTTACGGACAAAATGATGCATGGTCATCAACAGCAGTTGTTCCCGGAAACAAAACCAATGCTGTAATCATGTTTAACCCTGGAGGAAGCCATTCATCTAGAATTAAACACTTCCCTGCTGAGATGCAGGATAGCATTTACACAGTTCTTGAAAAATGGATGGGAGTTGATTTATCATCAAAAAAGAGCAAAGGTGCATGTGGTGGAACAAACCCAAATGCATTAAAATTTCAAATACTATAAATCTTAAAAAAAGAAATAGATGAAACTTTCAAATAGAATATTCCTTACGCTAGGATTCCTTTCAATCTCAATTTACACGGCATTTGCTTGTACTGTTATTGCTGTTGGAAAAAAGGTTTCTGCGGATGGTTCAATTATTATTTCACATACCGATACAGGTCCTGATTCTCGTATCTTTTATGTTCCCGGTAAAACTTATAAAAAGGGAGATATGGCTCCCATATTTTGGGGAATTCAGGATGCCGATAGACTGTTAAACGACGATGGTAAGATATTAGGCTATCTTCCTCAGGTTGAAAAAACCTATGGCTACTTTCATTCCGCGTACTCACATATGAACGAGTATCAGCTTGGTATTGCAGAAAGCACCACAGCACAAAGAGATGAGCTGAAATGTACCATTGAGAATGGTAAGCAGATAATGACCATCGAGCAGGCGATGATTTTTGCGCTTCAACGCTTTAAAAAAGCACGGGAAGCTGTTCAGTTTATAGGTGATTTATGCACAACCTATGGTTTCGTTCCTTCAAGCGGTGATGGTTCCGAAGATTTAGTAATTGCTGATACCGAAGAGGCTTGGGTGTTTGAGGTGTTTGGTGTTGGCCCAGGATGGACTCCCGAAAGCAAAAAACTTGGTGCAATATGGGCTGCTCAACGTATTGGTGACGATCAAGCGTTAATGATTCCAAACTGGAGCATAATCAAAGAGATTAACGCAAAGGATAAGGAAAACTTTATGGTATCGACCAACTATATGCAAGAGGCTATTGACCGTGGTTGGTACGATCCAAAATCAGGAAAGCCATTTATTTGGCAAGAAGCCTACGCTCCACTACCAGAGGAGTATGCAACAAGCCGTTTTTGGTTATTCTACAATACTTTCATGCCAAATCTAAAAGCATGGCCCGATAGGATGCTAGACCCAACTAATCCTTTCAAAGGGATGCAGCCATACTTCCAAGTTGTTGAGCCGCTTTCATTATACCCATTCTCTGCTACACCAGAGAAAAAAATTGGAGTGCAAGATGTAATCGCTTTCCAACGCTCAACCTTCGAAGGCACTATCTACGATATGACCTCTTACCCCGAATGGCTTGTTCCCGATGGTAAAGGTAACTACGTAAAGAGTCCTTTAGCAACACCTTTCCCAGGTAGCGAAATGCGTAAGCTTATTAAGCAAACTTACCGTCGCCCGGTTGCCCGTCATCGTGGGCATTACGGAATGGTGATGCAACTTCGCAGCTGGTTGCCTAACGAGATTGGTGGCGTTTACTGGGTTTATCTCGATAACCCATACTTTAGCCCTTATGTTCCAATTTATTCTGGGAACCTTTCTGTTGCTGAAACTTACAATACTTATAATCCCGATAAGTACGACGAAAAATCGGCACGTTGGGCAATCGACTTTGTCGACAACTTAGCAAACCTTCGTTTCCAAGATATCGCAAAGGATGTTCGTGCCGTACGCGTTCCATTTGAGGCTGAGATGTTCAATAATCAAAGGGCAATTGAAGATGAGGCTATGAATTTATTCAAAAAAGACCCAAAACTTGCTCGTGAATTTTTAACCAACTATTCAAATGGCAAGATGAATAAAGTTACCGAGATGTTTACCGGGCTACGCAATCAAATTATTACAAAGTACACGAACAACCACGAGTAAAGAAAAGAATAAGAAGTTTCTCGCAAAGGTTCGCTAAGTCAAAATAAAGTTCCGCAAAGTGTAATGAACGAGAATGAATTATCATATCAAATTATTGGCGCAGCAATGAAGGTTCATTCGGAGTTGGGGCCAGGTTTACTCGAAAGCGTTTATGAAAAGGCATTATTCTATGAATTGAAAAATTTAGGTTTTGAGGTTATTGCGCAGCAGGGAATTCCCATGGTTTACAAAGATATTCAATTTGACTGTGGATTTAGACTTGATATTCTTGTTAACGATCTTGTAATAATTGAAATTAAATCAGTAGATACACTTCTCGATGTGCATCACAAACAGTTGCTTACATACCTGAAACTTACAGGAATAAAACTTGGACTACTTATCAATTTTAATGTCAGTCATTTAAAAGATGGGATAACTAGAATAGTAAATAATCTTTAAAACATAGCGCACTTTGCGGTTACCTTAGCGTTTCTTTGCGAGAAACTTCTTCTATCTTTGTATAAAAATTTGCTTCATGCCAAATTATAATTGCGATTTTTTGGTAATCGGCTCAGGAATTGGCGGCTTAAGTTATGCGCTAAAGGTTGCCGATTACGGTAAAGTTTTTCTCATTACCAAGGCTAGTTTAGACGAAACCAACACATCATACGCCCAGGGAGGCATTGCATCAGTAATGTACGACCCAGATACTTTCGAAAAACATGTTCAGGATACGCTAATTTGCGGAGATGGTCTTTGCAATGAGGAGGTCGTCCGAATGGTTGTTTCCGAAGCCCCTGCACAAATTAGTCAGCTCATTCAATGGGGAGTCAAGTTTGATCGTCAGCAAAACGGTCAGTACGACTTAGCTCGCGAGGGAGGCCACTCGGAACATCGCATACTTCACCATAAAGATAATACAGGCTACGAGATACAAAGAGCGCTTTCGCAAAAGGTTCGTCTGCATCCAAACATTCAAGTTTTTGAACATTATTTTGCAGTTGAGTTGATTACCCTCCACCATATGGGCGTTGAGATAAAACGTGGGTATCCCGATAATAAATGCTTTGGCGCATATATCCTCGATTTAAAAACCCAAAAGGTTAGCACCTTTTTAGCCCGTGCAACAGTAATGGCAACAGGAGGAACAGGGAATATTTACCATACCACAACAAATCCCCTTGTTGCAACTGGCGATGGTGTTGCCATGGTTTATCGAGCCAAGGGAGAGGTTGAGAATATGGAGTTTGTTCAATTTCACCCAACCTCGCTTTACCATCCAGGCGAAAGACCTTCGTTCCTAATCACTGAAGCCATGCGTGGTTTTGGAGCTATCCTTAAGACTGTTGATGGCAAAGAGTTTATGCATAAGTACGATAAGCGAGGTTCTTTAGCTCCCCGCGATATTGTTGCTCGTGCCATTGACCATGAGCTTAAAACTCGTGGAGATGATTTCGTTTACCTTGATGTGACCTTTAAGGATCCAAACGAGATAAAAAACCACTTCCCAAATATCTACGAAAAGTGTCTTTCCATTGGAATCGATATTACAAAAGATATGATTCCTGTCGTTCCTGCAGCACACTACCTGTGTGGAGGAATTAAGGTTGATTTAAATGGCGAAAGCACTATTAAACGACTCTACGCCGTTGGCGAATGCTCTTCGACAGGTTTGCATGGGGCCAACCGACTTGCGTCGAACTCGCTAATTGAGGCTATTGTTTATGCTGAGAAGGCAGCAAAGCACTCTTTGGAAAACTTTAAAAATATTGCCTTAAACGATAAAGTTCCTGATTGGAACTACGAGGGTACGACTCATACCGAGGAGATGGTTTTGATTACCCAAAGCTACAAGGAGATGCAACAAATCATGAGTAATTATGTTGGTATTGTTCGTTCAGATCTCCGTCTCGAGAGGGCTTTGGTTCGCTTAGAGATTATTTATCGTGAAAATGAGGAACTTTATAAGAAATCTACCTTAACTCAAAACCTTTGTGAACTAAGGAATTTGATAAATGTTGGATATCTAATTATAAAGTTTGCTCAAATGATGAGAGAGAGTAGAGGATTGCATTACTCCATCGACTATCCAAAGCATAGAGGCTCTGAATTTTAAAAAAAATTATTATAAAAGTTTGATTTTGAAGTTTAAGCAGTAACTTTGTCATCCTTTTTAAAAACGAGCAAAGAATATTTTCCAAAATGAAGGTTTTAGTTTTATGCACTGGTAATAGCTGCCGTAGCAAAATGGCAAAGGGCCTATTACAATCTTTTGACCCATCGCTTATTGTGCATTCTGCTGGAATAAAACCAGCTGCCGAAGTAAATAAATATGCCATTCAGGTAATGGCCGAAATAGGTATTACCATTGGACTTACTAAACCAAAAAGCGTTAATGTATACCTTAACGAGGAGTGGGATTATGTAATTACCGTGTGCGGTAGTGCAAATGAGTTTTGCCCAATCTTCTACGGAAAAGTTCATCATCGTGTACATATCGGCTTCGACGATCCTTCGCTTGTAACTGGCACCGAAGAACAAATTTTAGAAGCATTTCGCCACACCCGCGATAAACTTAAGCAAAGGTTATTTAAGTTCTATGAGGAAAATTTGAAAATTCATAATTAATATTATTCCTAGCTCCTTATAATTCTATTATATTACCAATAACTCATTTCTGTTTTAAACCCTTTTCATAAAATTCTGTCAAAAAAGGAGATACGTTAATTGTGGTACTTCCCTTTTTTCATTATATTTTCATGTTTATTGTAAAGTAATTATTTGCTTTGTTTTCAATTACTTCAATGCTTTTTTATGTTCAAAAAACGCAGGAGTATAGTACAAACACTGTTTTTCTATTTTACAGCATCAATCGCTATACTATTTGGTCTGTTTGCATTTTATTTAATTATCAGTGTACTTAACAGGGCCGAAAAAAACATTGAACAGAATAAACATCTTTATATCGAAAGTAAGAAAGAGCTTATTAAAAGCCAGATAAATCTTACAATTAATTTCATCAACCACAAAAAAAACACCCTAGTTAACTCTGATAGCATATCACTTAAAAAACTTCAAAAAGAAATATTAGCTGAAGTTGCAAAGATTCGGTTTTCAGACAATGGCTATATATTTGTGGTAAACTACAATGGGGTAACATTAATGAATGATGTTCAACAATTTACTGTAGGAAAAAACAGTTGGAATATTGTTGATCCTAATGGGGTAAAAATAGTTCAAGAGGAAAGAAGAGCTGTAGAAATCCCCGAAGGTGATTACATCTACTACTCTTGGTATAAACAAAATGCTGATAAACCGACACCAAAAATCTCTTTTGTCCGCGGAATTCCCGATTGGAAATGGATGGTTGGCACAGGTATATATCTTGAGGATATCGATAATATTATTAAAAGAGAGCAAGAGGCATCAAATGCACTTGTAAATCGTGTTATCATTATAATAATTAGCATTTTTAGTTTTTTAGTTTTAATGTTTTTTTTAATTAGTCGATTAGTTGCTAGTAAGATTGAAAAGAGCTTCAATGTTTTCTCTAACTTCTTTAGGGATGCAGTTGTTAAATCAACAAAAATTGATACCCAGAAGTTACATTTTACTGAATTTGACATTCCGGCCATCTCAGCAAATGAAATGCTGGAAGAATTAGTAAATGCAAGAAATGAGCTTATTCTGTTTAATAAAGAACTCGAAAAACGCGTTGAAGAGCGAACAGGAGAAATTATTCAACAGAAAGAAGAAATAATGGCTCAAAACGAAGAGATAAGAGCTCAAAATGATGAGTTGGAAATTCATAGATCTCAATTAGAAAAATTAATCGATGAGAGAACAATTGATTTAAGAATTGCTAAAGAAAGAGCTGAAGAATCAGATAAATTAAAATCTGCCTTTTTAGCAAACATTTCGCATGAGATACGTACGCCAATGAATGCAATTCAGGGTCTTACAAATCTACTTATTCATGATGATATTGAAGAAAACACGAAAAAAGAACTGATTGAAAATATAGTTCAAAGCAGTAATACCATCATTCAAATTATTGAAAATATTATCGATATTTCTAAAATTCAAACGGGTCAACTTGAAATTATCCAGAAAACCTGTGATATAAACACAATTATTCAAAGGCTGAATGAAAAATTTGTTCTTAAAAAACAAGAGCTTGGTAAAGATAATATCCAGATATTAACATCAATAGGATTAAAGGAGAAGGGATGCATCATTATTACAGATCCGATTCGACTTGAACAGATATTTTCAAATTTAATTGACAATGCATTAAAATTTACAGAAGTTGGAATAATTAGTTTTGGCTATGAAAAGTTTAATTCCAAGCTAAAGTTTTTTGTTAAGGACAATGGAATTGGGCTTACGGAAAAGCAAAAAAGTTCATTATTTGTTGAATTTTCTAAAGCAGAGGCCTCAAACGAAAAGTTTTATCAGGGTGTTGGATTGGGTTTGAGTATTACCAAAAACCTTGTTAAAATGCTTGGTGGCGAGATTTGGGTTGAATCAGAAGTTAATAAGGGATCATCATTCTATTTTACAATTCCTTTTATTGTTGAAGGATCTACATAAATAATTTGTTTAAGTTTTATATTTTTTATCAAAGTATTTCGTAATATTACGAAATACGAATTAATAAACTTAATAAGATATATCAATGAATATTATTGTTTTAGGAACAGGTTGTGCAAAGTGCAAAAACCTAGAGCAGTTAACAAAAAAAGTGGTTGCCGATTTAAATCTTAGCGCAGAGGTTACAAAAGAGGAGGATATCCAAAAAATCATGTCTTACGGAATTATGCGTACTCCTGGATTAGTAAAGGATGGTAAGGTTATCCTAAGCGGCCGAATTCCTTCTGAAAACGAACTTAAAGAACTATTAATAAAATAATTTAAAGTTTATGAAAAAGTCACTTCTAATCATCGCTTTAGCAATCGTTTCAATAAGTTTTGGAAACTGTGGAAATTCATCACCCAAAGTTGAAAAACAAACCTCAACTGAGGCTTCAGAGGCTGCTCCTTCAATTCAAATTCTATACTTCCACGGCGATAGACGTTGTCCTACCTGCATTAAGGTTGGTGAAATCTCTCTAAATCTATTTAAAGCAAAGTATGCAAATAATGCTGCTGTTGCTTATAAAGAAATCAATACCGATAAGGAGGAGAACAAAGCGATTGCAGAGAAGTATCAAATCTTGAGCTCATCGCTAATTATTGATGTGAATGGCACTGTAAAAAACATTACTGTTGATGCCTTTAAGTTAGCAAAATCAGATGCTGCAGCACTTGAGAAGATGATTACCGATATTATTGAAGAAGGACTAAAAAAATAGTCGATGGATTGGCTTCAAAGTCTTTTAGATAGTTCAAGTTTGCCATTTCTTTCAGCATTGCTGCTAGGGATTATTACTTCGATCAGCCCTTGCCCGCTTGCTACTAATATCACCGCAATTGCATTTATAAGTAAAGATATTGAGAACAAAAAAAGAGTTTTTCTCAGCGGATTGATATACACTTTAGGACGAGCAGTAACCTATACAGCAATTGGGGTGATTTTCTTTTTTGGAGCCAATCAGTTTAAAATTGCTGGGTTTCTACAAAAGTATGGCGAAAGAATCCTTGGGCCAATATTGATACTAATAGGCCTTTTCATGCTCGATTTGATCAAAATTAAATTACCCTTTTCAAGCAAAATCTCAGAGAAACTCGAGAGAAAGGCTGAGAAAGGTGGTTTTTGGGGAGTTCTACTGATGGGAATCGCTTTTGCATTGGCTTTCTGTCCTTATAGTGGTGTTCTCTACTTTGGAATGCTAATCCCGATGACCATCTCAAGCGCATCGGGTTTGTACCTGCCTCTAATTTTTGCTGTTGGAACCGGATTACCTGTAATAATTATTGCTTATCTGATTGCCTATACCGTTTCGGGAGTTGGCTCTTTCTATAACAAGATTAAAGTATTCGAATTATGGTTTAGAAGGGTTGTTGCAGTTGTGTTTATCGGAGCAGGAATTTACTATTTGGCTCAGTTTATATTATAACCATTGTTGAAATGAGAAATTTGTTGAAAAATAAGCTTCTAATAATTGTAATCCTCATACCTGTTTGGGTTTTGTTATACATAAATCTAAAACCTATAACCGACTGGATAGTTTACTCAGTAATTGGTCTTGAGGAGGGAAAACATCTTACAGAGGCCATCTGGTTTTTTATTTTTGAGGTGCCCAAGGTATTGATGCTACTAACACTCATTATTTTCTTTGTTGGAATTATTCGCTCCTACTTTTCTCCCGAGCGAACCCGCAAATTTTTGGTTGGCAAGAAAACGTTTACAGGTAACGTTTTAGCATCGCTATTAGGAATTGTAACACCTTTCTGTTCTTGCTCTGCGATACCCTTATTTCTTGGATTTGTGGAGTCGGGTGTACCATTAGGAATTACATTCTCTTTTCTAATCGCAGCACCAATGATAAATGAGGTGGCAATAGTCTTGCTTTTTGGTTTATTTGGCTGGAAAGTTGCTCTTATTTATGTTCTAACCGGTTTAACCATAGCAATTACAGCTGGTTGGGTCATTGGAAAACTTAAACTCGAAAAATGGGTTGAGGATTGGGTATATAAAACAAAGCTCGGGGAATCAGGTATAGAAGAAGAAAAGTTAACCCTTGTAGCACGCTTTAAATTCGGTTTTGAGGCTGTAAAAGATATTGTAGGAAAAGTTTGGATATATGTGATTTTGGGTATTGCTGTTGGTGCTGGTGCGCATGGATACGTCCCTCAAGATTTTATGGCATCACTAATGGGAAAATCAGCTTGGTACAGTGTGCCACTATCAATTCTAATTGGAATCCCTTTGTATTCTAATGCAGCTGGAATTATTCCAATCGTCTCAGTTTTAATAGAGAAAGGTGCATCGCTAGGAACGGCATTGGCTTTTATGATGTCGGTAATTGGTCTCTCTTTACCCGAAATGATTATTCTAAGAAAAGTACTTAAACTCCCATTGATATTTACATTTATAGCAATTGTGGGTACAGGGATAATGATTGTTGGGTTTTTGTTTAATTGGATTTTTTAGATTTTATACTACGAATTCTTTAAAAAACATTTAGCCATGGAAAACAAAAAAATCTCCTTTATCGGTGGTGGTAGGATTACCAAGATTTTCCTTACCGCACTAAAAAGTAAAAAGATTAGTCTTCAGCAAGTATCTGTAATGGATACGAACCCTGATGTGCTAAAGGCATTATCAGCCGCTTTCCCTGAAATAAAAATTGAAACAAACCTAAATGAGAGCATTTTAGGTGCAGATTACATCTTCCTTGCTGTTCATCCACCTATGATTGCTGAATCGCTTGAAAAAGCGAAAGCAACAATCAACCCAAAATCTACATTGATTTCCCTTGCTCCAAAATTCACTATCGAGAAGATGACAGCCCTTTTAGTTGGTTTTAACCGGATTGTGCGTTTTCTCCCCTTGGCATCCTCTATTATTTGCGAAGGGTATAATCCTGTTGTGTTTAGCAATTCTATCGATAGCAACTCAAAAAACTATTTGCTAAATCTTTTCAAGATTTTTGGGCAAACCCTTGAAGTTGCAGAATCAAAAATTGAAGCATACGCATTAATAGTAGCTATGGGTCCAACTTACCTTTGGTTTCAGTACTATAAACTGATTGAGTTGGCAAAAAACTTTGGAATGGACGATAAGGAGGCAGTTGAAGCAGTTAAAAATATGCTTATAGGAACAACTCAAACCATGTTTAATAGTGGTCTTGATAAGGCTGGTGTTATCGACCTAATTCCTGTTAAGCCTATAGGCGAGCACGAAGCGGAAATTCTTAAAATATACGACGAGAAGCTGAATGGGCTTTTCCAAAAAATTAAACCATAAATGGAAACAGTAGAATATCAAGATATATCACTAAGTCTTGCACCGATGCTGGATGCCCTTTCGCATCCAGCACGTTTGCAAATAATTTTGCACTTGGCAAAATACAATGGTTGTCCTGCCGGAAGCATATCGGAGCGTTTACCGTTAAGCAAGTCAACCGTTTCGCAGCATTTGGCTAAACTGAAGGAGGCTGGGATTGTTGTTGCAACGCCCGATGGGCTTTGTCAGCGCTACTCGCTAAATGATGAGGCACTAAATGAGCTAAATCTACAATATCATACATTGCTGAAGACAATCAGAGAACTTTCGGCTAAAAAAATTGCTTGTCCTGATGGAGGTTGCAGGAAGTAAATCTACTTTAAAAATGGTTTAAAATACCATCCTTTTTAATTAGGTAATCGAGCAGGATTCCGACAACCAAGCCAATGGCATAGCCATAGGGTATCATAAATGCTATAAGAGCAACTGTAAACGAAACGAAAAGACATTTTCGCGAAGGTGTTATATCCTTTATAAAAAACATCAATGCTAGCGCTTCGAATAAAAGTATTATCCCTAGAATTGGTTTTGGGAAAAACTTAACAAACTCACCAAATCCTGCCGAAAAGAAGAGTCCGATAACAAGGAAAAGTAAACCATAAATAACAACCGAACCTCCGGTTCGTCCTCCGAAATTGTAATGCCCTGCTATTCCTCCTGCTCCATGACAGGTTGGGAACCCACAAAAAAAAGGATTTATAAGATTCATCAACGAATAAGTATAGCCTATCTTTTTAACAGAAAATTTCTTCTCAGGGAATAGATCGTTAACCGTTCGATTTGTTGCAATTACAGAATTTGAAATGGATAGCGCAATTTGGGGTATTCCTAAAACTAGAAAACCTGTAATAATATCATCATGACTTGGTAGAAAAAATTTTGGAAGCGTAATACCCATACTTCCAGTTAGTGTTGAAAAATCAATGGTGAAAAATGAGGCATACAAAACACCAACTAGAACAACAAATATTGCAGGCGGAAACTTCCGATTCCCAATAAAGAGAATGATTAATACAAAGCCCATGGCTGCTAAAATATATCCATTTAATCCTTGTGAAGGAACAAAATCTTTTAACGCAAGGCTTGCAAGGCTTAATCCTAATCCGAATTGAATGCCACGAACTACGCTATGGGGTATTTTACGAACAATCCAATCAAGAACATTTGTGAACGTAAGAATAAGCATTAGCACACCAATTGCTAAACCTGCTCCAAACAAGATATTACCTGATAGCTGTTGGGCTATCATTAAAGCGGCCATTGCCTTTAGAGGCTGAACAGGCATGGGAATTCCGTAAAGAAATCCGGTCATAATCTGCATTACGCCAAACATAATGAAGATGCTTGCGGGATCGAGCTTACAGGTTAATACAACGCCAATAAGAAGAGGTAGATCTGTACCAATATCACCGAAGGAGCCCGATAGCTCGTTACGGTTAAACTGAATATCTCGTAGTACGGGAAACTTCATAATCAGCTAAATTGATACAATATTTATTTCTTCAAATGTAATATTTTAAACATTTTACTTCTCCACTGATTTCAATTTATGGCAATTTTCTCCATTTGATGCTTAATCAATATTGATTTTGTACTTTTACAATGTAAAACTAGCTTTTATGTTTCGATTAATTCTGATTGTTGGATTTGGAGGTTTTTTAGGAACAGTTGCACGATTTTTAGCATCGCGCTATGTTCAAAACCATATCCTATCTGCATTTCCTTACGGAACATTTCTTGTAAATATTGTTGGCTGTTTCCTAATCGGAATATTTTACGGAATTTCAGAAAAAGGCGATTTGATGAGTTCCGATTGGCGAATGTTTCTTACCGTTGGATTCTGTGGTGGGTTCACAACCTTCTCAGCCTTTGCCAACGAGAATATGGCCCTAATCCGCGATGGAAACTTCTTTTTCTTTGCTCTTTATACAAGTTTAAGCGTATTTCTTGGCCTATTGGCAACCTATTTCGGGAATCTACTAACTAAAATATTTTAGCCATGGAGATTAAAGGAGATGCAAAACTGCTTAGGATATTTATCAGCTCAACCGATAAACTCAACCACGAGCCACTTTATCAGGTAATCGTATTTAAGGCGAAGCAGCAGGGAATTGCTGGTGCAACTGTGCTAAAAGGGATAATGGGCTACGGCGCTAGCAGCGATGTTTACTCACCAACAAACTGGGAGATAAACGAGAAAGTTCCATTGGTTATTGAGATACTCGATCAATCCGAAAAGATTGAAAAGTTTACTGAGACCATCCTCCCTTTATTCGAAAGCCTCAATAAAGGCTGCATGATTACTCTCGAAGATGCTAAAATAATTCTCCACAAAAAAGGTTCGAAGAAAGGTTAACTTAACCAAAACTTAACATCAAAATATTTTTCTATTTCGATTTATGTCGTATTTTTACGACATATAAATTCATTTTAAATGAACAAGAAGACGTTTTCAGTCAAACAGCAAGAGCTTGCCCAATTCGCTAAAGCGATATCGCACCCAGCTAGGTTGGCTATTCTTGAGTATCTGGCTCAAGCTAAAACCTGTATCTCGGGAGATATATCTGATTATATTCCATTAAGTCGCACAACAGTTTATCAGCATCTAAAAGAGTTGAAAAAGTTAGGATTAATTCATGGCGAGATTGATGGGTTAAAAGTTAACTACTGCCTTTGCTGCTCATCGATTGACAAGTATTTGAAGATGTTTGAGAGCTACTTTGAGCCAATTCGTAGCGTTGATATCCTATGCGAGGTTAATCATAATAAAACGAGCAATAAAAAATGAGCAACGAGTTATTCTCTGGCAAATGCTTTATCAGCTCAGGTTTCTTGAACCTGACTCCTCGTGATGCATATGAAGAGGCTATAAATAATGGCGCTGTTATTGTTGATGTTAGAGAGGATTACCTTACCGGATACAAGCAATTTGATGTCCCAGATGTTTTCTATTACCCTTTAAGTACGTTGGAACAAAAGCTAAATGAGATACGAAAAGATATTCCTCTTATAATCGCCGATTCAACGGGCTTAATGAGTCACAATGCTATGCTCATTTTAAAGGAGAGCGGTTATGATAATATTGCTAATCTAGCCGGAGGAATAGTTGAGTGGGAACGAGATGGTTTACCATTAAAGACTGACGTTATGGAACAGCTAGATGGTTCATGTATGTGTCAGCTTAAACCAAGAAATAAATTAAACAAATAGAATATGAAAATCTTAATTCTTTGCACAGGCAATAGCTGCCGAAGTCAAATAGCGCATGGTTTTTTGCAATCATTCGATAAAAGTTTAAAGGTGTTCTCTGCAGGTACCGAACCAGCATATCGTGTAAATCGGAATGCAATTCAGGTAATGAGCGAGGTTGGGATTGATATAAGCAAGCATAATCCAACGAATGTCAGCAAATACCTTAATGAGGAGTGGGATTATGTAATAACCGTTTGTGGTGGAGCTAACGAAACCTGTCCTGCTTTTATTGGTAAAGTTAAACATCGCTGGCATTTAGGTTACAACGACCCTGCTGAAGCCCAAGGAACAGAGGAGGAAATTCTGAACGAGTTCCGAAAAATTAGGGATGAGATTAAACAAGGTTTTAAATCGTTTTATGATAGTCAAATACAAGGAAATCATGGATGCAGCTGCTGCGGATAATAAAGACCTTAAAAAGGTGGTAATAGACAAGTATAGTCTAATTGCCAATCAGAGTAAAACACAAAATGCATCTTCATGCTGTGGTGCAGGTAGTTGCTGTGATGACTCAACATATACAATTTTTAGCGAGAGCTATGCTTCTCAGAAAGGTTATAATCCCGATGCCGACTTAAGTTTAGGGTGTGGAATTCCCACTGAGTATGCAGGAATAAAGCAAGGCGATAGCTTGCTCGATCTTGGTTCTGGTGCAGGAAACGATTGCTTTGTTGCTCGTGCAATTGTAGGAGAATCGGGAAAAGTAACAGGTCTCGACTTTACCGATGCAATGCTCGAAAAAGCGAACAAAAATGCACAAAAACTGGGTTACAAAAACGTAACGTTTGTAAAGGGAGATATCGAGGAGATGCCGCTCCATGATAGTGAATTTGATGTAATCATCTCGAACTGCGTGCTTAACCTTGTGCCCGATAAAAACAAAGCTTTTGCAGAAATTATGAGGGTTTTGAAAACTGGTGGACATTTCTGCGTTTCAGATGTAGTTATTAAAGGCACTCTACCCGAAAAACTTCGTAAAGATGCTGAAATGTATGCAGGCTGCGTTTCAGGAGCTTTGCCAATCGACGAATATATGGGAATTATTAATAAAACAGGGTTTAAGAATGCAACCATACATAAGCAAAAGGTGATTTCTGTTCCAAAAGAAATTCTTTCAAAATATATGGAGAGTGATGATATTTCAAGGTTCGAAAAGGGCGAGATTGGAATATTTAGCATAACTGTTTCCGCTTTAAAGCCTGTTAATTAGACAGTTAATCAATATGCCAATGTGTCAATTTTGGTTTAATACGAAATTTTATGGAAAAGCAGAATGTAATCGTTGAAAAGAGTTTTCAATTTGCTTTAAGGATAATAGAGTATTGTGAACTATTGGAAGAGAAGAAAAAATTTATAATTGCACGTCAACTTCTAAAGTCTGGCACTTCTATAGGTGCGAATGTTCGTGAAGGTCAAAATGCTGAAAGCAGAGCCGATTTTATTCACAAATTAAAGATTGCCATTAAAGAAGCAGAAGAAACTGATTATTGGCTACTTCTTTGTAAACACTCAAAGAATTATCCATTTGATGAAGCATTACTAAATGATAATAAGGAAATCCTAAAAATCATTAATAGTATTATTACAACTGCAAAAAGAAATAATCATTAACAATGTGCCAATTATTCAATGAGACAATATGCCAATGTAAGATTGAAATTGTCTCATTGGCATATTGAAAAATTGTCTTATTGTCTCATTTTCAAATTAAATAGATATGAAACCACGTTTAAAATTTCTCGATAGGTATTTAACCCTATGGATATTCTTAGCCATGTTTATTGGTGTATTTGCAGGTTGGCTTAGTCCAAACGTTGCAGAGTTTTGGAACAGCATGTCAAGCGGTACAACAAACATTCCCATTGCAATAGGTTTAATTGTAATGATGTATCCTCCGCTAGCAAAAGTAAAATACGAGGAGTTGGGAGATGTTTTTAGAAACACAAAAGTTCTTGGATTATCACTATTTCAGAATTGGGTTTTAGGGCCAGTTTTGATGTTTGCCCTTGCAATTCTCTTTTTTAAGCTATTCCCTGGTGAGAATAACGCCAATTTGCCTTACATGTATGGGATTATCATGATTGGATTGGCTCGATGCATTGCTATGGTTATTGTTTGGAACGATTTGGCAAAAGGTGATACTGAATATGCAGCTGGTTTGGTAGCTTTTAACTCAATTTTTCAGGTACTATTCTTCTCAGTTTATGCCTACTTCTTCATTGCCGTGCTACCCGGTTGGTTTGGAATTCCCACAAATAGTAGTGTTGAGGCAATTACTATTGGACAGATTGCAGAGAGTGTTTTCATTTATCTTGGAATACCCTTTATTGCAGGTTTTCTAACTCGATTTATACTTATAAGAATTAAAGATAAAACGTGGTATAATACCAAATTTGTTCCTAAAATCAGTCCATTAACTCTAACAGCACTTCTCTTTACAATTATTGTAATGTTCTCTCTTAAAGGCGAGTACATTGTTAAAATACCATTAGATGTAGTTCTAATTGCAATCCCATTACTCATCTACTTTGTTGTAATGTTTGTTGTATCGTTTTGGATGAGCAAAAAGATTGGTGCCACCTACGAGCAATCAACAACCTTATCGTTTACGGCAGCAAGTAATAACTTTGAGCTAGCCATAGCGGTTGCCATAGCAGTTTTTGGCATAAATTCAGGCGAAGCCTTTGCGGCAGTTATTGGACCACTAGTTGAAGTTCCTGTGATGATTGGACTAGTGAATGTGGCGTTTTACTTTAAGAAAAAGTATTTTTAATTATTCAATATGCCAATATAGACAATGTGCCAATTAACACTCGGTTAATTGGCACATTGAGCAATTGACAAAATTGACATATTATCTTATCGATACATCAAATTCCTCTGCTCTTGTATTTTCTCGTTGGTGATATAATCGTCGTAATCCATACGCTTGTCAATCATGCCATTTGGAGTAATTTCGATAATTCGGTTACAAACAGTTTCGATAAACTCGTGGTCATGCGATGACATTAGAATAACCCCCTTAAAGTTGATTAGGGTATTATTGAATGCCTGAATAGATTCAAGGTCTAAATGGTTAGTTGGTGAATCAAGGAGCATCACATTTGCATTGCGAAGCATCATCTTGGCAATCATACAACGAACTTTCTCACCACCCGAAAGAACGGTTGCCTTTTTGAAGATATCCTCTCCAGAGAAAAGCATCTTTCCAAGGAAACCTCTAAGGAAAGATTCAAGCGTATCCGTTGAATATTGAGCTAACCAGTCGATTAGTGTAATGTCTTTTTTAAAGAACTCCTCGTTTTCTAATGGAAGGTAAGCATAGGTAATGGTTTGCCCCCAACTGAAAGAGCCTGTATCTGGCATAGCATGACCGCTTAGAATTTCGAACAGAGCGGTCAACGCTCTTGAATCGCGCGATAGAAAAGCAATTTTATCGTCTTTCTCAACTCTGAAATTGACATCTTTGAAAAGCGTTACCCCTTCAACTTTTCTTGATAGATTTTCAACCTCAAGGATAACATTTCCAACCTCACGTTCTGGAGTAAATATGATTCCGGGATATTTTCGGGTCGATGGTTGAATCTCCTCAATGTTGAGCTTTTCAATCATCTTTTTGCGACTTGTTGTCTGCTTCGATTTAGCTACGTTTGCGCTAAAGCGCTGAATGAACTCCTGAAGTTCCTTCTTCTTCTCCTCAGCCTTTTTATTCTGAGCCATTTGCTGTCTTAACGCCAATTGACTCGATTCGTACCAGAAACTATAGTTCCCAGCAAACATCTGTACTTTACTGAAGTCGATATCGACAATGTGGGTACAAATTGAATCTAAAAAGTGCCTATCGTGAGATACTACTAATACAGTGTTTTCGAAGTTTGAGAGGTAATTCTCTAACCAGCTTACGGTTTCAAGGTCGAGGTCGTTGGTTGGCTCATCGAGTAGGAGATTATCGGGTTTGCCAAATAGCGCTTGCGCTAAAAGAACCTTAACTTTCTCCTTACCGCTAAGCTCGCGCATGTACTTGCTGTGATGCTCCTCCTTTATACCTAAGCCGCTTAGAAGACTAGCAGCATCGCTATGTGCGTTCCAGCCATCCATCTCCTCGAACTGGTGCTCCAACTCCGATACCTTATGTCCATCCTCCTCGTTAAAATCGGGTTTTAAGTATAGAGCATCCTTCTCGTGCATTATTTTCCAAAGCCTAGAGTGGCCCATAAGAACAGTATCGAGAACAATACAATCGTCGAACTCGTAGTGATTTTGCTTAAGTACAGAAAGGCGCTCGCGTGGACCAAAAGTTACCGAACCCCTCATGTTATCAACCTCGCCATAAAGCATCTTTAAGAAGGTTGATTTCCCTGCCCCATTTGCACCAATTATTCCATAGCAGTTGCCTGGAGTAAATTTCATGTTGACTTCTTGGAATAGTGTGCGCTTACCGAACTGAACGCCTAGATTTGAAACTGTAATCATCTAAATATTTGGTTTGTAAATTATTATCGAAAGAAAGGTGAATTTTTAAAAGCCTGCAAAGGTATACAAATTATATTGGTAGAAAAGGAAAAATCAAATAATGTGATGATTAATAATCTAGATTTCAGGTTTTTTGGACTTTAAACCATTCGGTTTAATAAGAGTCAGATTTAACAAAGATTAAAAAATTGATATAGAATAAGATTCTATTTTTGTAAGCATATAAAATTATATCTAAAAAATTATGAACGATTCAACTAAAAAACTCCTTGTAGCCCAAGGATACGATGAGATTGAGGTGACCAGCAATAAAAAAATTGTCCCTCTCACAAAATGGACTCCAATAGCATGTGCAATTTTAGGTATTGTTGGTGTTGCCATGCAGTCATCTGGATTTCTAATTTTACTCGGATTGTTTACATTTATTGGGGCTTTTACCTCTCGAAGTCTATACGATTATCTTTATAAATATCTCTTCTCATCTTTCATAAGACTTGGCGAAATGCCAAAGCATGGTATTCCAAGAAGAATTGGATGCGGAATTGGTGCTTGCATGTATATTATTAGCGGGATTGGTTTCTATTGGGGAAGCGATTTGCTTGCCTATATCCCATCAATTTTTATGATAACCTTTGCGCTGATTGCGGGTATTTTCAATTGGTGTTTCGTTTCAACCTTTTATGGTTTGATTGTTGGGAAAAAGCAAGAGTGCTGTAGTTAATTTGAAAATGAAGTTATTCTTTCATTGTCAAATTAATTCAAGACTTCTTCTCAACGCTTCAATATAGAATGTAAGCGGATATAACTTTTCATCGTACCAAAGGGTTGCGAAGTAGAGTCCGATTGGTTTTGAACGAAGCCCGTTTAATTTATACTCTTTTTCAAGCCAAGTAAAACCTTTTAGGCAGGCATCTTTATTTTTTTTAGCAAGGGCACAAATCGCAAGCGATGTTTCTTCGATTGTTCCATCGATATCTTTATACCCGCCCCAACTACCATCGCTGTTTTGCTGATCTAGAAGATAATTTTGTGCAGAAGTTAGCATCAGCTGCAGCTCAAGTCGAAGCCTATAGTCGAGCCATTTGCATTTAAGGCAATCCTGAATATAGGTTGCAACCTTAGCCGTGCCATAAACCGGATTTCGTTTATCAGATGTTTGTTGATTACCAAACCACAAGGGCATCCATGAACCCAATCGATGCTGATATTTTTGAAGATAAACAATTGCCTTTTCAATGCATTTTTTGAAAATTGTTTTCTGCGAAGCAGAAATTTTATCGCCCAAAACATCGACAGAGCTTATTAATGCAAGAAGCGTGTGACCTGTTAAATCGGCGCAACTTTGGTCGAATGGTAATCGACCCCAGCCTTTGCAAAATGTTGGAATTCCACCATCACTATTCTGAAGATTAACCAACCAATTGCAGCCATCGATGATGGCTTTTGCTTCATCATCGTTCCCTTGGTACATCTCTAATAGTGCAAGGATTGCTCCGGGTGTGTCATCGGCATCGGGAACAGAGCCTGAGAAGCTAGTCCATCCCCAACCACCCGGCATTGCTCCGTTAAATGGATGTTTTTCTTTGTACTGCAGATTAAGTAGATGATTCTTCATCAACTCTATAGATTCTGGGTTGAATGTTGTGAAAAGATTATCACCCAAAGCCTTAATACTTAAGGTAGTCACCCATGTAGAAAGGTCGGTATCGATTGGCCAACTACCATCCTCGCGCTGCTGATTGTATATAAAACCAATTCCCTTTTCAACAATAGAATTATCAGCATATCCACTTGAAATCAAACACATGCTCACAAATGCTGTAAGAGGAATTGCCTCTAAAAAGCCACCACTATCAGGAACTAGCCCATTTAACTTTTTTATTGCAGGTTCTATGGATTTGTTTCTAATCGATTTTGCTAATAAGTTCGATCTGTTTTTTCTCTTAAAAGTATAAATGCCAACCGCAACAAGTGCAGGTATTGCATAACTCACAACCTGCATGTTGAAAAATCGGTAAAGCGAAGAGGGTAGAAGCGTAAATTCAAAAGGTAGTTGAGGAACTTTTTTGATATCATCTTCACCTAACATTCCACAAATCATTAACATCGATAGGATTGGTACCGAAAAAGTATAATCCTTGCCGTAATGGCTCAATACCGATTTTGAAATATCTCCCGATTTTAGGCTGATACCTTGCGATTCGAGGTAATTTTCAATTCCTTGTAAAACTGCTGTTCCATGAAACTCTTCGGTTTGACAAAAGCTAATTGCTGCATAGCTAAGGAATGATGTGCTGACGTTGCTCTCGCTTTCGGGAGTATCGCCAAAACCACCATCGGCATTTACGTTGCTGAATAGCCATTGAAGACCCTTATTAACTCGTTCCTCGTGATTTGGTAAGCCCTTGAGTTTAATAGCAACAATGGAAACGGCAACTGCAAGGGCACTTGAAGAGAGTTTTCCTGTCCAAAAGCCATTACTATTTTGCTCCGCAATTAAGGTATTGCAAAGGGTTATATACTGATCTTCGAGTTGATGTTTATCCATTCATAAAGAAATAAACCACAAAGAGCACGAAGTTCGTCACAAAGTAACACAAAGGTTTAGTAATACTTTGTGATTACCTTAGTGGCCTTAGTGGTTAAATTGTTTTTATTTTGAAAGCGCTCCCAAAGCGAGTAATCCATAAAATGTATATTCAATATCGGTATCAAAATCCATTTCGGTTGCACAAAACCCACCATTCAAATATAACCCATCAACATAGCTAAGGCAATCGGGTTTGATGTTTTTTATATCAGAATCGATAAAATTCAAAGCGTAAAGAGCAACAGCGGTTGAAAGCAAATCTTCAATTGGCGCTTTTTGTAAAGCCAAAAATCCTCCTTTTTCATTGTAAAATGATTTCAATTTTACTTCTGATTCTTTCACCGACTTTCCAAGCACTTTGTTTATGACTGCATCAGCAGCAGCCAATGAACATGGCGTTTCTTTTTCGTTGCTAATAACCTGTATTTTCTTTTTCAGTTTTAGGATATTCCGATAGTCTTGCAAGTAGTAAAGAGTAAGTAATCCTAAGAAAAAAGTGTAACCCGAACTAACTCTTTCCTTAACCTCAGCCTTAGCCTCTAACTCAATCTCAACCCTTTTTCTTAACCTTTCCGTTGTTGAATCAAATCCGTGTAGCTTTGAGTAAAGAATTGCTCCGCAATAAAGATGAATTCCGGTTAATGAATCCTGCGTAACTGCTTTTTTTACATAATCCTTTAGCTGAGGAAAAATCTCATTAACTGAAAGCGTTTCGGCAACAAAGCAACCAAACATGGAGTAATAGAGGTCGGTTTTTCCTCCCCTATCGGCGAACCCGCCATCCTTTGTAAACGATTTTAAAATATGGTTTTTAATCTCTGCATGAACATCACCATCGATTATAGCCGTTGACTTTAGCAAAACCGACTCGATGGATTTCTCCCGATACCGTTTCAGAAATGGCGAGGCCGCAGTCTTATAGGTAATCCTTAAAAATTTTTCCCACAAGTTCATGTAGAGCAATTTTTAATCCAAGGTTTTGAAGATTCTCAAGGCTTCTCTTTGCCTCGTTAATATAGCTCATTAAAAGCGCTTCGGTCTCATCCTGAATTTTGTACTCCTTGATAAGTTCAAAAACCTTTGCTGATTGTCCGTTCTTGAACTCTTCCAGTAAAGATGATCTTTTATCAGCAGATAATTTTTCAAAAACCATCGAGAGCAGAATTGAAAATCTGCGAATCTCAATATCGCCAGTATTTCCATTGTAATCGCTTAAATCATCCTTAATCTGGTAGGCAATTCCAATATTATGGCTGAACTTATCAAGAATTGAAAGGGTTTCTTTATCAGCACCTCCGGCAGAGGCACCTAGCAAGAGAGAAACCTTGAAAGCTGCAGCAGTTTTATTTTCAAAGATTTTAAGCGTATCCTTTAGTGAAGGGATTTCTCCGTTAGCAATTGCAGAAAGTTCTGCACCCTGTCCAACCGATAACGCTCTATGACCTCGAGAGGTAATTAGCATACAATCTCGAATTGCTTCGGGCGAAAGTTCGCTCTCGGCAATTAACCTATAACCCTCACCTATTAGTAAATCCCCAGTATTAATAGCAATTGGGACACCATACTCAGCATGGATTGTCTCTTTGCCATAGCGGGTATCATCATTATCCTCAATATCATCGTGAATTAATGATGCTTTATGGAAGCACTCAACCGAGACTGCAATTGAATTTGCAATATCTGCGTTAAATGATTTGCAAAAGGCTTCGTAGGTCAGCATGGTTAAAAATGGGCGAAAGCGATTGCCTCCTAAAAGAAGTGATTTTAGCGCTATTTTTTCGGCCTCGTCTCCATTATGACCAAGTATCTTAGAAAGTATCTCCTCGTTGAAAATTGAGTCGATTTTCGCCCTTGCTTGGTTGAAATTGAGCAGACGAAAATCTTTTATCTCGCTAATATGATGTATCTCCTCTTTTATCCAATCCATATCGGCAAGCGTATCCTTGCAACCGCAGGTTAAAAGGGGAATTCCAATTCCTGGAATCGAATATTTTCCGATTGAAACAAAGAGTTTTTGCAAAACCTCCATGCAGCCAACACCGATAACCGCATCGATTTGACCGCTTTCGATCATCTGAGCAGTTACAGTTGTTCCTTCGGTAACCAAAACCTCATAGCCTAACTTTTCTGCTTCCTGAATAAAGAAAGAGATATTGCATTCACCGCATTCTCTACATAAAAGACCTAACTGATCACTTTCCGCTTTGCAAAGATTGCTGTTTCGTAAACATTGGGGCAGCATCAACACCCTGCGATTATAAGGAATTGCGCCAACTACATTTCGCCAAATGGCATTACCACAGCAAACCATGGTAAAGGCAAGGTATTTATTATCCCAACCATTTGCCTCAACAAGCTTTCCTGCAAACTCAAAAAGTCCCTCGTACGATACGGGTGGAATAACGGTATTTTGCTTAAAATACTCTTCCACTCTACCGCGAATCTCTGCCCTAGTCTCTTTAACTTCAGGCACGACAAGGTCTAATACTGCTATATTCATCTCTCGCTCCTTTCAACCATAAGCTCCTAAACCAAAAAAGGCACGTTTTTTCGCCATGCGATAAATCCAGTTTTTCTCTGGAATTACTTTGCACGAACCATGGCTAGGCACAACCTTACCATTGGCAAGTTGGGTCGGCATATCACTTCTGTTCGAAGTGTTTTTTGCCTGATGGTTTGATGCAAAATTTTGCAGCCAATTTGGGTCTTCCATCAAAATACAACCCTTTGTTTTCTTTGATATTTCAACCTTAAAATCTCTAAGAAAGGTTGAATCTTCGTAAACCGTTTTAATATCCTTGTTGATATTATCGCATGAATACTGAATAACCGGACAGGGTTCAATATAACCCGATGGGTTTATATGATGACTTAACCCTTCTGCCGCTGGGCAGAAGGGATTACCATCAGCATCCCAGTATGAGTCAATGATTACAATGGGATATTTCGTTCTGCCATCAACCAAAAAGTTTCTTAAGCGCTCAATCTCTTCGGTGCTCAATGCCAAATCGTAGCAAGGATTTTCGCCCGATGGGCGATATATATAGTACCAAAGGTAAACGACTCCTTTATCATGAAGTAGATTGATAAACTCCTCGGATAGCGCCATGTCGATGTTGGATTTGCAAACGCTTATAGCAACACCCGTAATGAGTTTATGTTTCGTTGCCGTTTCAATTGCCTGAATGGTTCGTTGGTAAACACGGCTACTTCCACGCCTGATATCGGCAATGGTTTCGTTCCCTTCAAAGCTGATAAGCGGGGTTACATTTCCAAGTTTTCTTAACTCTTCAGCAACTTTATCGTTTAGCAATGTTCCGTTTGTAAAAAGCTGAAAGTAGCAATCGGCGTGGGTTTTGAAAACATCCATCAACGGCTTATACATCAATGGCTCTCCGCCAAGAATACCAAAAAAGTAAGAACCATACTTTTTACTGCCATTAATTATTTTATTTATGGAAGAAATATCTAGGCTATCGGTTTTTTCACCTTTAGTAACCCAGCAACCTTGACACTGTAAATTACAATCGTTAGTAACTGAAATGAACTGAAATGCTGGAAACATTTCACCCCGTTTCTTGCGTTTTTGGAACTTACTAAAACCACGTAAACCCTTCCACCCAAAGGTGAAAATGAATTTGCGTAAACACTTTGAATCAGCTCTTAGTATATTTCGTGTTATTGACATCTTGTTTAAGTGTAAAGTGGCAAGCGAAAAGCGACAAGTGTATTATTTTTGAATTGTTTCATTTGCAGATTGGCACTTTGTCTCATTTTCAAATCTTCAAATTGACACATTATCAAATTAAATCATTTTTTTTTGCCTTATCCCTCTCCTCAATTGCTTTCTGCATAGCATCTGCTTTAATAATCGATTGTCGTTTTGCTTTACGCATTTCGAGCGCTTTGTAAATATCACTTCCCAAAATGGTTTTCAAATCTTGGCTTTGGCGCTGATGCTCTGCAACCTCATCAATAGAATCGGTTCCGCTAATTGCTCCGCCTTGTTTGTATTTGGGGAAGATAATCGCAGTTTCGGGACAAATTCGAGCACATGCTGGGCAGTTGTTTTTGCAACCCTTCGGGTTGACAACTTTTACTGCACCATCAACCTTTTCGTAAACTCCAAACAGACAAAAATCCGAGCATTGACCGCAAGCGGTACATCTTGAGTAATCTAATACCGGATACCACGATGGCCATTCTTTTTCGCTAAAATGCTCAGTTTGAATTGAAGGTTCTTCGTTACAAAATGACTTTAATATTGATATTATCTCTGTTTCATTAGTATCGCGAAGGTTGAGAAAAGTAATATTCTCGAAGTTACTTTTAACGCATGCAAAATCGAGCAATTTCTTTACTGCACGTGGGTGGCATGCTGCAATAAGTATTGGCTGAGAAGATGAAAATATTTTTTGAATATCTTCCTTATCCGAAACGCATAGTCCACACAAATCGCTTAGCTGAGTTGCATCAACCTTTTCGGTGTATAAGAAATTATTGACTGTTTCTTTTACCTTATCGCTAATAATATCGCCCCCGCAGTTGCAGTAAATAACCTTTTTTGACATATTTTAAATCTGATCTAAAATTCTAAATATTAATGTTTTGTATAATACTTACCCGACAAAGGTAATATAACCTTACAATATAATTTTTAATGTCTAATGCTATATGAACAATACTTTATTTTTTATCGTTTGATGTATTTTATTTGAAAAAGTTTAATAGGCATTCTTCATCTAAATTCTTTTATTACAACATTTTTCTAATTTTGTGGCTCTTTAAATAAAATTAAAAACCAAAAATAATGGACTTTCTTTTTCAACCCGAAACCTACATTTCACTACTTACCCTAACTCTTTTGGAGATTGTATTGGGTATCGACAATATAATATTTATCTCCATTGTAACCAATAAGTTACCTCAACAAGATCGAAAAAAAACAAGGACAATTGGTCTTCTATTCGCTTTATTTTTTAGAATTTTACTTCTGTCGTTTATCATTTATATTATCCGTCTTACCAATCCATTATTTTCGATAGGTAGTGTTAATTTCTCAATCCGAGATTTAATTCTTCTTCTTGGAGGTATTTTCCTGATTGCAAAGAGCATTACTGAAATGCATGAAAAAATTGAAGGGGGAGAACATACTACAAAAAATGGAAAAGTAGCTTCATTCTTTTATGTGATATTGCAGATTGTAATCCTAGATATCATCTTCTCTTTTGATTCAATCCTTACAGCGATTGGCCTTTCAAATCAGCTACCAATAATGATTGCTGCGGTTATTATATCAATGGTTGTAATGATTTTCTTTTCAGGATTTATTAGCAATTTTATTAATCGTCATCCAACGCTTCAAGTTTTGGCTCTTTCCTTCCTAATTCTAATTGGTTTTATGCTTACGCTCGAGGCGTTTCATTACGAGATACCAAAGGGTTATATATACTTTGCGCTGTTCTTCTCGGTAATGGTTGAGGTAATAAATATGAAAATGCGTGCTAAGCATAAGCTGGACGAGGCAAAATAATCTCTAAGTATATTATTTTTAAAAACGGCTTTGGTATTCAAAGCCGTTTTTTAATAAAATGGTATTATCTTTCAAAATATTATCGATAAAAAATCCTTGATGGTAAAGATTACAGTTTCGCTTTTACTATTAATTCAAACCACTCTTTTTGCTCAGATTGACTCTGTGAAAAAGGATTTTGTCCCAAAGCATCGTTTTGTTAAATCGATGATTCTACCTGCATCTCTTTTTGTAACAGGAATTGTTGTGAAAGAAACAAACTTCAGAGAATATTTTCAGGAGAAAGTTCAATCATCCAATTTTAGAACTAATACCAAAATTGATGATTTCATACAATATGTTCCTATTGTTGAACTTCATGCGGCAGACATCTATTACTCAAAATCAAAAAATGAGTTCTTCCAAAACGCAAAGAATTTGGCTATTTCCGAATTACTTACGGCATTAATAGTTCAATCAATAAAGCGTAGTGCTAACATTCAAAGGCCTGACGGCCATGATTACTCTTTCTTTTCGGGGCATACATCACAATCGTTTACTGGAGCAACCGCACTTTACCTTGAATATGAAGATACGAATAGGCTTTTGGCTCTATCGGGATATGGTTTTTCTACTACTACAGGAATTTTGAGGGTTACAAATAATAGGCATTGGCTTTCAGATGTCCTTGTTGGTGCAGGTATAGGTATCTTTTCTGCCAGATTGGTATGGTACATAAATCCCTTCCCTAACTGGAAACCTTTCAAAAGCAATAAAGTTGCAGTTTACCCTTATGTTAATGGACTCTCGAGCAATGCCGGTCTTAGGGTGATTTTTTAGTATCTTTGTTTAAATTTGACTCCTATGAAGAGTATTATTTCGATACTTCTCATTTTCGTTTTTTCAATATTATCTAAATATTGCTTTGCTCAGATTGATACTAACATTGCGTTTACAGGTTCTAAAAAGGTTCATGCCAAAAACCTAATACTTCCAGCATCACTTTGCTTAACAGGAGTATTGGTTAAACAGACTAGTTTTCCGTTATATCTGAGGGATAAAACTCAGAATTCATGGTTGAGAACAAACACTTCAATTGATGATTATACTAGATACGTGCCTGTTGTAGAGATGTATATTGCTGATATTTATTATAGAAAGTCATTGAGTGAAGTTTTCCAACAAACAAAAAATTATCTGCTTGCAAGACTATTAACTTCGTTCACAACTAGTCGAATAAAAGATTGGACTCAAGTTACACGTCCGGATGGAACAGAACGATCTTTCCCATCTGGGCATACATCATATGCTTTTTGCGGAGCAACAGCCCTTTTTCTGGAGTATAAGGATACCGATAAGTTTTTAGCCTATAGCGGTTTTGTATTCTCCACAGCAACTGGGTTTATGAGAATAACTAATAATCGGCATTGGATTTCGGATGTGATTACTGGTGCTGGAGTCGGAATGCTTTCTACAACCCTAGTGTGGTATATCAATCCGTTAAAGAATTGGAATCCTTTTAAAAAGAAAAACATAGCTATTTATCCAACAATAAATAATTACAACAACGTTGGAATATGCATGATTTTTTAAACAATGACTAGCCTAACGACAATATCAACGAAACAATAAAGGGTACAAGTATGGTTAGCACAATTCCATGGAATAGCGATACAATGGCATACTCTTTCCCCGATGCTTTTGTAATAATTGGCAGGGTCGTATCCATACTAGTTGCTCCTCCGGAGCAAATCGGAGCAATTTTTCCAAAGTAAGTGGCAATAATTGGCGCAGCCAAAAGGGTTATAATCTCACGCATCACATTCGATAGAAGAGCAACCACACCTAACGCTTTGCTATAAGTTTCGGTGATTATTATGCTTGATAGGCTATAGTAACCATAACCCGAACCAACGGCTTGAGCATCCTTTAAGGATAAATCAGGAATAATTAGGTAAACAACAGCAACTCCAATAGCAGTTCCTATAATGGTTGTAAGTGGTACAAGAAAAACTCGAAGGTTAAATCCCTTTAATGCTTGAAAGGCTTTTGCATCGGCACCAACTCCAACTCCAACGAGGAACATTAAAACGTAAAGAGCATAACTGCTATACTCCTCTTTTATTAAATCATTTGGAATAAAGTGGTAGAAACTGAGCAGTAAGCCAGCCGTAAAAAACCCAAGTATGATTAAACTGCCTTTCATCCCTACTCCTTCGATTTAAAGAAACGAACATAGGTAAACCAACCAAGCAATACGCTTCCAATTACTCCGCCAAGTGTCAAAGCCAAGGCTTTTAATCCTAAAGTTGGAAGATTTTTCATTATCACCTCATTTGCACCGATTGAAATACCAAGAATAAACAACAACAGGTAGATTGCATACATAATCAACTTATCGTTTATCTTGATAAGCAATGATTTTTTTCGAATTAAGAAACCAAACAGCATTCCTGCTGTCATAATTGCAACAACCGTTAGCATACTTGTTGTTTTTAGACTTTTATTCGTCGATTGTAAAACCGGTATTACCCATGAACTTTAAAAGTTCATTCTAAATGACTACCAAAGTGGTGATGGGTACTCTTTTTTATCAACTAATTCTTTTAAACGTCCCATTACCATTGGCTTATCGCCAGGATAAGTTACTCCAAACCACTCGGCTAAAGTAGGAAGAACCTCACAGGTGGCATTCTTCTCTCCAACCAGTTTATTTACAACAGTAGGAATATAAAACTCAGCCTTTGCATTTGATATGGAACCAGACAAAAACCCCGAAAGCATCTCCTCGGTATAAGTAAAGAAATCGGGGGTTAATCCCCAAAAGTTCATCGAAACAGGAAGCGTTTCATCTACCTCAACATCTTTACCTTGCTCGTCTTTATAAAAAACCTTGCCATTTACTCTTTCGATATGTGTTCTTTCAACGCAAGTTTGAAGCATCATTTTATTATCTGTTGTACAAACACCTCGCGATACAGAACCCTGTTCCGATAAAGTTTTTCCCAAACGATAACCTACCATAAAGTAAGTTCCTTTGGGGAGATTAGGTTTTGAAAGCGCTTCGGCGAGTACTCTAAAAGCGTCATAGCCATAAAAATCATCGGCATTGATTGCTGCAAAAGGCTCCTTAACAACATTGCGTGTTACCCATAATGCATGGGCTGTTCCCCAAGGCTTAGTCCTATCGGCAGGACAAGAAAAACCTTCGGGCAGCATATCAAGTTCTTGAAAAACTATCTCAAAAGGCACTTTACCTTTAAAGCGATTTCCAAAAACCTCCATAAAATCTTTTTCAATGCTTTTTCGAATCACAAAAACAACTTTACCAAATCCTGCTCGCATGGCATCAAAAACTGAATAATCGATAATCGTTTCACCATTTGGACCAAGTCCATCTACCTGTTTAAGACCGCCATAACGGCTACCCATTCCTGCTGCAAGAATTACTAAAGTTGGTTTCATAAAGAATATTTTACTGATTTATAACAACATATAATTATGCCTTGAAATCAAAGCAAGGCAAAAATAGCTGAAATTTTACTGAACAACAGGGAATACAGAACAGTTTTACCTACTTTTTATCGAGACCGCTAATAACATCAATATAACAGGTCTCACCAGCAGCAGGTTCGTTAGAACCTCTTAGCCGAATCATCACAATAAGGTTTTCCTTTTTATAGCTGCTTATGGTTTCGGTAGTTCTCGTTGAATCGATATCAAAACCTTGGCTAACCAAATATTTCGATATTTGATTTCCGATATCGACCATATCCGATAAGACATCTGATTTTAGAACGATCTCTGTAGATATTTTTTGCCAGTTTATTGTTGGTGTTGTCCAATCCTCTTTAAAAGGCTCGGGTTCAGAAAAAACTACATTAACGTTTTTGATAACAGCCTCAAGCACCTCAACATCTCCGATTTCTTTCAAAGGAGTTCTTCCATCGGATGATATTATTGCACGAACATACTTCTCCTCACCTCCACTGAAAAGCATGGTATCGCTTCTAAAACTGACGGCATGTGTAACCGATGAACCATCATCGAAGTTGATAGTAATATTGTTGCCCTCAAGTTCCCATATTCCCGATGTAGCCAATCTATCATAAGTAAAAGCAGAATAGACGTATTCGCTATCAACCTTCTCAAACTGAACATATTCATTCTCGCCAACAATGGTTTTCCAATATCCCAAAATTTGTTCGGGTTTAAGAGTGGATTTTTTACTACCACTATTACATGAACCTATCATTAAAACCGTAAGAGAGAGGAATATTATGTTTACAATTTTACTCTTCATGATTATATGTTTTTATTGTATAAAATTATTCAAAATGAATGATTTCATGAAATTTTGATTGTTATAAATTGAAAAAGCCAATGATCATATTAGAACATTGGCTTTATAAATCTTTATTAAGCTACTATTGAGGCATCATGGTATATGCTTTACCAATAAGAAAAGTTGAAAGGATGGCTCCAATTATAAAGTAAACCGCAATAATTACTAGAATACTAACAACAAAATAAACGGTTACTTTATCGTCAGGAGTCTTGAGCATTGGTTTAAGCCCAATATATAGCAGGTAAAGTCCATATAATCCAACAATACCAAGTATGCCTAACACAGGAATTGCCTGAAAAGCGCCAGCAAGCATAAACGGTGTGTAAGCATAAACAACAAGTTGCATTGTTTTTCTAAAATCTTTAACCGAGCCAAAATTTGGGGCAAGAATTTCAATAACTTTTGCAGAAATAAAAGCACCTACGATTGTTGAAACTAAAGAGATAATTGCCATTTTTAAACCCCAACTAGGAATTGGTCCAAAAAAAGCAACACCAATAACACCATAACCTATAAACGCTGCAATAGCAGGTATTAACGCAAGAGGAAATAGATATGTGGTAGTTAATGTTGCCACTGATGTATCCTCTTGATCTATCAATGTCCACTCATCCTTAGGTTTAAGGATTATGTTCTTTGCACGATCTACTAAATTCATGATTACAGTTTTTAGGTTAATTATTAAAAGATCAAAGTTAAAAAAGTATTGGATTCGAATACAACGAATTGTATTCATTTTTTTCTAATCCTTTTTAAGAAAAACAGCACTTTTGCATCAACGCTTTTGCATTTGTATATTTGACCGTTGAAAATACCTTGCAATGGCTCTAGAAAAAGTTAATGAACCCCGTTGGTACGCAGCATACACTAAACCACGAAACGAAAAAAAGGCGTTTGAGCGTTTAATGGCAAATGGTATTGAAACTTACCTTCCAATACAGCGACGATTAAAACAATGGAGCGATCGCAAAAAGATGGTCGAAGAGCCACTTTTCCGTTCGTATATTTTCGTTCGAATTACCCAAAAGGATTACTATAATGTTCTTAATACCTACGGTATTGTTAGGTATGTTACGTTCGAAGGCAAGGCAGTTCCTATTCCCGATAAACAAATCGATTTAATTAAAAATCTTCTTGAGCAGGACGTTGAAGTTGAAGTATTGGAAGAAACGCTCGAACCTGGAGCAAAGGTTGAAGTTAAATTTGGGACATTAATTGGGTTAACCGGTGAGCTAATAGAGCATAAAGGCAAACAAAAAGTAGTTGTCCGCCTCGAGCATATTTCACACTCTTTACTGGTTACACTACCCACAAACTACGTAACTAAGGCTCCGGAATAACTCTATTTTTGAACTGGAATTTTTTCAACCCTGCGAGAATGACGTCCGCCCTCAAATTCAGTTTCAAGGAATGCTTTCACAATCTGTTTTACCAGATGTAACTCAATAAAACGAGCAGGTATTGCACAAACGTTGGCATTATTATGCTGACGAGCAAGTTTGGCAATCTCTTCAGTCCAGCAAAGCGCTGAGCGTACGCCTTGATATTTATTTGCAACAATGTTTACACCGTTGCCGCTACCACAAAAAATGAGACCAAAATTATAATCCCCCTCCTCAACGGCCTTTGCAAGCGGATGAATAAAATCGGGATAATCAACACTCTCCTCGCTATGAGTCCCAAAATCCCACACTTTATGACCTAAATCTTCTAGAATTTTTTTTATACTTTCCTTTGTGGAGTAGCCAGCATGGTCACAGCCAAGGGCAATCTTGTATGTCTTCATTTTTGTATATTTTTGCAAAGATATAGATTTACTAAGCCCAACCCAAACTCAAAATCAATAAAAATGGCAGGCATTTATATACATGTTCCATTCTGTAAGAAGAAATGCCTTTACTGCGATTTCTACTCTTTGGGTGTAAGCGAAAAAACCGAGCTCTTCCACCTGCTTATCGAAAAGGAGTTAAATCTCCGAAAGGGATTTATTCCAAACGAAAGAATTGATACAATTTACTTTGGAGGTGGTACGCCATCACTATTAGCTGCTTCACAAGTTGAATACATTTTACATTGCATTTCTAAAGTGTATAACATTTCTGCTGATGCAGAAATAACCATCGAGGTAAATCCTGATGATGTAACTGCAGATTTGATGAGAGCTTATCGAACTGCAGGGATTAATCGTGTTAGCATTGGTATTCAATCTTTCATCGACGAGGAGCTAAAGTTTATGGGTCGTAGGCATAATGCCTATGATGCAGAAAAATCGGTAGAAATATCAATGAATAGTGGATTTGATAACATCAGCATCGATCTGATTTATGGGATTCCAAACTCAACATTAAAAAGTTGGGAATATAGCCTTACAAAAGCCTTTTTGCTAGATATTAAGCACCTTTCATGCTATCACCTAACTTATGAAGAGGGAACTCCACTAACCCGAAAACTTGATAAAAATATTTTTACTGAGGTTGATGAGGCCACCAGCGTTGGTCAATTCAGCATTCTACAGGAACAGGCTAAAGCCAATGGGTTTATACACTACGAAATTTCAAATCTTGCCAAAGAGGGTTACTACTCAAAACACAATACGTCATACTGGAAAGGGATACCATACCTTGGATTAGGCCCTGCAGCACATTCGTATAATAAGAGTCAAAGAGCATGGAACCCACACTCATACCAAAAATGGGAAATGGGCATTGATTCAAATACTCCAAATGTTGAGAAAGAAGAACTCGATGAGATTACGCTTTTCAACGAAGAAATTCTAACTCACTTAAGAACGATATGGGGAATAAACATCGAGGAGTTAAAGAAGAACGTCAACCCATTGCTCGTTGAGCAATTGCTTAACTCTGCAAAAACGTTTATTGAGAATAATCAACTTAAACTTGATGGTTCAATATTGCAAATTCCCTCAGAGCAATTCTTAATAAGCGACGGTATTATTAGCAGCCTAATGATTGTTGAAGATTAAACCACTCCGGTCTATTTAAATTTGATTGCTATTAACGCTAGGAATCGTAAAGAAGAATTTCGAACCACGACCAAGCTGGCTATTTACCCAAATTGTACCGCCATTCCGCTCAACAAAATCTTTACATAGAATTAGGCCAAGTCCTGTCCCTTTCTCCATCGAAGTTCCAATAGAGGTTGGGTTTGAATCAATTTTGAAAAGTCTTTGCATATCCTGATCGGCAATACCAACTCCATTATCCTCAACGGAAACTTTAAGCATATTTCCATCTTTAACAATTTCAATGCAGATATTCCCCGATTGAGATGTGAATTTAATCGCATTGGAAAGTAGATTACGGATTACCGTTGTAATCATACTTACATCAACAAAGACAAAACCATCATCAATTGTTTTCGATTCAAGGGTAATCCCTTTTTGAAGCGCATTGCCTCTTAAAAGCTCTATATTCTCAACGATCAACTCGTTGATATTAACAAGCTTCGGGCGCAATGGCATTCTGCCTGTTTGAAGCATCGACCACTGAAGAAGATTCTCGAGCAGGTTAAAGGTGTTATTGGAGTATTTATAGATTTGCTCGATAAAAACTTTCAACTTTTCGGCATCAAACGATTCAAACTCTTTGGCAAGAAGTTCCGATAGCCCAAGAACTGTGCTAAATGGGTTTTTTAAATCGTGTGCAATAATTGCAAAAAACTTATCTTTAGTAGAGTTAAGCGATTCTAACTCCTTCCTTTGAAGTTCGATTGCCTCTTTTTGCTTATGAACCTCAATATTTTTTGCCGTTAATTCGGCTTCAAGAAAGTTATAGTCTCTTAACCTCCACACAAGGCTGTTAAGCATTGCCCTTACCATCGAAGGATTATTATCTAGAAATCTGAAAAAGTCAGTCTGCTCAAATCCTAATAATTCTGTATTCTCTAGCGCTGTTGCAGAAGTCGAACGGGTTGATGAATCGAGCAATGAATATTCACCAAAATAATCGGAATACTGAAAAATTGCGTAGTTGTGTTCGCCAACATGCGCTTTAACGCTACCCTTAACAACGATGTAAAGGGTATGATCATCATCCCCTTTTTTGAAAAGCATCTCATCCTGTTCAAGTTTCTTTGGAACGAGCACTTCTGCAATCTGATTAAGCACCTCTTCGCGAACAGAGGAGAATAATCCGATAGATTTTAGAATCTTAACGCGTGATTTTAAATCTAAATTTGTCATTGATAGGGTGTTTGTTGGCATAAAATTTCCCAAAATTAAAAAAGCATTGGTTTTTTAGGCTATTAATTGCCTAAATAATTTATACTGATAGAAATATTCGTTGTTTCAAATATTCTATAATAATACAAATCGATTTAAAAAAAGGTAGATATTGATTAATCTATTAACTATTTTTGCTTATGTTTAAGGTTGATTTTTTTAAAAATTTGATGGTATGAAAATAAAATTCAAAATCTGGCAGAAGATAATCGTCTTCATACTGGGAGCAATTATTATAGTGTTCTCATCCATTTTCATTTTCATTAGTCAAACATCACGAAAAATCATATTTAAAAATGCTCTTGAATACTCTGACGCTGTAGTAAAACAAAACGCATTACAAATAGAAGGTTGGCTTAACAGCGATTTAGCAATTGCTCGTACGCTTTCAAATGCATTTCTTGAATACAAGACTCTTCCTCAAGAAAAATGGCTTGTGCATTATAGGGATATGTACAATAGAGTCTTTCAGGCAAATCCTCAAATTGATGCCCTCTGGGATAGCTGGGAGCTGAGTAACCTTGATCCTAAATGGGACAAACCAACAGGCAGACAATTTTATATCGCTTATAGAGAAAATGGTGTTTTAAAGACAAAAAAAGAAATCCGCAGCTTAACTGGCGATCCTCCCACATATGGCAAGATGAAGGCTGGTGCTAACGAGCGGTTTGAAGAGCCTTACATTTCTGTTCTCCAAGGGGGAAAGATGATGGCTTCTCTGGCATCTCCATTTATCGAAAACGGTAAGTTTATTGGGCTCGTTGGCTTAGATCTTTTACTAAACAGGTTTCAAGATCTTGTTCACAGCATTAAGCCATACAATAACAGCTATGCTTTTCTATTATCAAACAAAGGGGTTTTTGTTGCACACCCCGATACTGCATTCTATAAAAAGAACATTGCAGATAAACAGCCAGACATTGTTAAAGAGTTCAAACTTATTGAAAAGGTTCAAAAGGGTGAATACTTTAGTTTTACTTATAAAGCTAAATCAGGGGAAGAGTTTTATTACTCTTTAGCACCAATTATTGTAGGAAGTACAAATACTCCATGGTCTTTAGGAATTATTGTTCCTAAAAACGAGATTATGGCTGAAGCAAACGCCAACTATAATTTCAACTTAGTAGCTGGAATAATTGGGATACTGGTACTTATTGTTGTACTATTTGTATTCACCAACTATCTAACTCGCCCAATAAATAAAATGACCAAATTGCTCGAAGATGCAGCAAAAGGTAAAATCGATAACTCAACAAGCCTCGACGTTAAAACTGGCGATGAAATTGAGATTATGGCAAATGCCCTCTCTTCTTCTATGATTGGTATCAACGACAAAACAGAATTTGCTCGACTAATTGGCAACGGAAACCTTGAGGCAGATCTTACGCTTCTTAGTGAGGATGATGTGTTGGGTAAATCACTAATCGATATGCGTGATAGCCTAATAAAGGCTCGCGATGAAGAGAATAACCGCAAAATAGAAGAAGAAAAAGTGAAATGGGCTAACGAGGGGTTAACTCTTTTCGCTGAGATACTTCGTCAGAACAACAATAATCAAGCTAAACTTGGCGATGAAATAATTAAAAACCTTGTTTGGTATCTTAAAGCTGTTCAAGGTGGGCTATTTGTATTAAACGATAAATCGCAAAGCGAGGAATACGAATTAATTGCAGCCTTTGCATTTGATAGAAGTCGCAGAATCAAAAAAACTTTTGCTAAAGGTGAAGGGTTAGTTGGTACCTGTGCTGCAGAGAAGGATGTAATTAATCTTATAGAAATACCAGAAGATTATATTGAAATCACTTCGGGTCTTGGAGATGCTAATCCAAATGCCTTATTGCTTGTTCCTTTGATTATTGAAGATGAGGTTCTTGGTGTTATCGAACTTACTTCATTTAACAAGTTTTTACCTCACGAAATTGAACTTGTAAGAAAACTTGCTCAGAATATAGCATCTACTCTACACTCTGTTAACGTAAATACTCGTACAAACGAGCTTTTGGAAAAATCGCAAGAGCAAGCCGAAATGATGGCTGCACAAGAAGAAGAGATGCGTCAAAACATGGAGGAGTTACAATCAACTCAAGAGGAGGCATCGCGCAAAACTTTTGAACTCGAAGGTTTGGTAAATGCGCTTAATGCTTCAGCTTACTTAATGGAATACGATACTAAGGGAAATATTATCTCCTTAAACGATGCATACCAAGCTATACTTGGTTTACCTCGTGACAAAATTATTGGTCAGCACCATTCACAAGGTTTAAAACTAAACGAAAGCCAAAAAATATCTTACGACCAGTTTTGGTCCGAACTTCGTAGGGGTAACATCAAGAAACAAACCTCTAAGTTTACAATAAACGGTATAGATTATACATTCCTTGAGACATACACTCCTTTATACAATCATCACGGAGAGGTAAATAAGATTCTTAAAATTGCAATAGATATTACTAACGCAAATAGTTAGGATTTCTAGTCCATATAAAAAAGGTGAACGAGTTTCGTTCACCTTTTTTTATTTCACAACAGCCTCAACTTCATATCCACTATGCGTTCGAACATTAAGAACTCTACTATTATCAATAATCAGATATTGACCCTTTATGCCTGTAAGTGTCCCTTCCACAGTGGCTTCTTTTTCAAAAGAAAAAGATTTTACCTTTTCAGGATATTGCAGAATTGGGTATTGAATGGTATACTCAACATCCTCTTCAACTATAAATGAAAGATGCTTTTCTGATAAAAATTTTACGGCTTTCGCCTTCTCTTCTCGTAAATCAATGTCATTATTTTCCAAACCCTTTAGCATGGCCTGCCAGTTGGTTTTATCTGCGAGAATCTTCTTCAATTCCACCTCAACCAAACCAGCCATATTCCTATTTGCAGTCCTACATACTTTAATTGCTCTGGTTGCTCCTTGATCTAACCAACGTGTTGGTATTTGATGGTATCGGGTTACTCCAACTTTAAGCCCTCCCGACCAAGCTAAATAAACAAAATGATCGATTAGACAATGCTCTTTGGCAAAAACCAAATCACGAGCCTCGCCCAAATGGGCTTTACAAAGTTCAGGACGCAAAACGCACTCCTCCGTTTCGGGAACAGTTGTAAAACAGGGGTAGCAATATCCTTGACCAAATGATTTAGAGGTTTTTCGTCCGCATTTTATGCAGTAAATATTTCCAGCAAAATGAATATTAAGATGCTTACCTATTAAACTGTTTACGGGTAAACTCTCATTATTCAAAATCAAATAATAATCAGCAATTATTTGGTTTTCGGAGCCAATATTCCGAATATCCATTTTTTGTAAAGTCCCTTTAATCATAATCTCGATATTAAGGCATCCAAGTTAATTAATAATTATCCCTTTTAAAAACTTGATTAACTATGTTATCTATAATAAGATAAAATATTTTAACACTATTTTTGAAATATTTTACTACTATGTATTGCATGGTATATATTTACACACTATATTTGCATTGTAATAATACCTTAACAGGCGAGGTAATAATCGAATAAAACTATGAAAAAAACAATGACAGTAAGCCTTAACGGCAGCATCTTCAACCTCGAAGAGGATGCTTACAATGTGCTTAATGGCTACTTGAAAAGATTAGAGTTCCATTTCTCCAGCGAGGAGGGAAAACAGGAAATTATATCAGATATCGAAACAAGAATCGCAGAGCATCTGCGAGAAAACATTAAAAATGAAAATCAGGCTGTTGATATCAACGAAATCAACCGAATAATAAAAATTATGGGCGAGCCTGGTGAAATTGAAGGAGATGAAACTATGAAAAACAGTATGCAAGAAGATTACAGAAGCTATCGCAGGTTATATCGCGATATGGATGACCGAATTCTTGGTGGAGTATGCTCAGGGATTGGCTACTACTGGAGGATTGAGCCTCTTGTACTTCGATTAATATTTGTATTCACCTTATTCTGGGGAGGTCTTGGTTTAATTACCTATATCATCCTTTGGATTGTAGTACCACCTGCCGTTACACCTTCACAAAAATTGGAGATGAAAGGCGAGCCTGTTACTGCCGATAATATTGGCAAATCGTTTAACGACGGAAGGAAGTAATAACATTTAAGAAAAAAAGTCATGGAACTAGATAATTCAAAAGCTCAAATGCGAAAAGGTGTGCTCGAGTTGTGCATCCTATCCATCCTTTCGAGAGGCGAATCATATACATCCGATCTTATCAATAAGCTGAAAGAGGCAAAAATGATTGTAGTAGAAGGAACGCTTTACCCAATGCTTACTAGACAAAAAAATGCTGGACTATTAAGCTATCGCTGGGAGGAGTCGCCACAAGGACCACCAAGAAAGTACTACGCTTTAACCGAAAAAGGCAGAACCTATCTTACTGAACTTGATACAAGCTGGAACGAGCTTGTTGATACGGTTAATACTATTCGAAACCTTCAATAGCTAAACGATGAAAAAAACAATCAAAATCAGCCTTGGAGGTATAACCTACAACATTGATGAGGATGCTTTTGCGCTTCTCGACAGCTATATCAACAACCTTAAGCAAAGGCTTGCCAACGATAAAGAGGGCAAAGACATAATTCAAGATATTGAAGAAAGAATTGCTGAACTTTTCGCTGAAAAGAAAGGTGGTTTAGAATCTATATCGATAGAAATTGTTAAGGAAGTGCTTATCATTTTGGGTGATCCCGATCAAATTGCTTCCGAAACAGATAATCCTAATTATTCGAAGCAAAAAAACCAATTCCCGAAAAGGCTTTACCGCGATCCTGAACGCTCTTACATTGCTGGTGTTTGTTCTGGATTAGGCGAGTATTTCAGTATCGATCCTATTGTACTTCGAATAATATTCCTAGTACTAATTTTCTTTAAAGGATTTGGTCTGATTTTATATGCTATCCTATGGATTGCAGTACCTCGAGCATTAACCCCAAGGCAACGCCTTGAGATGAAAGGTGAGCCAATCAATTTATCGAATATCGAGAAAACGATTCGCGAGGAATCATCGCTAATTAACCAAAATATCAAAAAAAGTGGACTTAGAGGTTTCCTCGAAAGTTTAGTATATATCATTGGTCGATTTGCTTACTGGTGTATCCAGGTAATGCTTGTAATTGTAAAAGTTATTGCAATCATCATTGCTGTTACGCTTATTATGACAATGCTAATTGCACTTTTTGCGCTTATCAATGTAATTTTCTTTGGCGGGCTTCTTTTCAAAGGAGCATTCCCAATGGTACATGGCATTCCTCTTGGAGAGGTTATTACATCCTTTTTTGAGTTTAGTACAAGCATTTGGGTTACAATTCCAATCTTTTTTGTAGTTGCCATACCTATTTTTGCCCTGCTATACATAGGAATCCGAATACTTTTCAACTTTCGAGCTCGCGACAGATTCATTGGGCTAGTTGCTGCCGGTATATGGGTGTTTTCAATTGTAATTCTTGCCTTTACCATCTATTCTCAAGCGCAGAGCTTTATGGTTCGCAAAAGCGTTACCGAAAATGTTACCCTTGAGCAACCAAATCCGAATCGTTACTTACGAATTCAAGCAACCGACAATTCTGAAGGCTTTTATAAGGAATCGAGCCGAATGATTGAGATTGATGAGTACGCATTAACAAAGATGGATGGAAAATCGGTAATCATTGGAAAGCCGAATATAACTATTGAGAAGTCATCGAAGAAATTTCCAGAAATTGAACTCATTCGTAAAGCAAGAGGTTCAAATAAGTTAACCGCAGAGCTTAACGCTAAAAGCATAAAGTATAGCTACACAATTAAGGATTCAGTGGTAAACTTTGATACCTACTTTGTTCTTCCTGAAGGAGCTAAATGGAAAGCACAGGAGCTCACTATCAACCTTCTCATTCCTGAAGATTATAAGATTTTTGTTGATTACACGATGGAAGATTTGCTCAACGCCCATCAACCCAAATCGGATTATTGGCCAAACGAGATGCTCGAGAAAAAGTGGGAGATGAAAGAGAAGAAGCTGAAAGAGTTGGAAAACTTATAACTCAATTGATGAGATACTTTTAAACGTCCTTTTGAAATCAAAAGGACGTTTTTATTTACTACAATTACTTTTGCAGCCATTCATGTGCTTGACATTCCGAATAAATGAAAAATTTTTTTAATATTTTTTGCAAGGCTATAAAATTGTATTACTTTTGCCCTGCCTTTTTAGGGCGATCTTTATTTTGATTGACCTATGGTGTAGTGGTAGCACAGCAGATTTTGGTTCTGTTAGCCTAGGTTC
>CAYMII010000021.1:0-11824 GCA_964390565.1 uncultured Rikenellaceae bacterium
GATTTTTTAAAATTGATGTGCAAAGATAAAAAACTAAAGTAATCGTTATTCACCAAAAACCTTTATAATTTGCATTTTTTCATTTTATACCTAAATTCGTTGCTCTAATCAACAGTAAAAAGATCTTAAAAATTAATGGTATGAAAAGCAGAAGCGATATCACCCAAGAGGAAATAGATCAGATAATTAATAGTTCAATAGCTTGCCACATTGGGCTGATTGACAAGGATGGTCTTCCATATGTTATACCATTCAACTTTGCATATAAAGAGGGTCGTTTATTTATTCATAGTGCCCCCGAAGGGAAAAAGATAGAGGCATGGAAGTTAAATCCAAAAGTTTGCGTTGCTTTTAGCACCGATTATAAAATGCGAATTCAAAGCGAGAAGATTGCTTGTTCCTATTCCATGAGATATCGTAGCGTATTAATTCATGGTGAGGTTTTGGATATTCCAGGGTATGATGAAAAGATAGATATTCTCAACTTTGTTATGGAAAAGTATTCCGGAAACTCAGATTTTACATATAGTAGACCCGCTGTTGAGAATGTTAAAGTGATGGAAATCAAGATAAATAGGGTCGAGGGTAGGATTTACGGCTATTGATTTTACTCTTTTGTAAAGTTGATGAATATCACCTAATTTTTTGTTTAACATTGCTTTAACGATATTGAAAATAGCCTATATTTATTTTCTAAATTTTAATATCAAAGCAATGGCAAGCATTCGTGACCTCAAAAAAGATGTAAATTTTCTGGTAGACCACTTCATTAGCGAATGCTATACTCAGCTAACATTCTCTATTTTATTGGATCAAGAGAATATTATTGATGTAATTACCGATGCCTTAGAGTTAAAAGCATCAACAATAACCCGTTTAAATGCAAATGCTGCAAAAGGCGAGGAGAAATTCTGCAAAAAGCACTATAAGGTTATTGCTGATGATTTCTTTAATCAGATAATAGAACTTACCGAGCGATTACACTCCATCAAAGAATAGTTTATGGACTCTTTTATCGAATTGGCCAAAAAGCGCTTTAGCTGTAGAGCTTATAAGAATCAAGAAGTTCCCAAAGATTTAGTCGAAAAGGTTATGGATGCTGCCCGTGTACCTCCATCGGCAGTTAATGGTCAGCCATGGCTGTTCGTTGCTATATCTGATGAGTCGCTTCGTAAAAGGGTTGCATCGTGCTATGCACGAAACTGGATTGAGACTGCTCCTCTAATAATTGTTGCTTGTGGCGATCACAATAAATCATGGCGTCGCGCCGATGGCAAAGATCATTGTGATATTGATGTTACCATTGCAATCGATCACCTTATGCTTTCTGCAACAGAACATGGACTTGCCACTTGCTGGGTTTGTAAGTTTGATGTTATGAAATGCTCTCAAATCCTTGAATTACCATCGAATATTACTCCAATTGCATTGATTCCAATCGGTTTTCCTGCTGAAGAACCTAAAGAGAACAGGCATAGTGAGAGAAGGAAACCTTTGAACGAGATCCTATTTTGGGATGGGGTGAAGTTCTAGGAGCAAGTGATAAGTGACAAGAGGCAACTCAAAGCTCACAGTTCAATCCTACACCCCAGCTCTATATTTTTTAACTTCCTTCGAAAGTTTTTTGGCGTTCCCACCAGTTTTCCTGTCGAGTTCCTCCCAAAACTTTGGCCCATGATTTTTATGGATGGTATGGCACAGCTCGTGAAGGATTATGTAATCGATTAGATTATCAGGAAGTTTCATTAAAAAGATGCTAAAGTTTAGGTTATTCTTTGCCGAGCAGCTTCCCCAGCGCGATGTTGCATTTTTTATCCCAATTCGATTATATTTAAAACTATGCAATTCAGCCAACTCTTTAACTCTATTATGTAGGTATTCGTGAGCTTCAATTCTATAGGCCAGTTCAATCCCTTTTCGAGCAGCAAGTTGAACTTGCTCGTTTTGAACATCGAGGTTTTTTGGAAAGTTTACGTTGATATTTGGTGCTTTTACCTTTACAATAATCTTATCTCCCTCAATGGGAATATAATGTAGTATATGATTTCTTGTTTGAAATTGTCCCGATTGCTCAAGTTTTACAGTATTGTTTTTAAAATACTGAAGCTTTTCAACAATCCATTTCGATTTAGTTAATACAAACTCCTCAGCGCTACGAAAAGATAGCGTACCAGGTATTGTTACCTTAACTCCAGTTGAACTTTTTACCGAAATCGAAAGCCTTCGAGCTCTTGAGTTCCTTTTGTAAGAAATACTACCAATCTCAGGGTAGTCGACCTTTTTAATTCCCGTTGAGAATAATCCTATTTTTTTAATATCCAGAGATTTTTACGTTTAGACTTGAATTCGTTCATCGCTTTGCTTGCCTCCTCGTGGGTTGAGTAGCTTCCAATGTGTACTGCACTCATTCCCGATGCTTGTATTACAATTGCGGCGTTGTACCCTAATTTTTTTAGATCGTTAGCAAAACTCTTAGCGTTGTCGGCATTTTTAAAACTACCAGCAATTACATAAAATCTGATACCGCTAGGTGTAGTATTCTGTTTTACCTTTTCCTTCTCTTTAGCCTTTTCTATTAGTGTATTAGCAATAGCTTCCTCTTGCTTTTTCTCTTTCTCTTTTTGCTCGGCTACAAATCTATCATATTCCGATTGCTCGTTATACGCTTTATCAATGTCATCTTTAGGTATCTCGATTTTATCTTTAACCTCAGCATCATCTTTAATAATACTTTCGGGTGCTTTTCCACTTAAGGATTCGTTATTTGAATTTTCAATTTTGGGTGGGAGATAGTAGTTGCGTAAAATGAAGAACAAAGCAACCAAAATTCCTAAAGTAATAATCGTATAAATAATGCCTTTGAAACTCTTTTTAGGCTGTTCCTCATTTATTACCTCAACGCTATAATCATCAGGCTTAGTTTCTTGTTTTGGCTGCACTTCAGGTTCGTTTTTTTCAATCTCTATCAGTTTTTCATTCATATTTGCTGCAGAAACTTGAATAGTAGGTTCAATCTCGTTGCTTTTCTCAGGTTTACCTTCAAGTACAAATGTAGGCTCCGATTTTGCTTCAATTGTAATATCTTGCTTTACCGATTCAACTTCATTTGTAACGGGTTCTTCTACTTTTTTTGTTGATTTTGAACTTTTCTTTGTAGTTGTTAATTTTTCGACTGTTGCTTTTGTTCTTGCAATCTTTTTTGGCTTATTATCAGCATCCTCTTCCGATTGAGGCTTATCTTCAGCAAGCCATACATCCTTTTTATCGTCGGGATCATCAACTTTTACAATTGGTTGAGGAGTTTCATTCTCTGTTTTGACAAAATCGGCAGGTACTTCCTTAGCGGGAATTGTTTTTAAATCAATTTTTTGAGAGAATGTAAAAGTTAAGCTACCCCTTTGATCACGATTAAGGTAACCCAAACCATCAATCTCAAACACCCCTTTTTCGAGCAACTCATTCTTTATATTTTCAACAAAGTCGAAGACAACCTTGGAGGCATCCTCTTTGCTAATACCTCTGCTTTTAGCAACGTAAACCTCAATCATTCCATCGTTATAACGAAGAAATGGGCTGAATGAGACATTGGTGGGAATAAACCCTTTTTCACCGCCATCCTTTACAAGAAAAGCACCAAAATTAGGAAGGATTATCCTTGTGTTTTGGCGAATTAGTTCGGTTAACTCCTTGCTAGTCATAATGAAGTAGTTTTTCCATTTAAATTCAAAAGTACGAACATTTTTGGTGGAATCAATTTTGTTTCTCTTCGAATATTTGATGTGTATCTCCTAATTAATATTAAATTGTACCAACGTTTCTATTAGTTTAACGACTCAATATTGATGCAAATCATCAATTATCTGATGTTTATCGCATTATAAACGAATATCTTTGAGAGATATTTTAGATAATTCAATTTGAACCAAATCAAAGTCTACATAAAAGTAATTGATTATTACTTAAAAAACTCAAGCATATGAATTGGAATAGTTTGAAAACCAAGATGCTGGTTAGTATATTAGGGTTTACATTGTTGATTTATGCAATAACCATTATTGTTATTACAACCTCAAATCGTCGCAATTCAATCCAATTTGCAACTGAACTTAGCATCACTAAATCCCTTGAAACTTCATCGAAAGTAAATATTTACTTTCAGCAGCCTGTTGAGTCTGCTCGAAGTCTAGTAAACAGTTTCAATTCATTAAGAAGGCTAGATAATAAGAATAGGGAGTACTATAACGAAATGCTCAAAGAAACTCTAGAAAAAAACACCAATTTTCTTGCAGCTTGGTCGATGTGGGAGGATAATGCGCTAGATGGGAATGATAAGAAATTCGAGGGATCTTACCCGTATGATGAGTCAGGTCGTTACGATTTAACTTACTATAAAGACAAAGGAAAAACCCTTATTGAGCAAGGAAAGTTGTCGATGTACGATGAGGATTTTTACACAATTGCGGCTAAAACACAAAAAGAGGTAATCAATGAACCTTACTACTATTCATACGTTAATGATGATAAAAACCAGTTTTTTGAAACAAGTGTTGTAATCCCAGTGGTTGAAAACGGAAGAACTCTTGGGGTTATAGCTATAGACATTGATTTGAAAGAATTGTCAAAGATTATTGGAGCAATTAAACTTTATAAAACTGGGTTTGGAGTACTAATATCGAATGAAGGTTTAATTGCAGCAAGTAGTAATGAGAGCGTAATCGGCAAGAACTTTTCTGAAAATTATGATTTTGTTAACAATGACATTTTATCTGCAATAAAAAAAGGTGAGTTAAAAACATTTTCTACCTACTCAAAAAAAATGGGTAAAGATCTTTTTACTTGTGTAACACCCGTAAAAGTAGGTAATTCTGCAACCCCTTGGTCTCTTTGTGTTGTTGTTCCAAAGAATGAAACTTTGAGCGAGGCTAATTCGCTTTTTATTAAAGCGTTAACAGTTGGAATTATTGGCATTATTATACTTAGTTTACTAATCTATTTTTTAGCCGATAATTTTATCAAACCTATATTTAAAGCTGTGGCATTGGCAAAGCAAATAGCTAGTGGCGATCTGACTTCTTTTGTTGAGGTTGATAGGAAGGATGAGCTTGGTATTTTGCAAGATTCTTTAAATACGATGCAGGCGAAGCTCATTGAGATGGTGAATGAACTGCAAAGTGCGAGTAGCAATATTGCAGGAGCAAGCCAGCAGATTAACTCAACTGCACAGCAACTATCATCTGGCGCAAATGAATTGGCTTCATCGACGGAAGAGGTTTCTTCAACTATGGAAGAGATGGTTTCAAATATTGAGCAGAATTCGCATAATGCCGAACAAACTGATAAAATAGCCATTGTTGTAGCGCAGGATGCTGTTAAGGTTCGTAAAGCATCCGAAGAGAGCATGGTTTCAATAAGGTATATTGCCGATAAAATCAAAATCATTAACGATATTGCCTTTCAAACGAATATCCTTGCTCTTAATGCTGCTGTTGAAGCGGCACGTGCAGGTGAACATGGTAGAGGATTTGCCGTAGTTGCTGCCGAAGTTCGAAAACTTGCTGAAAGAAGTAAGGTTGCAGCAGATGAAATTAACAATCTTTCTATTAATAGCGTTAATATCACGGAGCAAGCTACTGGTCTTTTAAACAATATTATTCCTCAAATCGAAAAAACTACTCAGCTGATTCAAGAGATTTCATCTGCAAGCAAAGAGCAGAGCTCTGGTGCCGAACAGGTTAATAATGCAATCCAGCAATTAAATAGCATAACTCAGCAGAATGCATCTTCTTCAGAAGAGTTATCAGCAAGCGCTGAGCAGATGACCGGTCAAGCCGAGCAACTCAAAGAACTTGTGGCTTACTTTAAAACTGAAATGAAAAACGAATCATCAGTGCATACTAAACCTCATAAAATAGATAATAAAACTATAGAGAAAAAGGACGTTGAACCAGTTAGAGAAGTTAAGTCAAACTCCCCAAAAGTTAAAAAGACTTCTAATCCACCAAAAACTACAAAAGGAAATCAAAACCCTAATAAACAAAGTGGTGTAAATTTAAAAATGAGGGATAGCGATGATAAAAATTACGAAAGTTTTTAGCACATAGAACTTTAAATATCAAATTTGACCAGAGCTTTTTATAGCTCTGGTTTTTTTGTTGTAAAATAGGATATTGTTAAGCAATTTTTATAAATTTATACAAGGTAAAAACCTTGATTATGAATTTTGTAAGTAATAACTCAGAAGAGAGAACCAGTTACTATAACATAAGCAATCATAGCGTAAGGTTGAAGTTTATTATCTCAATTGCTTTGGGATTTATTAGCTTTATTCTATCACCTTATGGTTTTAGTAATAGAATTGGAGAAGTAACAATCGATATTCCTTGGTCATTAGTATTACCTATTTTTACCTCTATAGCTTTTGGTTGGCGATATGGTTTTATTTCATCAGTTTCGGGTGCTGCTTTTTTCCCTTTTATTTTATGGCCAAGTAATGGGCTAGCTAATTTTTTGACTTCATCTCTATTCCTGCTCTTTTTTACTGCAATTGGTTTAGTTAATTGTCGAATAAGAAATATCATTAGAAGTAAAATTATTCTATTTAGATATATTAAGATTTTTTTCTTCTTTTCTCTTGTTTACACTTTTTTGTTTCTTCTGTTTTTTAATAAATTATTAGCGCTAAATAGTTTTATTTATGAAGGTAAAACCCTATCAAATTTAGACAATAGTATTATTATTGGATTTATCATTAAGGATTGTATTAATATCTCAATTCTTACTATTGTAGCCGACTTGTTGCTAAGACTACCTTTTATTAGAGCTATAATGGGACTTGATGTTTTAAAATCGATGAATTTTAACCTTCAGATTTTTTTAAACTCTATTCTTATATGTTTTGTAATATGGATAAGTTTTGTGGGTCTAAGTCATGTCGTTCTTCAAGATGATGCTTTTAAAGACGGTCATTACATTATCGCTTTTGAAGTTATTGTTGTGGGAGGGTTAATTGCAGCCAGGGCAATTATGTTTTTTGTTGAAAGGCAATTTGTTGCTTTTCAGAAGAAAAGCGAAAGTGAAGTGTATTTGAAATTGCAGTTTAATAAAATGCCCATTGCATATATTGTTTGGAATGATAAACTCGGTGTAAAAAGTTGGAACCCTGCAGCAGAGAGGCTATTTGGGTATAGCGAAAATGAGGTTATTGGTAAATCAGCCTACGAAATTATTGTACCAAAGCATCAAAAGGAGAGTGTTTCAAAACTGTGGTATGATTTAAAGTTTAAGGGAATAGAGTCTCATCATGTTAATTGGAATACCACAAAAAATGGAGATAACATCATTTGTAATTGGATAAATACCCCTATTAAGGATAGTCAAGGAAATGTAGTTGAAATAATATCGATGGTTCAAGATATTACTGAGCAAAAACGGGCTGAAGAAACCCTAAATGATTCTAAGGCTGGTCTTAGCTCATTAATCAACAATAGAAACGATGCTATTTGGTCTATTAATAGTAATTATAAATTCGTTACAATAAACTCTTTTTTTAAGGATGAATATTTCAAATTTTTCAATATAGAGGTCGATAAAGGGGTGGATGCATTAGAAATCCTTTCGCAAGATTTAAGAGCCTTTTGGAAAGAAAAGTATGATATAGCACTTTCAGGTAAACGTTATCAGTTTGAGTTCTCCATTGAAAGTCCAGTTGGCTTGCAATACTATGAGGTATTTTTAAACCCAATAGTTTCTGGAGATATTGTTTCTGGTGCATCGGCATTGAGTGTGAACATTACCGAAAGAAAAAAAGTTGAATTATTATTAATAGAAAGCGAAAAAAGTTATTCTGGGCTTTTTAACACCGTAACTGAAGCTATTTATATTATGGATGAAACTGGTCATTTCATCGATGTAAATACTGGTGCTGAAAAGATGTACGGATATAAACGAGAAGAGATAATTGGTCAAACTCCTGAGTTTCTTTCAGCCAATGGCATAAACGACTTAAATTATGTTTCTTCTTTAATCGAGAAAACCATTTTGACCGGTGAATCAAATCAATTTGAGTTTTGGGGTAAACGAAAAAATGGTGAAGTATTCCCTAAAGATGTTGTTGTTAATAAAGGTAAGTTTTTTGGGCGTGATGTTATAATTGCAACAGCCCGAGACATATCTCAGCGTAAACAATTTGAAAAAGAATTACAAGAAAGAGAGTTCTTCTTTAAAGAATCTCAACGAGCCGCTAATGTAGGTTCGTATAAAACTGATTTTGTTAAAGGAGTTTGGGAATCATCAGAAGTTCTTGACCAAATTTTCGGAATTACCAAAGAATATGAAAGGTCAATACAGGGTTGGCTGGATATTGTTCATCCCGATGACCGTTTAATGATGAACACCTATCTTACAAACGAAGTAATAGGCAATAAAAGCCCGTTTAATAAAGAATACAGAGTTTTATGCAAATCGGATAATGCCACTCGATGGGTATTGGGACTCGGTGTTCCTACATTTGATAACGACGGAAACATATTAACCCTAATAGGCACTATTCAGGACATAACCGAGCGTCGTTTGGCAGACGAGATGATAAGAAAAACGCAGGCGAATCTTTCAGCTATTATTGAAAATACACAAGATAGCATATGGGCAATAAATACCAATTACGAAATATTATATATTAATAAAATATTTAAGGAGGATTTCTTCGAGAACTTTGGTGTGCAATTGGTTGAAGGCATGAATATTCTGGAAACCGTTCCTGAATCAATCCGTCAAGTATGGAAGTTGCGATATGATAGGGCATTTAGGAATGATCATTACATCATTGAGGATAGAATTGATTTGAAAGATAGCTCCATTTTCATTGAATTATCTGTTAATCCAATAGTCGTTGATGAGACTGTAGTTGGCGCATCACTTTTTTCACGCGATGTAACTGAACGAAAGCTAGCCGAAGAATCGTTAAGGGTGAGCGAGGAGCGATTTAAAATTGTTACCGAATCGGCTGATGAGTGGATTTGGGAGGTTGATAAAAATGGATTGTATACATACTCAAACCAAATAGTGGAAAAGATATTAGGGTATCGGCCCGAAGAGCTTATAGGTAAAAAGCATTTCTTCGATTTTTTCGAAGATGAAAATAGTGAGCAGTTCAAGAAGCAGGCTTTTAGCATGTTTACCCAAATAGTTGCTTTTAAAGATTTTGAAAATGTCAATATACATAAAAATGGAAGTAAGGTAATTTTTAAAACGAGTGGTAGCCCAATTCTTAACAATGAAGGGGAAATGATTGGGTACAGAGGAGTTGATATCGATATAACCATTCAAAAACGTATCGAAATGGCCCTGTTAGAAAGTGAAGAGAAATATCGTTTGACCTTCATGACCAGTCCTGATGCCGTTTGTATTAATATGATTAATGGGATTTATGTTGATATTAATGAAGGTTTTACGCTTTTGAGCGGATATAATAGACAAGATTTAATGGGTTTCTCATCATTGGAGCTGGGAATTTGGTATAAACCAGAGGATCGCAAGATGTTCCTTAAGAAACTTCTTAAGGAAGGCTATGTTAGTAACCTCGAATCAGTTTTAAAGTGTAAAGATGGGGAGCTTAAGACAGTTCTCATGTCGTCGAGAATCATTCAGATATATAACGTTCCGCATATCTTATCAATAATTCGCGATATTACTGAGCGTAAACGTATGGAGGATGCAATTGCAATTAATGAGCATAAGTTTCGTACTTTATTCGAACGCAGCAATGATGCAATATTTGTAATTGATAACGAGAGTGGTCGATATCTTGATGCCAATAAAGCAGCCGAAAGGCTTACTGGCTATCGTTTAAAGGACTTAACCAAAATTACTACAAGCGATATCATCCCTGATGATACAATTAAAAGATTGAATAAAGGAAAAAATTCTAACAAAGTCATTGAAATGGGTGATGTTGAGTTTTTTAGGTCGGATGGAACGAATCGATATGCAAATATTTCAATTGTACCTTTTAGCGAGAATAAGTATTTCAGGATAGCTCACGATATAACAGAACGAAAACAGTATGAGGACGCATTGCTTATCCTTTCTAACGCCGTTGATCAAAGTCCAGTATCTGTGGTTATAACCGATACAAGAGGAATCATTGAATATGTGAATCCTAAATTTGTTGAAATAACAGGTTTTAGCCTTGAAGATGTAATTGGAAAAACTCCGAGTATACTTAAAACAGGATTTACCTCCGATAATGAGTACAAGGTTCTTTGGGAAACAATTAAATCGGGTAAAGAGTGGAGAGGAATTTTTCAAAATCAGAAAAAAAATGGTGAAAAATTTTGGGAGAATGCATTGATTTCCCCTATCAATAACGAGAATGATGAGATCACTCATTTTTTAGCGATAAAAGAGGATATTACAGAAAAAAAAGATGCTGATAGAAGAATTCTTTCATCAATAATGGAAACCGAAGAGAAAGAACGTAATCGTTTCTCAAGAGAGTTGCATGATGGTTTAGGCCCACTGCTATCAACCATAAAACTTTATTTTCAGTGGATTTCGGAGACTAATGATCTAGAAAAGAAAAAACTTATTATTGAAAAAGGGGAGAAAAATATTAATGAAGCAATTGAGTCAATTCGCGAAATTTCGAATAATCTTAGCCCTAGGATTTTAAGTAGTTTTGGTGCCGTTGCTGCAATTAAAAGCTTTATTGAAAATGTTAATCAAACCCAAAAGATTTACATCGAGTTTAATACTAATACCGATGAACGATTCGATAAAAATGTTGAAACGGTATTGTTTAGGGTAACATCCGAGTTAATAAACAATACTTTAAAGTATGCAAGTGCATCAAAATCTATTGTTGATATAAATGTTGATGATAAATACGAAACCATTAATCTTATATATAGAGATAATGGTAAAGGATTCAATAATGAGGAGGTAAAACTAAAAGGAAAGGGCATGGGGTTGTTAAATATTGAGCAAAGAGTGCAAACTCTCGACGGAAGATGTAAGATCGAAAGCAGTTTGGGTAATGGAATATTTGTAGAAATAAGGTTGCCCATTTCAAATAATAAAATAATTAGTTAGATTTACTTGTCGCTATACACATTAGAATGGTTCCGGGAAAGTACAAAATTGTAATTGTTGATGATCATGCTTTATTTCGTGAAGGGTTAAGGCTATTAATTGAGAAAGAAGGAATTGGAATCGTTGTTGCCGAAGCTGATAATGGTTTAAAGTTGATCGAATTAATAAGATCATCTTTACCCGATGTAATTATAATGGATATTGATATGCCTATAATGAATGGTTATGACGCAACCGAAAGGGTTATACAACAATATCCGGAAGCAAATATTCTAGTTCTTTCGATGCATGGCGATCAAGAACACTACTCGCAGTTAGTGAAAGCGGGTGCGAAAGGCTTTGTTCTTAAAACATCAGGGAAACATGAACTCGAGAACGCCATTAAGTGTGTGGCAAAAGGTGAAAGCTTTTTCTCTAGCGAATTATTAAGAAAAATCATTATTGATTTAAGTAGTCCAATGCATTCTCAGAATCGAGAATCAGTTAAAATTGATTTTACTGATAGAGAACTCGAAGTTTTAAAACTTCTTTGCAGCGGACTAACCGTATCTGAAATTGCCGATAAATTATTTCTAAGTGTAAAAACAATAGAAGCCCATCGTTCTAAACTAATAATTAAATCTGAATCCAAGAATACAATTGGATTAATCCTTTTTGCTATCAAAAATAAAATTGTAACAATCTAATCAACTTATCTCTCATAACTCATCTCTCATAACTCATCTCTCATAACTCA
>CAYMII010000021.1:11924-60581 GCA_964390565.1 uncultured Rikenellaceae bacterium
TCTAATCAACTTATCTCTCATAACTCATCTCTCATAACTCATCTCTCATAACTCACCTCAGTATCCCCTAAGGGTTTACACCATTCTTTTATAAGATTAATCGGAAGTTTTTTTAAGGGAAATGGCATAAATTAATATAGTTTACTCTCTTGAGAAAGAATTTTTACAAAGCCAAATTTGTAATGAGAAAAACTCTATGAAGAGGGTAAATTTTAATGGTAAAAAACAAAAATAATAGTGACTTATGAAAATTGGAGATATTAAAATCACAAGCAAACTTTGGTTTTCCTATGGCTTTTTGGCTTTAATTATTGGCTTTGTCGGTGCTATAGGCTTTATAAAACTAGTTTCTATCTCAAATAGTTTGAGCAATATTGGCGACAATCGAATTCCTGATTTGATTGATTTTGCTCAAATGAATACTGAACGTATGAAGGTCAGAGCGCAAACGCTTGAGGTTTGGGTTTATGAATCCGATGTTGATGCAAGAAATAGTTATAGCGAGATTCTATCTAAAAGACAGCAAAGTTGGGATGTAGTTGAAAAAACATGGTCAAATATTTTAGCCCGAAATAGACAATCTGAGACCGGCCGAAGGCTTATTGAACAGCTAAAAGGTGAGTATAAGGCTTGGAGAGATAGCTATATCGGAATTGATAAAGTTATAGGCCAGCTCTCAAAAACTACCGATCCAACAGAAAAGGAAGAACTATACTCACAATACCATAAGGTTTATTCTGAAATGGTTCCTATTTCTGATAAAATGGGCGCTACATTTACTAAGGCCCTTGAGAATAACATGAATAATACGATTGAAATTATTAAGCAAGATAAGTCATCTTCATCATCTGCTGAGGTGCTAATCGTTTTTGTTATAATTATTTCTATCTCAATTGCAGTTGTAGTTTCCTATTTAATAGTTAAAGCTATAACAATCCCTTTACAAAAAAGTGTAAGGATTGCGGAATCGATTGCGATGGGCGACCTAACTGTAAATATTGATGTTATTCAAAAGGACGAAGTTGGTGTTCTTGCAAAATCAATGCAAAGCATGGTTGAGAAATTAAGAGAGATTATAGGAAGCATACTCGCTGGCTCGCAGGGTATTGCTGAAGCAAGTATACAGATGAGCAGCACTTCACAAAATTTGTCTCAAGGTGCTAATGAGCAAGCCTCTTCCGTTGAGCAGGTTTCATCAACGATGGAGGAAATAACCTCGAACATTGAGCAGAATAGCGAAAACTCATCTTTAACTGAAAAACTCTCAAATCAATCGCTTGCTGGCATGCTCGATATGTCTAAAAAATCTGCCGAAGCAGTTGAGGCGAATCGAACCATTGCTGATAAAATTAAAATAATTAATGATATCGCTTTTCAAACAAATATTCTTGCTTTAAATGCTGCTGTTGAGGCTGCTCGTGCTGGCGAGCAGGGTAGAGGATTTGCAGTTGTTGCCTCCGAAGTTCGAAAACTTGCTGAAAGAAGTAAGGTTGCTGCTGATGAGATTGTTAGTTTATCAAATAAAGGGTTGAAATTGTCTGAGGAAGCCGGAAAGAAAATGCATGAGATTATGCCTGAGCTTGAAAAAACTACTAAAATGGTTCAAGAGATTGCTGCTGCTAGCGCTGAACAAACAAATGGTGCGAGTCAAATAAACAATGCAATTCAGCAGCTTAATACCGTTACCCAGCAAAATGCTGCTGCAAGTGAAGAACTTTCTTCAAGCGCGGAAGAACTATCGGGTCAGGCAGAGCAACTGAAGGATTTAGTTTCGTATTTCAAAATTGAAGAAAAAGGGAGACACAAGTTCGCTTCAGCCAAAAAGATCATTAAGCAAAACCCTATTAAGGATGAAGTTATTGCAACAAAAGCAGAGAAGTTTAAAGGGTATAATTTGCATTTAAGCGAAAGCGATGATTCGAACTATAAAGCTTATTAAACTATTCATATAGGCGATTTATTATCAATTATATAAGAATAAACATCGATGAAACTAATAATTGTTGACGATAATAGTGAGTTTCGTGATAACCTTAAGTTTTTTCTCGAACAAAGGTTAAACCATGTTGTCATTGCTGAAGCTTCAAGCGGTGAGGAGTTTTTATCCTTCAATGAGGCTCTTATCAGGGATGCAGATATTATTCTTATGGATATTATGATGAACCAGATAAGTGGTATTGAAGCTACCAGAAGAATAACATGGCTGCATTTTAACCTCAAGATTATTGCTGTAACCATGCACATTGAGAAGGTTTTTTTGGATCAGATTATCGAAGCTGGTTTTAAAGGGTTTGTTTTAAAAACAAATATTTATAATACTCTTGAGAAAACGTTAAACGATGTTTACTATGGAAAACTACATATCGATAATAAACTGATCTGTTAAAGTTTCAATTCATATTTAATAAATAAGTGCATAAAGTTTTAATTCAAAATTGTTTTACGATTGTAATAGTATCAAATTTCTGAAAAAAGTTGAGTTAAATATTATAATTAATAATAGTTGATTATGAAAACTTTAATGCTAAAAGCCAAAATTAATCTCGCAATTATTCTTCTTCTTATGGTAATTTTTGCAGGATTAGGAATAACCTTATTTGTAACAGTTAAACGAGAAATTGTTAGCGAAACCGATGAGCGCATGCGCGATCACGTACAAGATCTTTACACAATTTTAGAAGATCATGTTAAGCAAAAGCAAGAAGCAGTGAACATTTCGTTAAACCTTGCTCATAGTATTCTATACAGCAAGGGTAGTATTATCGAAACAGGTGAATTAGTCAGCGTTAATGCAATTGATCAAATATCTAAAACGGAATCTAATTATACTATTCCCCTTTGGAAGTTGAATGGACAACATATTTATAATAGGTTTGAGGTTGTAGATGAGATTAAATTGAAAACTGAACAAACCGCTACGATTTTTCAAAAAATCGATGATGGGTATTTAAGGATTTCAACAAATGTGCTTAAAGCTGATGGTAGCAGAGCCATTGGAACTTTTATTCCAAATTCATCGGAGGTTGTTCAATCAATTGAAAAAGGTATAACATATTTTGGTCGTGCATTTGTTGTCAATGACTGGTATTTGACCGCATACGAACCAATAAAAATCGATGGTGTTGTAAAGGGGATATTGTATGTTGGGGTAAGGGAGAAGGATTATGCAATGATTAAAAGGATCTTCTCTAATAAATCATACTACAAAAATGGTTACCCATTTCTTGTTAGCGAGACAGGTGATTTTATAATTCACCCTAAAAATGAAGGTGAAAATTTTTCTCAAGCTAACTTCTTTAAACAGTTAAAATCATCAAAATCAACCGATTTTAAATCGGAATATATTTGGCCTGAAACAAAAGACGGGAAGGATAAAGTACAATACTTTAAGTATTTTGAACCCTATAAATGCTATATCGCTTCATCAATTTATAAAAGCGATCTTTATGCAACTGTCAATAAACTTTTAGTTGTTATAGTTATTACAATGATAATAAGCATTGCAGTATTCTATCTTATTTTACTCCAAATACTTAATCCAATCATCAATAAAATTATTGCAATGGCCAATTTTGCAAAACTTATTGCTGGGGGTGATCTTACTGGAAATATTGATGATTCAAGAAAAGATGAAATAGGGATACTTGCCAAAGCTTTAAACCAAATGGTTAATAAGGTTCGAGAGGTTGTATTGGCTGTACAAACTGGAACCGATAATATTTTAGCTGCAAGTGCACAATTGAGTTCAAGTAGTCAGCAAACTTCTCAGGCTGCAATTCAACAAGCATCATCAGTAGAGGAGGTTTCGAGCACGATGGAGCAAATGGTAACTACTATTCAAAAAAATGCGCAGAATAGCGGCGATGCTGAATCAATTTCAGTTGAGGGAGCCAAGGGTATTACCAAAAGCTATGAAACAACTAAGATTGCTTCACAGAATATGTTGGAGGTCTCTAAAAAAATAACTTTTATAACCGATATTGCTTTTCAAACTAATATATTAGCATTAAACGCCGCTGTTGAGGCAGCACGTGCTGGTGAGTATGGTCGAGGTTTTGCTGTTGTTGCAGCAGAGGTAAGGAAACTTGCAGAACGAAGTAAACTGGCCGCTGAAGAGATAATCCAATTATCAAAAAAAGGTGTAGCATTATCAGAAGAGGCATTAGAAATCCAATCCGAAATGGTACCAAAAATTCAGCAAACAGCAACCCTTATACAAAGTATAAGTAATTCAAGCATTGAGCAGAGTGCTGGTGCAAACCAAATCAATAGTTCTATTTTACAGCTTAACGATGTGGCACAACAAAACGCATCATCGAGTGAAGAACTTTCGAGTAGTGCCGAAGAGTTGGCAAGTCAAGCTGAGCAGTTAAAGGAAATGATAGCTTTCTTTAATGTTGAAAACTCTAGTTCAACAAGAGCAAAACAGCACAATTTTGTTCAAAAAGGGATAAATATGAAACAACAGAAAACGCCTATTAATGGGATTGATAAAAACTTAAAAAGTGGCTTTAATCTACAATTAGAGGAAGTTGAAGAGGAAAACTTTGAGAAATATTAAAAATATTTTTTTGTAAATTGTTGGTTATTAGAATAGAAAACATTAATTTTTGATCCGAATAAATCAATTTAAAAAAAATAGTAACAATTTCTTTAAAAAACGATGAATGCTTAATAACTCTTTCATCGTATAATACTTATTCAATTGTGAAAAAGTTGAATGTAACGAATACTTTCGGACTTGCAATTAGGGTTGCCATTATTTATATTGTTTTCAGTATCCTGTATATTCTCATTTCTGATTATATTGTTATCTCCTCATTTAGTGATATAGATTCCATTCGAACTTATAGTACGATAAAAGGTTGGTTATTTGTGCTCGCATCTGGGCTAATTATTTATTTAACTATTAGAAGGGCTCAGATTAGCTCATCCGATAGTGAAGAGCGGTTTTTGCTTTTATCAGATATATCAATCGAGGGAATTGTACTAGTTAAAAAAGAAATAATTGTTGATGTAAACAATGCATTTTGCGAACTATTTGGATATAAACGAAAGGATATTATTGGCAAGAGTATTTATAGTACTTTCCTTAAAAAGGATAGCAACGATGATTTTTTTAAAAAAAATCATGAAAGTATCGAGGTTCAGGCTTATAGGAATAATGGAAAGGAAATTTGGATTCAGGTTATTGGTAAACCATTTAAGCATCAACGAAAGAATTTTAATGTTTTTGCAATCAGAGATATTACAAAGCAAAAGACAGCTGAATCAAAGCTTAAGAGTAAAGAGCTTTACCTTCGATCCATTATTGAAAATGAACCTGAATGCATCAAATTATTAGGGCCTGATGGTGATATTAGATATATTAACCCTGCAGGTCTTAAAATGCTTGAGGTTGATGATTTTGAGAGTATTATTGGTGAATGTTTTTACCGTTTTGTATTACCTGAAAATAGAGAAGAGTTTATAAACTTAACTGGAAAAGTTTTTAAAGGGGAGCGTAAAAGTTTTCAATTCCAGCTAAAAGGTACAAAAGGTACAAGTTTATGGCTTGAAATGAATGCTGTACCAATTTATGATTCTGAAGGAAATATTGAGTCGTTTCTGGGTATAACTCGAAATATAACTGAAAGAAAGCAGGTTGAGGTTGCCCTAAGAGCGAGCGAAATGAAGTATCGGCTTCTCTTCGAAAATATGACTACAGGTTTTGCTCTTCACGATATTGTTTGTAATGATGAAGGCATTCCTGTTGATTATCGTTATGTAGAGGCAAACCCCGCTTTTGAGAAACTTACAGGGATAAAAGTTTCTGAAATTATTGGTAAATCAATAACCCAAATACTTCCAAATATCGAACCATATTGGATTGATACTTTTGGCAAAGTAGCTTTAACTGGTCAATCAATATCTTACGATAATTACGTTGCAGATATTGGAAAATATTTCGACACATGGGTTTTTGCCCCACAAAAAGGCCAGTTTGCAGTGGTCTTTAGCGATATAACCCATAGAAAAAAAGCAGAAGAAGCTTTAATTGAGAGCGAAAAGAATTTATCCATCTTTTTTGATAGTACGCCATTAATACTAATGCTTATCAATGCTGATTTTAAAGTGTTAAAAGCCAATCAAACGGCATTGAATATTATCGACACTTCTGAACAAAAAGCAGTTGGTACCCAGCCTGGTCTGATAATAAACTGTATAAACTCAAACTATGATCCCCGTGGATGTGGTTATAGCCCAAATTGTAGAAAATGTACGCTATACAATTCTGTAAAGGAAACGCTAGTCTCACAAATTGGATCCCATAAAGTTGAGGCTAAGCTTACCATGGGTAAAGTCGATAATGTTTTTGAAAGGGATGTTTTAATTACCACAGAGTTTATAGAAGTTAATGATGCTTCGTCAGTGCTCATTTTTATTGATGATGTAACCGAAAGGGTACAACTCCAAAATGTTCTAAAAGAAAAATCCGATATACTTCTTAAAGCGCAACAAATGGCTTTGATTGGAGAATTTGTTATCGATTTAAAAAAGAATATAATAAGGTTGTCGCCTAGCCTCCGCAATATACTTTGTACCGAAAAAGATATTATTCCTGTTGAAGAGTTCATTGATTTCATTGTTGATGAAGATATTCGAGATTTTAAGGTTAGCCTAAACAATGCAATTGTTTATAAGGATAAATTCATTTCGTATTTCAGAAAGCATAAACCCGATAAAGAAGTACAATACCTTTACTGTTTAGGCGAGGTTGAATATTTCAACAGCGAGCCAAGTAGAATATTTGGTGTAATTAACGACATATCCGAGCAAAAGCAGGCCGAGGTAAAGCTAAGAATGATAAATTACGAGCTTTTAGCTGCAGAGGAAGAATTGAGATCTACAAATGATGCCCTTAGAGAAAATTTAGCTGAACTTGAAGAGGCTAAGCAAAAAGCCGAAGAAAGTGATAAGTTAAAATCAACTTTCTTGGCCAACATGTCGCATGAAATAAGAACTCCCATGAATGCAATCATGGGTTTTGCTGATTTGCTTGATCTGGAAGATGCTCCATACGAAAAAAGGAAAAAATTTACCCGAACCATTCGAGAGCGAACCAAGGACCTCTTGAACATTATAAACGACTTATTGGATATCTCTAGGATTGAATCCAACACGCTTAGAATTGTTGAAACATCAGGTAATTTAAACAATGTTTTAGTAGATATTACTGAGTTTTTCAGAATTAAAAACGAAGAAATTTATTCTAAACCAATTACATTCGTTTTAAAGAATGAGTTGAATGATGATTGCAATATTATTACTGATTTTGAACGTATTAAGCAAATTCTGATTAATCTAATCGAGAATGCATTTAAGTTTACGCCATCGGGCACAATTACTTTAGGTTGTAGGTTGAAAGATCAATCAACACTTCTTTTCTCGGTTGAGGATACGGGTATAGGGGTTCCTGCTGATAAGGTCAGCCTTATTTTTGAGCGTTTTAGGCAAGTTGATGAGTCGTATTTAACACGCGAATATGGAGGAGCAGGACTTGGATTATCCATTTGTAAAGGAATAATAGAACTTATTGATGGCTCAATTTGGGTTGAATCGGAGGTTGGAAAGGGATCAATATTTTATTTTACCTTACCATATAAACCTGATACCCTTAAAAAAACACATAAAAATACGGGTGGACTAAATCATCATTTTAAAGGTAAAACCCTTTTGATTGTTGAGGATACTTTAGCCAATATGGATTATTTACATGAAGTGTTAGAGCCTACGGGTTTATTTCTAAAGAGTGCCGAAACGGGTTCAAAAGCGATGGAATTATTTAATAAATACCCAGAGATTGATTTGGTATTGATGGATATTCGGTTACCCGATTCGAACGGTTTTGATTTAACAAAAAAAATGCTAATCGAAAGACCAAAGCTAAAAGTAATAGCTCAAACCGCTTACGCTAGCTCCGAAGATGTTCAGAAGTGTATTGAGGTTGGATGTATCGATTTTATTGCCAAACCAATAGATCGAAATGCTCTTTTTGAAATGCTTGAAAACCATTTAAATGGTAAATATTAGGTTAGCAATATGCTTTCGCTATTTTACACAAAGCGATTCAATCGTTTTTCTTAGCCCATCAATAGAATAAGGTTTTGTAATAAGCTGATTAAAACCTACATCGTTGTAATCAGTAAAGAATACCTCCGGATTATAGGCAGTAAGGGCGATAATTGGGATACATTTTTTAGGGTATTTGAAATTTTCTCTGATGAATTTAGTTGTTTCAACCCCATTCATTACTGGCATTTCAATATCCATTAAAATAACATCAAGCTCTTCTCTCTGGAGAATCTCAATAGCTTCTTTTCCATTTTGAGCCTCAAAACAAAATTTTGAGAATTTCTTAATGATCTCTTTAAGAAGCACTCTATTAATGAAGATATCATCAACAATTAGTATTCTATAGTCCATAGATAAAAGAAGTAATGAAAAGTGTAATTCTAATAAATTTAACCTAATCTACTTAGCGTTTGAATAATTTTAGGACTTAGAATTGTGATTGTATTCCGCTCAATGTCGATAATCTTATCATGCTTAAATTCAGAAAGGGTTCTAATGATGCTCTCTTTTGTAGTTCCAGCTAGTTCGGCAAGTTCTTGTCGAGTTAGAGGAAATGTGAACGTTTCGCTATGGTAAATTGTTTCGGAGAAGTAAATAATGATATCGGCAACCCTGCCCGGCAGCTGTTTGTAAAGTAAGCTGGAGAGTTTATCAATCATGTTAATATTTGTTCTGCTTATTTGTGCAATCAGTTCTAAGCCAAGCGCACCATTCTTTTCGATAATCTCCTTAAACACCTTAGTATCTATAAAGGAAACAACTGTTGGTTCTAAAGCGGTTACAGAATAGTTAAAAAAATCACTCCCAAAAACAGAGCTACTTCCTATAAACTTCCCAGGGCCCTCAATGTTAAGCATAAGGTTCTTCCCCTTGCGCATCTCCTTCGATAGCTTAACCAATCCGGAGTTAACAAAAATGATATGCGATGCTCTAGCATTTTGCTTAATTATGGTATCGCGCTGCGCATACTCAACAAGATTTGAGTTTATGTTTAGCAGATTGAGCTCTTCTTCAGAAAAAAACTGACTTAAGGGATTCGAACTTATTGACATAGCATTGTTTATAAGAGGATTCTCCATTTCAGATGGTTTTTTGTAAATTTATAAATAAACATGATTGCTTTTTTGATTTTATGTTTTTTTTATGTGATGATTAATATCACCATAAATTAATGCTTAATAATGACATAAACTCTTCTTTAGTAAATAAATCAATTATAAATTTGAAGATAAATGTAAATGCATCTTTTTATTTCATTTGTTACTCTTAGTTTTTATTAAAACATTTTTCAATGGAGAGCAAAAATATTAACTCGATCTTGATTGTAGATGATTCATCAACTAACCTTGTTTTGCTGGAGGCAATACTCCAAGAAGAGGGTTATAAAACCTATACTGCTTTAAATGCAAAGGAAGCTTATGCCAGTATTGAAAAATTTAAACCCGATTTAATTCTTCTTGACTTATTAATGCCCCAGGTTAGCGGTTTTGATATTCTTGAACGATTAAAAGCCTATCCAGATACTTCTGAGATTCCTGTAATAGTTGTTTCGGCTGTCAATACAAAAGAGAATATTGAACTGTGTAAAGACATGGGGGCTGCTGATTTCTTTTCTAAACCAATAGATATCCCTATTTTTCTGTCAAAGCTAAAGGATTTTATCTTTTAGTATAAGATGGCTTGTTGTGCTTATAAATAGTTTATACAATGCTTTATAACTACTTCAATAGTTATAAAATTTAATATATCAGCGATGAGTAAGAGGAGTGAATCTTTGTTTAACGATATATCGATAAAAGAGATTTCGTTAATTTTTAATAAAATTGACGATCAAATTATCGATCTTCATAAGTGTTCATCGGATGACTTTTTAGGCTTATCAACTGATTTTAAAAGGTATTATAATAATTCTAAAGGAATTTCGGATAAAGCGAGTGAAATTTTTAAACTTCTTTCGGAGGAAAGCAATAAGAATCTCTTTAACGAACTTCAAACTCTTTACAAGGACTTAAATAAAATTCAAACCCAATCGCGTTTAAATCTTAGAAGTACTACTGAAAATGTAAAGTGTATAAAAGCAAGTCTTGAGCAACTTTTTATTCCTATTAAGAATCTTAAGCAAAACCTATCTACCTTAAAATTTCTTATTGCTAATATAAACCTTGGTGAGATAGAGCTCTCATCAAAAGTTAAGGCAAATTGGGAAAGTTCAATCAATAATAGCTCTTCAATACTCAATGATTATCGAGAGTGTTGTGCTTTATGCGAAAAACTTGTATTGTCAACTGAGTCAAATATTACCTCAGTTTTAAGCGACCTTGATTTATTCTGTCATAGCAATACTAACGATTTCGAGAACCTTCTTAATAACATTCATTATGCTATAATATTCTTTGCTGAAAAACACGAGGAGGTTAAGTTGCAAATCCCCGAATTGACGCTAAAAACAAAGAATAACTCTCAGAATATCTCGGAAATCATCACGAATCTTCAGTACCAAGATATTATTCGACAAAAGATTGAGCATATTCAAAAGGGTCATAGTAAAATTCAACCCGAACTCCAGGAGCTCTACAAAAAAGATTGTTCTGATAGCCAAAAAGAGGCTCAACTTTTTCAAAAGGTTAAGGATATTGCTGGCTTACAAGCGGCAATACTTGTTAGTGCAAATAAGGAGTATCAGGTTGCAATTGAAAAAATCACCAACCGATTCATCGAAATTGGGGATGATATGGTTGGGATAACCTCCATTTGTACCCGATTGAACACTTCGCAGGATAACGTTTCTGATATTCATCTGGTTGAAATGCTTGATAGGCTTTGTAACTCAGAACAGCTTTTAACCAACTTTATTCAAAGAAGCAACTCATTTCATGAGCAGATAAAAACTATAAATGAACCCTTAAATAATGTAACAACCGAACTTGCTAAGCTTGTTGAGATTGGTAATAAACATTCTGAATCCATTCTTTCAATTATCTCTTTTATTACAAATAATTCCGAAAAGGATTCAACAGAAGATTCCAATTTGACTCACTTTAAAGAGGTATTTAAGGATATTAATCAGTTCGAAAAGTCGATTAAGGATATTTTAACCCAGATAACAAAATGCGAAGGAGAATTTGAAATTAAATTACAACAGCTCGATAACTCCGTAGTGAATGATAGCACGGTTAAAAAGGCTGTTAGTAGCATAAATTCAGTGCTTAAACAAGTAGAGATAAAAGGCGAGAGCATTAAATACCTATTAAACGAAATTTCGAATCAAAGCATCAGCATTGTCCAAGAAATTAAGGATTCAATTAAGCGCATTAAGTATTACGATTTATTCGAGAAGTCGATAAATAGCATTATTACAGACTTGAATCACTTGCATAGTAAGCTAAGCGGATCGGAATTGGATGATGAAAATCGGGCTGAGAATCTTAGAACAATGAAAGGCTTGTACACTATGGAGACTGAGCACCAGATACACGATCGAATTGTGGCTCAGAGCGAAGGTGAACTTTTTACAAATAACTCATCCGATGTTGAATCGGAGAAACAAGAAAATTCAGACGAAGTAGAACTTTTTTAGATATCAATTGAAATATGGAAAAGGCTCAAAAACTACCCTACAAGGTTACAGCAACAACAGATAATGGAGCTAAAAAGGCAATAATCCATTTATCTCAGAGCTTAACACTTGATGATGTTGCTGCAGTAAAATTATTAATGCTTCAAAACTTTGATAAATTTCAGAGCTTTGAGGTGAAAATAGATGATGTTGAGGCAATTGATTTAGGAATTGTTCAGCTGTTGTACTCGTTTAAATGGACTGCTGAGCGAAAATCAAAAGTTGTTCATTTTAATATATCACTTGCCGATGAGCATAAGATGCTCTTAGAGCGAGCAGGTTTTTCAGAACTAGTTAATAATTAATAATAATATATAGCAGTATTATGGCTAAAACAATCCTTATCGTCGACGACTCTGAAAGTATTCGCGAAGTTGTCAGCTTTACTCTCGAGAACGAAGGTTATAATGTACTTATAGCTGTTGATGGAAAAGATGCATTAAAGTATCTAGATGGGAAAGAGATTGATCTAATAATAACCGATTTACACATGCCCGAGATGGATGGAATTGAGCTTATCAAGGAGGTTCGTAAAATGCCTGCTTATCAGCGTATTCCAATTCTATTTCTTACCACTGAATCGCAGGCTACCCGTAAAATGGAAGCTAAGGATGCTGGTGCTACTGGCTGGATTATTAAGCCGTTTGTACCTGCCAAGTTAATTGGAGCGTTAAACAAGGTTATAAGGTAGAAAAGATGGATAACTTTAAGAAAAAATTCATTGAGGAAGCCACGGATTTAATCGATGGGCTGGAGAAAGCGCTTCTTTTGCTCGAGCAAAATTCCGAAGATCCCAGTCTTATTCAGCAGGTTTTCCGCGTAATGCACACCCTTAAGGGGAATAGTAGCATGTTTGGCTTCGAGTTGATAGATAAGTATACCCATAACCTTGAAACAGTTTACGACCTTATTCGTAGTAAAAAACTTAAGCTATCAAGGGAAGTGCTAGATATAACTTTCGCATCTGTTGACCACCTTAAACTTCTTCTAGATGAGAATAACTATAATGATCCTGATTTTATTACATTACATAACTCTTTAATTGCCAGGATATCGAAAATAAATAGCGTAGATACACCTGAAGAGCAAGAGCAGGAAAAAGAAGTTGAGGCAAGAGCTATTAATGAGGTGTTTACTTACTATATACGCTTTGAGCCCAATATCGATATCTTTAAAAATGGTACTAATCCATTATACCTTATTGATGAGATACATTCACTGGGGAAGGCAAAGGTTTTTGCTCACCTAAATAAGGTTCCTCTTTTAAATGAGATTGATCCTGTTCAGTGCTATACCTACTGGGAGATAATATTGGTTACAAGTTTTGATGTTGCCGCACTTAACGACGTTTTTATTTTTGTTGAAGGGGAGTCTAAAATTGAGATTCAACGAATTTCCGAAGAGGATCTACTAATTGATGAGTTTTTTGTGTCGGAGATGTCGCGTATCGCTAAAATCCATAAGGAGATAGGAATTGCTACAACCGTTAAAGTAACCGAAGCTGCTAAGAAACGATTTTTACAGAATAAAGCTGCAACTATTAAAAAGGATAAGGTTGGCTTAAAGGACGCTGCTATATCGAGCATAAGGGTTTCGTCAGAGAAACTCGATTCATTAATGAACCTCGTTTCAGAACTTGTTACAACCCAAGCACGTTTATCGCTATTTGCCGAACAAAATAATATTGCTGAGCTGACAAGTATATCTGAAAACGTTCAAAAACTTTCACGCCAGCTCCGCGATACAGCCTTTAGCATTGTGCTTATCCCTATCGAGCATATGCTTACCCGTTTTCAGCGGTTGGTTAGAGATTTATCGAACGATCTTAAGAAGGATGTAATATTCATAACGGAAGGGGCTGAAACAGAGCTCGATAAAACAATTATTGAAAGCCTTTCCGACCCTCTAATGCATATTATCCGCAATAGCCTCGATCATGGTATTGAGGAAACGCAGGAGCGTATCAAAAGAGGAAAGCCAAAGCAAGGAAAGATTACGCTTAAAGCATTTTACTCAGGAGCAAACGTTCATATACGAATTACAGATGATGGTGCAGGTATCGACCCTGATCAGATTAGAGAGAAGGCCATTGCTAAGGGTATTATTCCTCCCGATAAAAAGTTATCTAATAAAGAGATATTAGATCTTGTATTCTTACCTGGTTTTTCAACAGCAAAAAAAGTAACCGATGTGTCGGGCAGAGGAGTGGGTATGGATGTTGTAAAACGTAAAATTGCCGATATCCGTGGTGAGGTTGAAATTGAATCTGAGCTTGGTGTGGGTACAACTATCGTTATTAAACTTCCGCTTACACTCTCAATTATTGATGGTTTGCTTGTAAAGGTAGAGGATATACACTACGTACTTCCTTTATCTGCAGTTGATAAAATTTATGCTGTTGAACGTAAGGATTTGTATAATAAGTACAACAATGTTATTGTTCTTGAAGGAAAGCAAGTCCCCTATTTTAGCGTAAGGAAAGAGTTTGAACTCTCTGAAAGTACCCAAGATGTGGAACAGGCAATAGTGGTTAATTTTGAAGATAACCATGTTGGTTTAATTGTTGACTATGTTGTTGGGGAGTATCAAGCAGTTCTTAAACCACTGGGTAAGCATTACAAGAAACAGGAGATGATATCTGGTGCAACTATCCTTGGTGATGGTTCAATTGCTCTTGTGCTGGATATCAACAAAATAATCAAACTTTTTTCAAAAATTGAAGAATATAAAGTAGTTAGTTAAAGTAAAAAAATGGTAGGTTTTTAACATAAATAAGGAGGATTAATCATGAATAAGGAAAATTCGAAGATCAACTCTTTTCTTTCATTTAAACTTGGAGATGAGGAATTTGCAGCTCATGTTGGTAAAGTTCTAAACATCCTTGAGATGACAAAAATAACTGAGGTTCCTCGTGCTCCTGAGTATATGAAAGGGGTAATAAACCTTCGCGGGACCGTTTTGCCGGTTATCGATACTCGAATAAAATTTGGAATGCCAGCAACTGAATATACAACCAATACATGTATTATCGTTTTAGATATCGATATGGATGGTGAATCCATTCATGTTGGAGCATTAGTTGACTCGGTTCAAGCAGTTTTAGAGTTTGATAATGCGAGCATTATGCCAGCACCAAGTATTGGAAGTAAATATCGTTCAGAGTTTATCGAGGGTGTAGTTAATGTTGAAGATAAGTTTATTATGCTACTCAACATGGACGCCGTTTTCTCGAGCGATGAGCTTTCAAATATGCACAATAAAACCAAAGAAACTGAAGATACTGCTTCCATTGTAGAAATTGAGTAATCAATTATTTAATTTTTATTTTTTGTTGGTTGTGATGTTTTCTCAGCTTTAAATTTTATTCCCTTTTACTAAGTCAATTTCTGATTATGTTTAAACGCATTCTTTCGGTTTGTTTATTTTCTACCCTATTCTATTCGGCTTTTTCAAATAATTCAGATTCCTTAAAGGTTGAGAAAGTTAAGATTGATTTTAGCGGTTTTTTCCGTGCCGATTATTGGTACGATTCTCGTCAGATAGTTGATGCTATAGATGGGCTTTTTCTTATTTATCCTAAAGCACCAGATCTTGATGCAAATAAAAAAGACATAAACGCTGCACCAAGTGTTAATATGCTTGCGGTAGCAACTAGGCTAAGAGCCGGAATTAAGATGCCCGATTTATTTAAAGCAAAATCCTTGATAATGGTTGAAGGTGACTTTACAGGAACCGGAAATAATGTTAGTGTTAGGTTAAGGCACGCTTACACTAAACTGCAATGGGAGCGGAGCACCATACTTTTCGGTTTAACTTGGCACCCTATGTTTATATCGGATGTTTTTCCAACAGTTGCAAGTTTAAATACTGGGGCGCCATTCCAGAGCTTTAACCGAAGCCCTCAAATTACATATCAATACAAAGTTTCCAAAGGGTTAACCTTTTCTTTATCGGCAGTTCATCAGAGCGATAGTAAGAGTTATGGGCCTAATGCAGCACCAAACGAAGCATCATCAACTTACCTTCGTAACGGCTTATTCCCTAATGTAAATGCTAATTTGCAATTAGTTACAGGACCAATAACAATAGGAGGATCGGTCGACTACAAATCTATCAGACCAAGATTGTATACAAATTCTATAACTGATCCAACCGATAAGTATAAAACAGATGAAAGAATTAAATCGTTTTCAAGTATGGTCTATGCCAAGTATCAAGGGCCAAAATTGACTATCAAAGCTAAGGGTATGCTAGGTCAGAACCTATACGAGCATCTTCTATTGGGAGGTTATGCGGTAAGTAAACTCGATAGCACTTCAGGAAAGGAAACTTATACACCAACAAATCACTTATTTTTATTTGGAAACATCACTTATGGCAAGGTTATCCAAGCCGGGTTATATGTTGGTTATGCAAAGAACCTTGGAACGAATGACAATATTGTTGATGTTAAAAGAGCTTATGGCCGCGGCTTGGATATTGACCGGATGTATAGAATTGCTCCAAGCATTAGCTACATAAAGGATAAATTCCAGATTTCAGGCGAGGTGGAGTATACAGCAACAGCATTTGGTAAAGAAATAGATATTAACAATAAAGGGAAAGTGATTAATCCCGAGATAACCGATAATTACAGGTTTTTAGTTGTTATTCAGTATAATTTTTAGAAAATAAAAAATGTACGATCCTTCATTAAGCGATATTTATAGAGCAGAGCTGAGTAATGATGAGTTTAATAAGCTTAGCAATTTTATCTACAGCGAGAGTGGTATTAAAATGCCTCCCGTAAAGCGGATAATGCTTCAAAGTAGATTGCAAAAAAGGCTTAAAGATCTTAAAATGACTTCGTTTAAGGAGTATTGTGACTATATCTTTAGCAAGGAAGGTTTGAATAACGAGATTATTCATATGCTTGATGTGGTAAGCACAAATAAAACCGATTTTTTCCGCGAACCTATTCATTTTGATTTTCTTACATCAAATATTTTACCTGAGCTAGTAAACACTTCAAAAACATATAAAAATATAAAGATTTGGAGCGCCGGTTGCTCAAGTGGAGAGGAACCATATACCATAGCTATTGTACTTTATGAATTTCTAGAAAAAAATCCGGGCTTCGACTTTTCTATTCTAGGAACAGATATATCAACTAAAATCCTCCAAAAGGCCATTGATGCTGTTTATAAAGAGGAGCGCGTTGAGGCTATCCCGTTAAATCTAAAGAAAAAATATTTCTTAAAGAGTAAAGATCGCGAAAACCCTTCGGTAAAAATGGGATCAATGCTTCGCAGCAAAGTTCAATTCGATAGGTTAAACTTTATGGATAATGCCTACAATGTTCGTGATATGTTTGATATCGTTTTTTGTCGGAATGTGCTCATCTATTTTGATAGAGAAACGCAGGAAAAGGTAATAGGAAAGATTTGTACGAAGATCAATACCGGAGGATATTTCTTCCTTGGTCATTCGGAATCTATTATGAATATGAATCTTCCATTACGACAAATAAAACCTACAATATTTCAAAAGATATAGTTTAATTTAATTTCTAGTGAATTAAAAATTGACAATCTAATAGTACTAAATATGGATAAGCATATATCTGACGAGGAATTATTAGCAGAACTAAAGCGACGATTCGAAGAGAATAAGAATGCTTTGCTGGAGCTTAAAAGTCTCAATGAGGAGCTTATTCTTGTTAATAAGAAGCTCGAAGAATCCGAGTCATTAAAAAGCCATTTTGTTTCAAATATTACTAATGAGATAATAAACCCTTTTACTTCTATTCTTGGCCTTTCAAAAGCTATTTTATCCGTTGAAAAGGAGAATTGGAAAAGGGTTTTCTCAATGATTGCTCTTATACATTCCGAGGCTTTTAGCCTAGATTTTCAGTTCCGGAATATTTTTGTTGCTGCTAAAATTGAAGCAGGCGATATCTATCCCGAAATCTTTACCGTTGATGTTAAAAACCTAATTGAAAGCGTTGTTGAATCGTTCAAATACGAGTATAAGAAAAAGCACATTAATGTAAATATTTCCACTTGCGATAGTATTAACGAAGGGATGTTTGTTTTTAAAACGGATCCTGAAAAATTGAAGTTGATACTGGCAAATCTCTTGCGAAATGCAATAAACTTTAGTCACGAAAATAGCAATATTGATATTAGTATTTGCAAGAATAACAACGAGTTAGTTTTATCTGTGAGGGATTATGGCATTGGGATATCAAAAGAGAACCATGCAATAATTTTTGATCGATTTAATAGACTCGATTCGGGAATAAATTCACTTAATCGTGGGCATGGTTTAGGGCTATCAGTGTCAAAAGCAATTATTGATTTATTGAAAGGTCGAATTGAGATTGTGAGTGAATTAGGCAAGGGGGCATGTTTTACATTGATTATTCCTGAAGCTACTGAAGCTTCTGAGGGATTTGCATCCGATGCGAATGAGGCTTTTTTTGACGATTTCGAGAAGTTTTAATTTTTGCTAAATGAGCAATTATCAGCAACATTTTCTATATCCTTCAACCCTTTATGCTAGTAATTCTCCATCACAGGTTACTACTATATTGGGATCGTGTGTTGCTGTTTGCTTATTTGATCCAGTCCTAAAGATAGGTGGAATCAACCATTATATGCTTCCACTTTGGAATGGAAACGGACTTGCCAGTCCAAAGTATGGGAATATTGCAACGGAAAAGTTGTACGAAAAGATGATTCAAATGGGATCAAAACAGTCCAACATAATTGCAAAAGTATTTGGTGGCGGCGAGGTTATTGATACTGCTATAAAGCAGTTTAATATAGGTGAGCGGAATATTGTTATTGCTTTTGAAATGCTTGAGCGGTTTAAAATTCCTGTAGTTGCAAAAAGCGTTGGAGGAAAATTGGGCCGCAGAATAGAGTATAATACTAGTACTGGAGAAGTTAAGCATCGTTTTATTGAAAGGAAAATATCTGAATAACTCGATTAATTCATTGATTATGTCCAATAAAATTAAGGTGTTAATTGTCGATGATTCTGCAGTAGTTAGGCAGACATTAAGTCAGATAATTTCGGATGATCCCATGCTTGAGGTTATGGGAACTGCGTCCGATCCCTTTTTTGCTGCAAAGAAAATTGCCGAGGAAGTGCCAGATGTTATTACTCTTGATGTTGAAATGCCTAAAATGGATGGGCTGACATTTCTTAAAAAAATCATGTCGCAGCATCCAATTCCTGTAGTTATTATATCGAGTTTAACTGAAGCGGGTACTCAAACGGGAATGAAAGCGCTAGAGTTTGGTGCAGTTGAGATTATAACCAAACCCCAAATGAACACCAAGCAGTTTATTGAGGAGTCGCAAATTAGGATATGTGATGCCATTAAAGCTGCTGCTTCGGCTAAGATTGTTAGGAAAAGAATTGCTGAAGTTCAACCAATAACTGTACAACCCAAGCTAACTGCCGATGTAATGCTATCACGCAATACTCCTGCAAGTCATAGTATGATTAAAACCACCGAGATTGTTATTGCGGTTGGAGCATCTACCGGTGGAACAGAGGCAATATTAACTTTTTTGAAAGGGATGCCAATCGATTGCCCGGGTATTGTGATAGTTCAGCATATGCCCGAAAAGTTTACTACGTCTTTTGCAAATAGGCTAAACGAGATATGTAAGATTACTGTTAAAGAGGCTGCAGATGGTGATAGCGTTTTGCCAGGACAAGCCTTAATTGCTCCTGGAAACTATCATACAATGTTAAAAAGAAGTGGTGCAAGGTATTATGTTGAAGTAAAGGAAGGACCGCTTGTAAACCGACACCGTCCATCGGTTGATGTATTATTCCGAAGTACTGCAAAATATGCTGGTGCAAATGCAATTGGGGTTATAATGACGGGTATGGGCGATGATGGAGCAAGGGGCTTACTCGAGATGAAAGAGGCTGGTGCCAAAACTGTTGCGCAGGATGAGAAAAGTTGTATTGTGTTTGGAATGCCAAAGGAGGCAATTAAGATGGGTGCTGCCGATAAGGTGTTACCTCTTGATAATATTGCTTCCTATGTAATTAAACCAATTTAAGTATCACAATTGCTACTTTGTTATTAATTCAATAAAACAGTTCATATCTATTAGTTCTTAAAAAAATGACTCTTTAGCATTATCAGAACTAAAAAATATCTATTTTTAGTCAAATTTTCGACTATTATGGATCGTGAGTACTCTAAATCTTTTGTGGTTAAAAATACCCTTTTAGGGTTCGCTGCTGGAGTAGTTTTTCTTTTTCTAATATACTTATTTGAAGCATTTTACTACAGCATTGCGCTTGATTTATCAGGTGTAGGTGAACTACATAGAATTTCACCAGTACTCTATTTATTAGATCTTATTCCATTTGTTGTTGGGGTTATTTCATTTTACTTTTTTAAAAGCATTTCAATATATAAAACTGAATTTGCCAATAATCTTGAGGTTGAGCAAAGCCGTCAACGAAAACTTTATCGATTTGTTGAAAAGCTAAAAGCGGGAGATATCTATGCTGATTATCAGTTGGATGAATCAGATGTGCTTGGAAAGTCAATTGTTAACCTTCGCGATAGCCTAAAAGCAAGTAAAGTTGAAGAGATTGCTCGTCGAAATGAGGATGAGCAGCGCAACTGGATTGCCGAAGGAATGGCAAAATTCGGTGAAATCCTCCGTTCCGATAACGATAATATGGAGGAACTTACCTATCAGGTTATCCGCAACTTGGTTAAGTATGTTGATGCTAATCAGGGTAGTATTTATTTACTAGAAGATCAAGATCCAAGCGATAAGCACTTTCTCCAGACAGCATGCTATGCTTACGATCGTCGGAAATATTCAGATCAACGTGTTGAGTGGGGTGAAGGATTAGTTGGAGCTTGTGTGCTCGAAGCACAAACAATCTTTTTGAAAAAGGTTCCCGATAGCTATTTGAATATAACCTCAGGTCTTGGAAAAGCAAATCCACGCTGCTTGCTTATTGTTCCGTTAAAAGTTCGCGAAGAGATACATGGAGTTCTAGAAATAGCGTCATTTAACTATTTTGAGCATCATCAGATCGACTTTATTGAGAAAGTTGCTGAAAGCATTGCTTCAACTATTGCAACCGTAAAAATTAACCTTCGAACCTCCAAGTTACTTCAAGAATCAAGACATCAAGCTGAAACATTATCAGCTCAAGAGGAGCAGATGAGACAGAACATGGAAGAGCTTCAAGCTACCCAAGAAGAAGCTGCTAATCAAGCTGAGAAATTTATCAGTTTTACTAATTCAGTTAATCATACCCTTATTCGTGCCGAATATGATATGAACGGAGTTATGCTATACGCAAATACTCGTTTTCTTAATAAGTTAGAATATTCAAGTAACAGTGAGGTTGAAGGTAAGCATATCTCCATGTTTATCAATAAAAAGGATAGGGTTTGGTTTGATGAGATTTGGAAAACTTTATCTAAGGGAGGAAAACATTTCGAAGGAGATATGAAGCATGTTACCCGTAGCGGTAAGGATTTATGGACAATTGCTACATATACTTGCGTTAGAAACCAGTATGGTGGAGTTGATAAGATTCTCTTTTTAGCCATCGACACGACAGACCAAAAGAAGCTTAGTCTTGATTACGAAGGTCAAATTAATGCGTTAATTCTATCTAGCGTTAAGTGTGAATTTACTCCAACAGGAGATTTGATAGATGCAAACGAGAAGTTCCTCGACACAACAGGCTACAACCTTCACGACGCAAAAAAGAAATCGATTTACGATATTGTCCCTGAAAATGATAGAAAACTAGTTGAAAGAATTTGGGACGATGTTACCCATGATATTCCTTATGAAGGAGCAATTAGGGTTATAACTGTAAATGGCGAAGAGCGTTGGTTACGTGCTACATTCACTGCTGCAAAGGATATGTACGATGAAATTGCCAAGGTTATTTTTATTGCCAATGATATTACACGCGAAAAGACCATGGAGCGTGAAACAAAAGAGCAGACTGAGCGCTTAATGATTCAAGAGGAGCAATTACGTCAGAATGAGGTTGAATTGAATCGTAAGCTACGTGAGGCTCGTGAAGAGGTAAAGAATCAGTTTAAAGAGGTTGAAAAGGTTAAAATCCGTAATGAGAAAATTCTTGAGGGCTTCCTAGATGCAGTTATCATTACCGATCGTGATGGCACTGTTAGCTTCTTTAACAACGCTGCAGAGCAGCTTTTCGAAACAACAAAGAGCAATGTAATTGGTCAAAATATTCGTTCTCTATTCCCTAGCGATATTGATGGAAAGGATGATTTCCTTGATTCATACCTAGATCCTGAAAGGGAGAAGGTTGTTGGTCAGCGACGTGAGATTAACATTACAACTCAAAGCGGAGAGGAGATACCTGTGCTAATGCTTCTTTCTGAAACCCGTATTGGAAGAGAAGTTACCTACACAGCATTTATCCAGAATATTTCTGTAGATTTATTCTAGTTATCAGCTGATTAACTTGATTGTTTTTGGATATACAATATTTCTTATATCCTGTTAATAACTTATCTGTTTAAATAACAGTCATATAGATTTTACTTGTTCTTAAACTGACTTAGCCAATTCCAATTTTGCTATTTTTGTATACTGAAAAACGCTTTGTTTGGCGTATTAATTGAATTATGGAGAATTATATTGTATCGGCTCGCAAATATCGTCCTGCACTATTTAATAGCGTTGTAGGGCAACAATCTATAACAACTACCCTTAAAAACGCTATTCAGCGTAAGCATCTTGCACAAGCATATCTTTTTTGCGGTCCAAGGGGTGTTGGTAAAACAACCTGTGCACGTATTTTTGCTAAAACAATCAACTGTCTTAATCTAAGCCCACAAGTTGAAGCATGTAATGAGTGCGAGAGTTGCGTTTCCTTTAATTCATCACGATCATTCAATATACACGAGCTTGATGCTGCCTCGAATAACTCGGTTGAGGGTATTCGTAAGCTCATTGAGCAAGTGCGCATTCCTCCTCAAATTAGCAAGTACAGCGTATACATCATCGACGAGGTTCACATGCTATCGCAATCTGCATTTAATGCATTTCTTAAAACGCTTGAGGAGCCACCCGCACACGCAATATTTATTCTTGCTACTACCGAGAAACATAAAATTCTACCAACCATCTTATCGCGTTGTCAAATCTACGATTTCAACCGAATTAGGGTTGAGGATACCGTAACATACCTTGAGTATATTGCCAAAACGGAGAATGTACAGTACGAAACTGAAGCGTTAAACGTCATCGCACAAAAGGCCGATGGCGCTATGCGCGATGCTCTATCTATTTTTGATCAAGTTGTTAGCTTTAGCGATAATAATATTACCTATGCCAAGGTTATTGAGAACCTTAACGTTCTTGATTACCAATACTATTTTAAATTAACAGAAGACTTTTTAAAAGGTGATTTTGCTGATGCTTTACGGATATTTGATGAACTATTATCTAAAGGTTTTGACGCGCAGCAATTTGTTGCTGGTTTAAGTGTTCATATTCGAAACCTTTTGGTATGTAAGGATAATCAAACCCTTTCGTTACTTGAGGTTGGTTCAGCTATAGCCGAAAAGTATAAGGCAATGGCAGTTGCATGCTCCCCCGATTTTTTAATCACCTCGCTAGATGTTACAAACCAGTGCGATGTTGGCTTCCGACAAAGCACCAATCAAAGATTACACGTTGAGCTAATGCTGATTAAACTTTGCGGTCTTAATCAGGAAAAAAAAAAGATAGCAGCTCAGAGGTAGAAGAGTTTGTCAGTGAACCAGAGGTTAAGGTTTCTGTACAAAAGAAACCAGTTGAAACACCTGTTAGCGATGCTCAGGCTAAAACGCAAGTTAAGAGCGTTGCCCCTAAATCTTTCTCTATAAAGAATAATGGTTTTAATAGCAAACCTATTGAGAAACAACCTGAGAAATTAGATGTTGAAAGCGATATTGCTGCTGATGACTCGTTATTAATAGATGATGTTGCCGATTCAATACCCGACATTAACGAGGATAACCTAAAGGATAATTGGCAGATTTTTACCAACCGCATTAAAGATTCAAATCCGAATCATAGCAGTATTCTTCGAACATATTCACCTAAACTTATTAGCGAATTTCAAATTGAGATAACTCTAGAAACGCAGCTGCAAGTTGAACTATTTCTCGAGATAAAGTCTGAATTGGTGCTTTTCTTAAGAAGTCAGTATAAGAGTAAGTTGATAAATATAGTTGAAACCATCGAGGAGCAGCAATCTCAAAGTATAAAACCCTATACCCCTGAGGATAAGTTTAAGTATATGATTCAGAAAAATCCATCGCTAATAAAACTTAAGCAGGATTTAAACCTCGATTTCGGGTAGACCTTTTAAACGTTTTTAACTATATTTGTAGTAACCAATTGATTATCTAAAATATAAAACATAAGCCATGATTTCAAAAAGAGTTGAAGAAACAATTAATAAGCAGATAAATGCTGAACTTTGGTCTGCTTATCTTTATCTGTCCATGTCGGCCTATTACTCATCGATAGGATTAAGCGGTTTTGCCAATTGGATGCGTATTCAGTGGCAAGAGGAAGTTTCTCATGCCCTTAAATTTTTTGATTATGTTGTAGAGCGTGGTGGAAAACCAGTATTAGCAGCCATTGCTGATGTTCCAAAATCGTGGGATGGACCATTAGCCGCATTTGAAGAAGTTCAAAAACACGAAGCGCATGTAACAGCGCTAATCAATAGCCTTATGGATGTTGCCATTGAGGAGCGTGACCACGCTACCAAGAGCATGTTACAGTGGTATGTTGATGAACAAGTTGAAGAGGAGGCAAATGCCGCTGCAATTATCGATAATCTTCGCTTAGTGGGAGGTAAAGGCGATGGCTTACTACTTCTTGATAGGGAATTAAAGCAACGTGTTTTTGTTGATGCAACCGCTAAGGCGAAAGCATAATTTACCTGTTTTGTCATTCTTTTACTGCCATAATAGCATGGTTTAAGTTCGATTACACATAATTGGCATATAATTATTTAAAAAGGGTTCGTTTATTCGAACCCTTTTTGCTTTGCATGGTGTTTGATAACAAATTATACCAATGTGATTTATAAAATAGGCTAATAGCATATTTTATAAAACTACAGTGGTAAATGCCGCACTGAAATTTAAATAGACCAAGTATTGGGCTATTTATAAATTTCAAAGCGGTATAATATCGTTAGCAAATCGAAAAAAACGGTTAAATTTGCTCGTTCAAAAAAAATGTAAAAAATAATCGAAATGGGATTTATTGATGCAATAATTAGGAAGTTCTTTGGAACAAAAACAGAGCGTGACCTTAAGGAATTAATGCCTATTGTTCATAAAATTAAGGAAGTATATCCTCGCTTTGTAGATCTAAGCAATGATGATTTAAGGAACGAAACTGCGATCTTGAAACAAAGAATACGCGATTATATTGCCGATGATGAGAGGACGGTTGCTGAGATGAAAGCTCAGATGGAAACCGACAGCGTTGACTTTGATGAAAAAGAGCGCATATATAGCGAAGTAGATAAAATTATTAAGCAAATTGATGTTAAAATAGAAGAGATTCTTAACGAGATTCTCCCCGAAGCATTCTCAATTGTTAAAGAAACAGCTCGCCGATTCAAGGAGAACGAGACAATTGTAGTAACTGCCAACGATTTTGATAGAGATTTAGCTGCTCATAAGGATTTTGTTACTATTGAGGGCGATAAGGCGATTTACAAAAATCGTTGGATGGCTGGCGGCAACGAGGTTGTTTGGGATATGGTTCATTACGATGTGCAGCTGCTCGGAGGTGTTGTACTTCATCAAGGTAAAATTGCCGAGATGGGAACTGGTGAAGGTAAAACCCTTGTGGCTACATTGCCAGTATTTTTAAATGCTTTAGCAGGTAAAGGTGTACATATTGTAACTGTGAACGATTACCTTGCTCGTCGTGACTCCGAGTGGATGGGACCAATTTATGAGTTCAATGGACTTTCTGTTGATTGTATCGATAAGCATCAGCCTAACTCTGAGCAACGCCGCAAAGCGTATAATGCCGATATTACTTTTGGTACAAATAACGAGTATGGCTTCGATTATCTTCGTGATAATATGGCTATTGCGCCTGAAGATTTGGTTCAGCGTAAGCACCACTTTGCCATTGTCGATGAGGTTGACTCCGTATTAATCGATGATGCTCGTACACCTTTGATTATTTCTGGTCCGGTTCCAAAGGGTGACGATCAGATGTTCGATGAGTTCAAACCAAAGGTTGAAAAACTTGTAAATGCTCAACGAAATTTAGTTACACAGCTACTTGCTGACGCTAAAAAGTTGATTAGCGAAGAGAAATATGACGAGGGAGGTAAACTGCTTCTTCGTGCGCATAAAGGGATGCCAAAGTATAAACCCCTTATCAAGTTCTTAAGTGAGCAGGGAATGAAAGCTTTGCTGCTTAAAACAGAGAACTTCTACATGCAGGAGAATAACAAGAATATGCACATCGTTACCGATGATTTGCACTTTGTTATCGATGAGAAGTTGAACTCCGTTGAGCTTACCGATAAGGGTATTGATTTAATTACATCTGCTTCAGAAGATTCAAAATTCTTTGTTCTTCCCGATTTTGGAAGCGAAGTGGCAGAACTTGAGAAGAGTAATCTAACTGCAACAGAGAAATTAGAAGCTAAAGAGACAATCCTTAGGGATTATTCAATAAAATCAGAGCGTGTTCACACTGTTCATCAGCTTTTAAAGGCCTACGCAATGTTCGAGAAGGATGTTGAGTATGTTGTTATGGACAACAAGGTTAAGATTGTTGATGAGCAAACTGGTCGTATCTTGGAAGGGCGCCGTTACTCTGATGGTCTACACCAAGCTATTGAGGCAAAAGAGCGTGTTAAGGTAGAGGCTGCAACACAAACCTTTGCAACAATCACGCTACAGAACTTTTTTAGGATGTACCATAAACTTGCAGGTATGACCGGTACTGCCGAGACCGAAGCAGGTGAGTTCTGGCAAATTTACAAACTGGATGTTGTTGTAGTTCCTACAAACCGCCCAGTTGTTCGTAAGGATATGGACGATTTGGTTTACAAAACCAAGCGTGAAAAATATAATGCGGTTATTGACGAGATTGTTAAGCTTACAAACGAGGGACGCCCTGTACTTGTTGGTACAACATCGGTTGAAGTTTCGGAGTTGCTAAGCCGTATGCTTAAAATAAAAGGCATTAAACACAACGTGTTGAATGCTAAGTTACACCAACGCGAGGCTGAAATCGTTGCCGAAGCTGGTAGGGCTAAAACGGTTACCATCGCTACCAACATGGCAGGTCGTGGTACCGATATCAAGTTAACGCCTGATGTTAAGGCCGCTGGCGGTTTGGCAATCATCGGTACTGAGCGTCACGAGTCACGTCGTGTTGACCGTCAGCTACGTGGTCGTGCTGGTCGCCAGGGAGACCCAGGTTCATCACAATTCTTTGTTTCGCTTGAGGATGAGCTAATGAGGCTATTCGGTTCCGACCGTATTGCTAAAATTATGGATAGACTTGGCTTGAAAGAGGGTGAGGTTATCCAGCATTCAATGATCTCAAGATCAATTGAGCGCGCTCAAAAGAAAGTGGAGGAGAATAACTTCGGAACTCGTAAGCGTTTGATCGAGTATGACGATGTGATGAATTCGCAGCGCGATGTTATTTACACTCGTCGTCGCCATGCATTATTCGGTGAGCGTATCGATGTTGATGTTGCAAACCTTATCTATGATGTTTGTCAGGCTGTTGTAAACGATACACATGGTAATGTTCCTTTCGAGGATTTCAACATGGAGCTGATTCGAAATCTATCTATAGATTCTCCTGTTGATGAGCATGAGTACATGCAAATTAAACCTGAAGATTTAACTGAAAAGATTTATAAAGCAGCACTTGACTCATACCAACGTAAAGTAGCAATTATTGCAAATCAGGCTTACCCAGTAATTAAAGATGTTTACGAGAAACAATCGGCTTTATACGAGAATATTGTTGTTCCAATTTCCGATGGACAAAAGGTCTATCAAATTATAACAAACCTTAAGAAATCATACGAAACTGGAGGTAAGGACTTAATTCGCTCGTTCAATAAGTCTATCAACCTTATGATTGTTGATGAGTATTGGAAAGAGCACTTACGCGAAATGGACGAATTAAAACAGAGCGTTCAAAACGCTGCTTATGAGCAAAAAGATCCTTTGTTAATTTACAAATTTGAGGCTTACGAGCTATTCAAAACTATGCTCGATAAGATGAATCGTGAGGTTGCATCGATACTTGTTAAAGCTTTTATACCAACACGCGATCCAAATCAGGTTCACGAGGCAAAACAGCAGCGTAAGCTGGATATGAGCCGTTACGAAACTAGTCGTACAGATGCTTTAGAGGCTGGTGCTAATACCCAAGAACGCAGACATGAGCCAATTAGGGTAGAGAAGAAGGTAGGACGAAACGATCCTTGTCCTTGTGGAAGTGGTAAGAAATATAAATCTTGCCACGGTAAGAATGAAGCAGGTATTTAATTGTAATATCAAGAAAAATAATGTCTACAGAACTTTTTCTTCAGATTGAAGCAAAAAAAGCAGTTGAGAAGCTATATGGGGTAATTCCCGATGATTCTCAAATTCAAATACAAAAAACACGTAAGGAATTCGAAGGCGACTACACTTTGGTCGCCTTTCCTTTGTTAAAGTTGTCGAAGAAAAACCCTGAGGTAACTTCGAATGAGATAGGGCAATTCCTTACCGAAAACAATAAGCTAATAGCGAAGTACAATGTCATAAAAGGTTTCCTAAACCTTTCGCTATCCAATGAATTTTGGGCTAAAACGCTGAATAGCATTGCATCAGCTGATGACTATGGCTATAAGCAATCGGATTCAAGCAGCAGATCGGTTATGGTTGAGTTTTCATCACCAAATACAAACAAACCATTACACCTTGGGCATATTCGAAACAACCTTTTAGGGTCTTCCATATCACGTATTCTCGAGAAAAATGGCAATAACGTTAAGCGAGTAAACCTTGTAAACGATAGGGGAATTCATATCTGCAAATCGATGATTGCTTGGCAGAAGTTTGGCAATGGCGAAACACCTACATCATCAGGTAAAAAGGGTGATCATCTGGTTGGCGATTACTATGTTCGTTTCGATAAGGAGTACAAGGCTCAAATTGAGCAGCTAAAGTTGTCGGGTCAAACTGAGGATGAGGCAAAAGCCAATGCCCCATTGATGCTCGAAGCGCAGGAGATGCTTCGTAAGTGGGAGGCAAAAGATCCTGAGGTTTATGGTCTTTGGGAGAAAATGAATGGCTGGGTTTATGAAGGTTTTGAACAAACCTACAATGCCTTAGGAATCAGCTTCGATAAAACATATTACGAATCGCAAACCTATCTTCTTGGCAAGGCAATTGTTCAAGAGGGGCTTGAAAAAGGAATCTTCACACGTCGCCCTGATGGTTCTATTTGGGTAGATTTGACTGCTGATGGGCTAGATGAGAAACTGCTTATCCGTTCCGACGGAACATCGGTTTATATCACTCAAGATATTGGAACTGCCACTCAACGCTTTGATGAGTATCATCTCGATGAGCATATCTATGTTGTTGGTAACGAGCAGGAATATCATTTTAAAGTCCTTAAGCTTATCCTTTCAAAGTTAGGCTACAAGTGGAGCGATCACCTATTCCACCTATCCTATGGAATGGTTGAATTGCCCGAGGGCAAAATGAAATCGCGCGAAGGAACAGTTGTAGATGCCGACGATTTGGTGGAGGAGATGGTTGGAACAGCTCACGAAATGTCCAAGGAACTTGGAAAACTCGATGGGTTGAGCGAAGCAGAGGTTGCTTCGATTTGCAATACGGTTGGTCTTGGCGCTTTGAAGTACTTCATCCTTAAGGTTGATCCTAAAAAGAATATGACCTTTAATCCTCGTGAGTCGATTGATTTTAATGGGAATACAGGTCCATTCATTCAGTATACACATGCTCGAATCCGTTCAGTACTTCGTAAAGCACAGGAAATGGGATTAGATTTATCTAAATCTTTGCCAAGCCATAGTATTACTGCTGGAAAGGAAATAGAGTTAATAAAATTGATTAGCGATTTCCCTGCTATTGTTGAGCAGGCTGGTAAAGAGTTTAGTCCATCGCTAATAGCAAACTATGCCTACGATTTAACTAAGGAGTACAATCAGTTTTACCACGATCATCAAATCCTAAAAGAGGAGAATTCCGATGCACGTGCGTTAAGATTAGTTATCTCGAAAATGGTAAGCGATACTATTCGTCGTAGCATGTGGCTGCTGGGTATTGATGTTCCTGAAAAGATGTAAGATTAGTTTAAAGTATCGAATTACAAAAGATATTTAAGCATTTGAAATAGTGCTCATTTTTGCTAAGTTTGCAGCCTTGAAAAAGTAATTATTAAGTTTTATAATACAGTTATTGTTAATAGTTAACTGTCAACTATAATAAGATATGTTTGAGAATTTATCCGAGAAACTCGAAAGATCCTTTAAGTTACTAAAGGGCGAGGGAAGAATAAGCGAGATTAACGTTGCCGAAACTTTAAAAGAGGTTCGTAAAGCATTACTCGATGCCGACGTAAACTATAAAATTGCCAAGACTTTTACCGATGAGGTTAAGAAAAAGGCTTTAGGCGAAAACGTTCTTAACTCCATTAAACCGGGTCAGCTGATGATTAAGATTGTCCACGATGAGCTTGCTGAGCTTATGGGTGGAAAGGCTACCGATATCAATCTTGGTGGTAGTCCTACGGTAATCTTAATTGCCGGTTTGCAAGGTTCGGGTAAAACTACTTTCTCAGGAAAACTTGCCAACTATATTAAAACTAAGAAGGGAAAAGCGCCTTTGCTTGTTGCTGGCGACGTTTATCGTCCTGCGGCTATTGAGCAGTTAAAGGTTCTTGGAACTCAAATTGGTGTACCAGTATTTACTGTTGAAGGAAGCACCGATCCTGTTTCAATTGCTAAAGATGCTGTTAAAAAGGCAAAAGCATCGGGTATTGATGTTGTTATCATCGATACTGCTGGTCGTTTAGCTGTTGATGAGGAGATGATGAAGGAGGTTGCTGCTATAAAGAAAGCGGTTGAACCTCAGGAAATCCTTTTCGTTGTTGACTCAATGACCGGTCAAGATGCTGTTAACACTGCAAAAGAGTTCAACGATAGGCTTAACTTCAACGGAGTTGTACTTACTAAGTTAGATGGTGATACCCGCGGTGGTGCTGCTTTATCAATTCGTTCGGTTGTTGACAAACCTATTAAGTTTGTTAGTACAGGCGAGAAGATGGAAGCGTTGGATGTGTTCCATCCTGAACGTATGGCCGACCGTATTCTTGGTATGGGTGATATCGTTTCGCTTGTTGAACGCGCACAGGAACAATACGATACTGAGCAAGCAAGAGAACTTCACAAGAAGATTGCAAAGGATAAATTCAACTATAACGACTTCCTCGATCAGATTGGACAAATCAAGAAAATGGGTAACCTTAAGGACCTTGCTGGGATGATTCCCGGTATGGGCAAGGCTATGAAGGATATCGATATTGATGATAACGCATTTAAGAATATTGAGGCAATTATTCATTCAATGACTCCTTTGGAGCGAGAAGATCCTGCGGTGATGAATGGTAACCGTCGTAAACGTATTGCTGATGGTAGTGGAACCACTATTCAAGAGGTTAACAGGCTTATCAAGCAGTTCGATGATATGCGAAAGATGATGAAGATGGTTTCTGGTGGTGGCGGAAAGAATTTAGCTAGAATGATGGCTAGTATGCCTAGGAGATAGTGACAATTTTTGTGTTTTGCAGTATATAAAATCATCAACGAACTTCGACCATATGATACTATTAGACGGTAAAGTTATTTCTGAGCAAGTAAAGGCTGAAATAGCCCAAGAGGTTGAGAATATCAAAAAACAAGGTGGTAAAATACCTCATCTTGCAGCCATACTTGTTGGTCACGATGGTGGAAGCGAAACCTATGTTGCTAACAAAGAGAAATCGAGTTTGCAGGTTGGCTTTAAGTCAACAGTGCTTCGCTTTGAAGATACCATTACCGAGGCAGAATTGCTTAACGAGATTCATAAGTTTAACACAAACCCTGATATCGACGGTTTTATTGTTCAAATGCCTTTGCCGAAGCACATTTCGGAGCAAAAGGTAACTGAGGCTATCGATCCTAAAAAGGACGTGGATGGTTTCCATCCATTAAACGTTGGTCGTATGACCATTGGAATGCCAGCTTACATTTCGGCTACTCCTGATGGAATTGTTGAATTAATCAAAAGGTACAAGATTGAAACTTCGGGAAAGCATTGTGTTGTTTTAGGCAGAAGTAATATCGTGGGTAGACCAATATCAAACCTTTTATCGCTTAAGGGTTATCCTGGCGATTGCACTGTTACAGTTTGTCATAGCCGTACTAAAAATATTGCTGAAATAACACGTTCTGCTGATATCCTTATTGTTGCTTTAGGCCAAGCCGAATATGTTAAAGCTGATATGGTAAAAGAGGGTGCTGTTGTTATTGATGTTGGAATCAACCGAGTTAAATCTGAAACAACAAAAAGTGGCTGGAAACTTCTTGGTGATGTAAAGTTCGATGAGGTTGCTCCAAAGTGTAGCTATATCACACCCGTTCCAGGTGGAGTTGGTTTGTTAACAATTGTTTCGCTTTTGAAAAATACTTTAAAGGCTTCTAAAAAAGAGATTTACGGATAATATTTAATTCGATTTAAATAGAAAAGCCCGAAGTGAATATTTCACCTCGGGCTTTTTGTTTTATAACTAAACTAGAATACATAATAACTTAAAGTCGGGCATCTTTAAATAATTCTTATCAATAATTTGATAGAGTTTCTGTTATTCGATTATCAAAGGGCATTTTAGTTTAAGTTTTTTTATAATTTTATATATTAATTCAAATCAAAAAAAAATAATGAAAAAAATCTTTAGCCTATTACTGCCAGCACTAAGTATGTTGGTTCTTGCTTGTTCTTCGAACAAAGAGCAAGATTTAAAAATTGAATATGAAAAATATACTCTACCCAATGGTCTAGATGTAATTCTTCATGTTGATAAATCGGATCCAATTGTGGCTTTTGCAGTACAATATCATGTTGGATCGAATAGAGAAAAAACAGGACGTACCGGATTTGCTCACCTTTTCGAGCACATGATGTTCCAGCAATCTGAAAATGTTGCGGAAGATCAGTTCTTTAAAATCATCCAAAATGCTGGTGGAGAACTCAATGGTGGTACAGGTAATGATGCAACTACCTACTATGAAGTTGTTCCTAAAAATGCGCTTGAAACAATCCTTTGGATGGAATCCGATCGCATGGGATATATGATTAATACAGTAACTAAAAAGGCTTTTGTTAATCAACAGAACGTTGTTCAAAATGAGAAGCGTCAAAGGGTGGATAATCAACCTTATGGACATACAAGTTGGGTTTTAGGAAAAGCATTATACCCAGATGGACATCCATATAACTGGCAAGTAATAGGCGAGATGCAAGACCTAGTAAATGCAACCGTTGAAGATGTTAAGGAGTTCCATAGTAGGTTCTATATTCCTAATAATGCAACAATTGTTTTAGCCGGTGATATCGACATTGCAGAAGCAAAAAAATTAGTTGAAAAGTATTTTGGCGAAATTCCTAAGGGTAATGATGTTACTAACCTTAGCCCAATGCCTGCAAAACTTACTGAAACCAAAAAACTTTTTCACGAAGATAATTTTGCTAAAGCACCTCAGTTAACTATGGTGTGGCCTACTGTATCTCAATTTACTAAAGATTCATATGCATTGCAGTATTTAGCCCAATTACTATCCGATGGTAAAAAATCACCAATGTATAACATTATTGTTAAGGGAAAACAATTCGCTTCTTCAACCCCAACCTACAATAGCAGCCAAGAAGTTGCTGGAGAGTTTCAGGTTTCAATTACTGCATTCCCAAATATCAAACTCGGTGAAGTTGAAAAGGCTGTATTTGAGTCGTTTGAGAAGTTTGAAAAAGATGGTGTTTCTGATAACGATCTTGAAAGAATAAAAGCAAGCCTCGAGACTGATTTCTATAATGGTATTTCGAGCGTGCTTGGCAAATCTTTCCAGTTGGCAAGCTATAATGAATACGCCGGTGATCCTTCGTATTATAGGAAAGACTTAGAAATGCTTAAGTCTGTTACCAAAGAAGATATTATTAACGCTTACAATACCTATATCAAAGGTAAACCTTTCGTTGAGACTAGTTTTGTTCCTAAAGGACAACCTGAGTTAGCAGTTGAAGGTTCTGTTAAAGCAAATATTGTTGAAGAGGATATTACAAATGCTGCTGAAGCAAAAGTTGCTGATATTCCAGAAGAGAAGATAGAGAAAACTAAAACGAGTTTTGACCGTTCTGCTCAACCTGCATTAGTTGATGATCCAAAACTTAGTATTCCAACTATTTGGAATAGCAACCTTGCAAATGGTATGAAGGTATACGGAATTCAGCAAAACGAACTTCCATTGGTACAATTTAACATCGTTCTAAAGGGCGGTCATTATTTAGATAAAATTGAGAAACCTGGCGTTGCAAATCTAGTTTCAAGGGTTATCAATCAGGGTACTAAAAACAAAACTCCCGAGGAGCTCGAAGAGCAAATTAAAATGCTTGGAGCAAGCATTTGGGTAAGCTGTGACAATAACAACTTATCTTTAAATGTTAATACCCTTTCAAGAAATTTTGAAAAAACACTTGATATAGTTAAAGAAATTATCCTTGAACCACGTTGGGATTCAGTTGAATTCAACTTAGCTAAAATCAATGTTTTAAATAGAATAAAAAGGAATAAAGCAAATCCAAATTACTTAGGATATGTTGAATTCAGCAAGCTCGTTTATGGTGATAAAAATATTCTTTCAATTCCGATTGCTGGAACCGAAGAGTCGGTATCGTCAATTACTTTGAATGATTTAAAAGAATATTATAACAATTATTTCACTCCTTCCGTTGCCAATTTCCATATTGTTGGAAATATTAATCAAGAGCAGGTAATGAAAGGCTTAACTGATTTAGATAGCAAATGGACTGCTAAAGAAATTAAGATGCCCGAATACCAACTAGCTGCACAACCTGAGAAATCAAAGGTTTATTTGGTTGATGTACCAGGTGCATTCCAATCTGTAATTAACATTGGAAACCTTTCGATACCTGCAACAAACCCTGATTATTACTCATTACAAGTTATGAACTATAAACTTGGCGGTTCGTTTAGCGGTAAGGTAAACCTTGTGCTTCGTGAAGAGAAAGGTTTCACATATGGAGCAAGAACTGGATACGATGGCGATGAATTTGCTGGTACATTTACAGCAAATGCCAGTGTAAGATCATCTGCAACAGCTGAGTCTGTTAAGATTTTTAACGAAATAATGAAGAATTACAAAAATGGTATTACCGATGAGGAGTTGCAGTTTACAAAGAATGCTCTTTTAAAATCGAATGCTCTTCGTTTTGAGACATTATGGTCGCTCATTGGCATGTTACAAGAGGTTAGTACTTACTCTAAACCTTTCGACTATGTTAAGCAGGAGGAGGCAACAATTGTAGGTATGACTAACGATAAAATCAAGGAATTAGCTCAAAAGTATCTAAATCCTGATAAAATGTATTACGTAGTTGTTGGTGATGCTAAAACCCAAGCTCCAGAACTTAAAAAGTTAAAAATTGGAGATGTTGAAGTTGTTAAGTAATTGATAGCATCCCATAAAATGAAAACCCTTTCGAATTTCGAAAGGGTTTTTTTATTGACTATAAATATCAAGTTATGCTTAGCTATTTACGATAAACTTACTTTTTCCAAGTGCTAATTCGATGCCCATTAACGCTATAGTAAAGGATAAATAGGTAGCAAGGAACCATAATCCAATAAGCTTGTTGGTGACCAATTGAATGAACCATCGATAGACGCCCCCAAAGCAATGGGAGTAAAGCACCACCAGCTATACCCATTATAAGCATAGCAGAGCCTGTTTTAGTGAATTTGCCTAACCCGTGAATTGCCAAAGGCCAAATAGCTGGCCACATTAGAGCGTTTGCAAGTCCTAATAATGCGATGAAAAGAACAGATGTGTATCCATTTGTAAAAATGGCAACAATACTAAATACTATGCCTGCTCCAGCTGAAATAGCTAATGCTCTTGATTGAGAAATAAACTTTGGAATAGAAATTACACCAATGATATAACCAATCACCATTGCAGCAAGTGTAAAAGAGGTAAAATTACGTGCTTCAGATAGCGCAATTCCTTGTGATTGACCATACATTGGTAAGGTATCGCCTGCAACAACTTCTACTCCAACGTAAAGAAATATTGCAATAACACCTAATACAAGATTTGGGTATAAGAATATATTCTTTTTATCTTCAGTTGGAATGGCAGAACCATTTCCATTTTGCTCCATTTCAACTTCAGGAAGTGGCGAAAAGCGAACCATTAATGCAAGCCCTATTAAAATTAGAGCCATGATCATGTAGGGATTTATAACCCTTGTGGCAATTTCATCTAACCTAACAGCTTTTGCTGCAACATCAAGGGTTTGAAGTTCGGCAACGAGCTTATCAGCATCAGAAAGGATGATTGCACCTAAAATAATTGGAGCGAGGAAACCTGCAACTTTGTTGCAAATTCCCATAATGCTTATTCGCTTTGCAGCACTCTCAATAGGTCCAAGAATAGTGATATATGGATTAGAAGCAGTTTGAAGTATTGATAAACCGGTTCCAATTACAAATAAACCTGTTAGAAATAGTCCATATGTTCGGGTATTTGCTGCAGGAATGAAAATTAATGCACCCGCTGCCATAACGAGCAATCCAAGCATCATCCCCTTTTTAAATCCGGTGAGTTTTAGTATCCACGATGATGGCAACGCCATTACAAAATATGATATGTAGAAGGCAAATGCTACAAACATCGATTGGAAAGTATTTAGCTCGCAGGCTATTCTGAGATAGGGAATTAACGTTCCATTTAACCAGGTAACAAAACCAAAAATGAAAAAGAACGCTCCAATAATTATTATTGGAATTAGGTTTGAGCGTGATGATTGATTCATAATAAGGCTTTTTTAGGGTGTTTTTAGAAAGTTGATAAAAGTAGCTGAAAGGTTGGATATTTGCAATAACTTCAGTTTTCACTATGCTTCTTGACCTTTAATGGCAAATGAATACTGGTCTTTAGCCCTTTGAACTGCCAAAATTCCATCTAAATGATCGTACTCGTGCTGTAAAAGTTCCGATAGATCGTCGGTAAGTAGCATCTCACAATCATTCCAGTTGATATCTTTGTATCTAATTCTACAAGTTTTATATCGATCAACTTTTACAAGCAGATTAGGGAAACTCATACAGTCGTCCCAAATCTCAAAGCGTTCAGGGCTAAACTGATCAATAATTGGATTTATGAAAACAACAGGTTTATCAATATACATAAAGATAATGCGCCTTAACACCCCAATTTGCGGTGCAGCAATGGCTCTCCCAAAGCCATTGCGATTTCTAAAATCAAACAGAGTATCATGTAAATCTTCAACATCTGTTTTAATTGCAGATAATTCCTCAAATAATACCTCCTCAGACTTTTTGTAAAGAATAGGGTTTCCAAGTAATAGAATATCTTTTACGGCCATCTTTGTTAAGATTTCGAAATGAATATAATGTTTCGTATTTTTCTCCTCTAAATTTATTCAAAAAATGAATCAAAACGAAAGCGTTAATACCAGCTGGCGGAAAGTTGCGGCATCAATCTATAAAAAGCCTACCGATTCAAAGATATTTGGTTCAGTTGAACTTGATGTAACTGACCTTGAGCAATATATTGCTCAAAAACGAAAGGAGGGATTAAAGATAACTCTAACGCATATTTTTACTCTTGCCGTTGCACGAGCTTTGAAAGATGACGTTCCAGAACTTAACGCTTATGTTCGAAGAGGAGGTATTGTGAAGCGCAAAAGTATTGATGCAATGGTAAGCGTGCTAATTGGTGATTCGCAGATGGGCTCAATTAAAGTCCATAATGCTGATACTTTAACTTTACAGGAACTTGCTGATTTTATGGATGCTGAAATCCGAAAGGCTAGGGCAGGGAGCGAAAATAAAACCATGAAGATGAGGGATAGTATTACTAAAATTCCATGGCCTTTTAGGGTTTGGATTGTTAGTTTTATTAGAAAGATAACAATAGACTGGGGGCTAACAATTCCTTTTCTGAACTTTAAGCCCGATAGCTTTGGTTCATATGTTGTTTCAAATATTGGAACCCTTGGTCTCGACATGGGTTACCCAGCGCTTTTCCCTATCTCAAATGTCCCATTGGTGTTGATAATGGGAGGAGTTAAGAAAAAGCCTTATGTTGTTAATGATGAAATTATACCTCGAAGAATAATAAACTTAGGGGCAGCGCTCGATCATAGGGTGATAGATGCCATGCATGGAGGAAAACTTTTTCGATACATTAAACAAATTGTAAATAACCCTTCAATTCTTGAAACTAAACCTTTTTGATGTGATAAATTATCAAAATCTTATAATTGATTTAAATGTAAGTTTAAATTTGTTCAATCTGTTATTGAAAAATTTGATACGTTAATCCTAGTTTTTTTACAATTCCTGTAAAATATTTGATCACTTAAATTTGGAATGCTATCTTTCAGGTAATTAATAAAATTTAAAAAGTTATGCATGTAAAAGGGACTGCCGTAAAATCGATTCAAGATTATGTTCAAACTAAACATAGTGATAAGTATGCAGAATGGCTAAAAGCTATGCCTGAAGTATCAAGAATCATTATGTCGAAACCAGTTTACGTTTCGGATTGGTATTCCGTTAAAGATGCTGCTGTTGAGCCAACTATTGCACTTGGTAAAGTTGTTTTTGATGGTGATGCTGTTAAGGCAGGTTGGGAAACTGGAAGATATAGCTCAGAAATTGCATTGAATGGAATTTACAAAGTATTTGTAAAAATGGCTACGCCACAGTTTATTATTGGTCGTTCAGGAAAGATTCTTCCTTCTTACTATGATCCTTCAGATCTTGCTGTAAAAGAATCTGGTGCAAAGCATGTGGTCTTAAATATCTCACAATTACCTATGAATCATGAGGTACTTGAGGCAAGAATTTTCGGTTGGATTCAGAGAGCGCTTGAGGTTTGTGGTTGTAAAAATGTACAGATAAATCCTACTACATCTATGACTAAGGGAGATTCTAGTACTTTGTTAATGATTACTTGGAATTAGGTTTATAATTTTAAAATCTCATATAAAGTGTATCAGTAGCCTGATACACTTTTTTTGTTCTTGACTTTATTCAATTTATAGCATACCTTTATTCAAAATCAATTGATTGAGTATTGATATGAATAAAAATGGCAAGAAAAGTAGAGGGGTTATTGCAATCCTAACAGGTGGAGGTGATGTACCTGGTCTTAACCCTGCAATTAGAGCAATTACGATAAGAGCACTTCGCGAAGGATATGAAGTAATTGGTATAAAACGCGGATGGGCTGGAATGATTGAAATTATCCGAGATAAAAAGTACGATAATAGTAACTGCTTTGAGGTACTAACCGAAGAACGTGTTAATAAAGCTTTTCGAACTGGTGGCACATTCTTGCATACTTCAAGGACAAATCCAAGCAAGGTTTCAAAATCGGCAGTTCCTGATCATCTTCAGGAGCATTATAATAAGGAGTTGAACGATTTAACACCCGATGTGCTTAAAAATATTCATTTTATGGGTGTTGATTATTTAATACCCATTGGTGGTGACGATACTTTGAGCTATGGCGTTCGGTTATACAAAGAGGGAGTTAAGGTTATAGCCATCCCAAAAACTATGGATAATGATGTACCGGGTACCGATTATTGTATTGGTTTTAGTACATGTGTTACCAGGACTATCGCTCTCACTGATATATTAAGAACTTCTGCAGGTTCGCATGAGCGGATACTCGTTATGGAGGTGTTTGGACGTTATGCAGGTTTTACAGCAATGCTTCCAACCATGGCAGGAGTGGCCAATAGATGTGTAATTCCAGAGTTCAAATTTAATATCGACAGGTTAACTCAACTTCTTATGGAGGATAGGGAAAAGAACCCAAGCAAGTACTCAACACTGCTTATTTCTGAGGGAGCTATGTTTGAAGGCATGGAGGCGATGAGCGTTCAGGGAACCGAGAAGGATGCTTTTGGACATGCTAAGTTAGGCGGAATAGGCGAACTTGTATCAAAGCAAATAAAGGATTTAACCGCCAAGTATAATAAGGGTAAAACAGTAAATATAATTAGCCAAAATCTTGGTTACTTAGTTCGTGGTGGTGAGCCCGATGCTATCGATTCGATTGTGCCTATGGCATTTGGAAATTTAGCTCTCGATTTGATTTTAAAAGGCGTCCATGGTCGCCTTGTTGTTCTCAAAAATGGTCGTTACGATACGGTTCCAATTGATGTCGTAACAAGCCAAAAGAAGGTTGTGAATATTCAGCGGTTTTATAATACCGATAGGCTCAGACCAATTTTCAATAGCTTTGAAATGCTACCGTTGTTTATTATGACGAGTGATTAATAAGTTAATAAGTCGATAAGTCGATAAGTCAAAAAGTTATAAGGCATCTAAGCTTATTCTATTTACTTCATCCTTTAAAAAATGCTAGGAACATAACTTCATAATTTTATAAATATACTATGAAAGCAAAATTTACTTTACTATTTATAGTAGTTATGATCCCAAGTATTTTTGCTCAAAGGCTTATGCCTAGAGTTGGCTCTACTTCTACAATAATAAATTTTGATTATGTACTTTTTAAGAGTTATACTAAAATTAATTTTCTTGTAGGGGTTGGGTATGAACTCCCAATCAATCAAAAGTTTTTTGTACAACCTGAAATTAGTTTTGTAGGGAAAGGGGGCAAGTTTAGCTCTCCTAATTTTTATAGAAGCAATCTAACATTATATTACATTGAAGCATCTTGCCCATTGAAATTCAAACTAGGATACCCTAAAATTGCATTTTATCTATTTGCTAGCCCTACGTATGGCATATGTGTTGATGGTAGATATAGCGTACGTGTTGGGGAATCAAACGAAATGGAGATTTTTAATGTGCAATTTAAACCTTATCCCGAAAGTGGCGGAGATGACTTAAGGTTTTATTCTTACGTGGATCATCGATATGAAGTTGGATTTCAACTTGGCGCAGGTCTTGAACTGTTTAATCACTTTATAGTTGATATACGTTATCAACAAGGCTTAACGGATCTGTATTCTTATAAAAACAGAGGAGATTATGACCCAACTGCTATAAAAAATGCAAAAAATCAGGTATGGCAATTCTGTGTTATTGTGCCGATAAAGTTTTAAATGGAAATGATTTTTTGGAGTAAACTTATTCCTTATTAAAACTTTCAAGGAGTTTGGATGTAATTGAGTGGAGAAGTTTGATGTCTTTTTCTCCAAGTTCGGTTATTCGCTCGTGAATTCTTCCGTAAATCATCATTTCGGGGGTGATTTCAGCAACTTTTAACACCTCGGTAACCTTTTCCTTTAAGGCTTTAAAACTTTGCTCATTTGCTACCTCTTTTTCATTTGCAAAATCCATTTGTAAAGAGGATAGAGTATATGCATAAATCATTACCGTTTGAGCAAGATTTATTGAAGGGTAGGGGTTAGCCAATGGAATTGTAGAAACCCTATTACAGATGCTAATCTCCTCGTTTGTCAGTCCCGATTCTTCGCGTCCAAATACAATTCCGATATTAGAAATGGTATTGCCTTTTTCATGAAGGAATGTAACCAGGTTGTTACTTGGGATTATTTCGAGTTTAACCCATCGTTGTTTTGCAGTAGTTGCAATGGTAAAATCTAAATCTTTAATAGCTTCGCTTAAGGAGGTAAAGACCTTTGCACTATCAAGTATATCGTGTGATGCGTGGGCAAGCATTTTTGCTTTTGTGCTTAGGTAATCGCACGGATTAACTAGTCGTAGGTCGGAGAATCCCATTGTTTTGATTGCACGGGCTGCAGCCCCAACATTTTCGGGAACAGCAGGTTCAACTAATATAAATGAGATATTCATTTCAAAATGCTATTCAATTATAAAAAGTTTAATACTTGAAGCCTCTGTTAATTTGTTTATAAAGGCTCTACTATCGGCAGTTTTCTTAGGTACTATTATAGCAGAAATCTCATTAGTATAGATAAAAAAATGGCGTCTATTTTCTTCAACTTTAATAATACTTTTTAATGGGTATTCGGTTTTAGAACTATAAGAAGAAAAAACAAGGTTCCCTTTTACTATCTCTAAATCTCTGTTTCCAAGGTGTTTCGTTTTCTTTCTCATTTGAATTCGAATCAATGAAATAGTTATCATTCTCACAAGAAATATACAGATAGTCACAAAAACGAGATTATAAGCCGACATAAACCAAAAATTATTACTGTAGCTCGATAGCTGAAGTGTACCGGATGAATTTCTGATATAACTATCGTAGTAGCTTAGTAGTAAAGCAATTAAAACACCTACACCGAAAATGTATTTTTTAAAGATGAATGATTTCTTTTTCAGGCCTAGTTTATAAAATGCTAAAAGGTCATCGATGCTCAAATTAAAACTTATTCTCATGATTAAGTGGAGATTTTTGTTTGAAATTATTCTTGAAGATTTGCAAAGAAATACATCAAATTTAAAGGGTTAAAATTAAGCAAAAAGTAGGATAGATTTTAAAAATAAAAAAGTGGTGGTACAAATTAGTTTTATACCACCACTTAAGGTTTTACAGATCAGCACCGTTGATTTAAACTTTACTATATCATTCTAATGTTTTTACTCCCTTTACGCTTTTTGCTTCAAGTAAATTCGAGTCGAATACAATTATCTCGTTTTCACCTTTTTTTAACCAGCCTGCTGGGCAGTAAAGGTGTTTTTGAGGGCCAATTTCCCAGTATCTACCTAGGTTGTGACCATTTACCCAAACCACCCCTTTTGAGTAGTTTGATAAATCGAAGTAGGTATCTGCAATTTCATTTAGGCTAAAGGTGCTTTTAAAGAAGATTCCTTGTTTTGAGAAATTCGTAGATGGCTTTAATGCTGATATATACTCTTCATTCATAGGAAGTTTAAATATCTCCCAGTTCATAAGAGTCATGCCGTTTAGCGTTACTCTATCGGTTATCCCTTTGCGGTCAATGATATGTTGAGCAAAGTTTATATGCCCCATTCCTTCAACAAGCAACTCAATAATTGGGTCTTTGACCTCAGATTTAGGAATACGAATTGATTTAAGATCTTCCCTTCGATCCATATTTCCAATAAACTTTCCATTCAAGAATACCGTTGCATAATCGTGCAAATCTGTAACATCAAGTTTCCCGCTCTTATGTCCAATAAGTGATGTTTTATAAAGAATGAATCCTTGATTCTGATCGACAGACTCAAATGTTTTTGGTTGTACGGAGTTTATTGGTGCTGGTAGGTTATCCCAAACCGATGCGTAAGCCTTCATCTGAATCTCAGGTATTGCAATAGTTGAAATTGGTTTAGGGATTTCAGAGAGTTTTGCACCATACGATTTTATTAGCTTACGCAACGCAAAGTATTTAGTTGTAGGCTGTCCTTGCTCGTTAATAGGAGCATCATAATCGTAGCTGGTAACATCAGGTTCATAACCTTTGCCCCCCGAGTTTGCGCCAGCTGTAAATCCAAAGTTTGTGCCACCATGGATAACATATAGGTTAAACGATTTCTTATTGTCCATCAGAAATTTAACCTCTTTAAGAAGTGCAACGGAATCAGGTTTTGCCCATTTTTCGCCCCAATGGGTAAGCCAGCCAGGGTAAGTTTCGCTGCTAAAAATTGGGGTATTTAGGTTTAAACTCAATGCCAAGTCGAAATCCTTTTGCTCCGAACCGGAATCGAGCCCAATGGCACAACCTTTTAGTGTGCCCGCTTCAAGCATTGGAAGTGTTGGCCCATCACCAGTGAAAAATGGAATGGTAATTCCATTCTTCCTCCATATTTCAGATAAAGTTTTTATGTACTCACGATCGTTTCCGTAGCTACCATACTCGTTTTCAACCTGTAGCATGAGCACTGGTCCGCCTTCGTTAACTTGTAAAGGTTTTATTACCCCTGCAAGCTTTTGGATATACTTCTCAACAGCACTCATGTAGTGAGGATCCATACAGCGAACCTTAATGTCAGGTATTTTTAGAAGATATGTTGGAATACCTCCGAAGTCCCATTCGGCACATACATAAGGTCCGGGTCTAAGGATTACCCACATTCCTTCATCCTGTACAAGCTTGAGGAACTTTGCTATATCTCGATTCCATGTTGAGAAGTCGAAAACGCCTTCGGAAATCTCATGGTAATTCCAAAAGATATAGGCAGAGATGGTGTTGCATCCCATGGCTTTAGCCATTTGAATTCGATGTTGCCAATACTCGGCCGGAATTCGTGCCGGGTGCATTTCACCACCAATTATCTGAAAAGGTTTATCATCGAGCAGAAAATCGGTATTGCTAAATGCAAATGTGTGATTTACCGATTGCGAATTGGAGTATTGGCTAAAAATACTAAGCAATACTAAGGTGGCGAAGAACTTTTTCATAGCGGCAAAATTTCAAATTTAACAAGCAATTTACAATTAATTCAGATTGGGCAATATGTCAATCCGAATTATCTTTAAGTATGATTTGAAGCCATTTTATGGGGTAAGTAATTGCTCTATATTTTCATTCTGAAGTATTATCAAACCTAATCTTTCATCAGACTTCCCTTCTTTTATTTGATAGCTGAAAACGGGTTTGCCATTATCTACAGATGAATCGAAATAGCGGAAGAAAACCGAAGGTTTACCATCAATTTGCTTTGAAAGCTCAGTAAGATGTGATGCAAGAACAAACATCCCCGAGTCCCATTTTAAAAGCCCATTGATAACAAGCATCGAGCCATCAAAAGCATCCTTAATATTTGTACCCTTAAATAGCTCATCAAAAATCATAAATACCTTTTTGTCCTTCTGAATTGTTTCGGCAGCCTTTTTAACCCTCATAACCTCGCTATAGAAGTAGCTGTAACCAATGCTAAGATTATCGGTTGTGTTTAAACTGCTGAATAGCGCGTTGAATGGGGAAATTTTCATTCGCTTTGCAGGAACGCCCATTCCCAACTGAGCAAGGTAAATCGATATGCCTAATGACTTAAGAAATGTGGTTTTCCCAGCCATGTTGGGACCAGTTAAGAATAAAAAATGCTTTCCATTATTGTATGATAAATCGTTTTTTACAGGATTTTTAAGGAATAGATGGAATAATCCTTCAAGCTCAAGCACAGGATTTTCAGAATCAACAATCTCGGGGAATGTTAAGTTTAACTCTTTACTAGCCTTCGCCATTGACAGGAAAACGTCTAATCGATAAGCAATATCGATTAGGGCAACTATCTTTCTTTTATGTTTTGATCTAAACCAATGGTCAATGGTAATTGAATCGATAAACCCTAACGACTGTATATTCTCAACACTACATGCCGATTTAATATCCTCGTCGTTCATTATCTGTTGAACATTTGAATACATATCTTTAAGCGTCGAGGGCATTGCTATCCCTTCAAACTTTCTGAAATATTTCTTAAACTCAATAAGAAAATGTAAAACGACTTTTGAACCACCAATGGCAGTTTCCTTAAAATCTTTATACTTGAAACGATAAAAGATACCTTCGAAGAATCGGCCTACAGCATTCTCGCTTATAACGGTTTCGGCCTTTGAGAAATAGTATATCTCAACCATATCCATCATTTTCTTTGAAAATGGGATTTCCCAAAGTTCTATGTCGTTTGAAATTGTTTTTAGAACATCCTGTATTGCAACAATTTCATCGCCAGATGAAAAAGGGTTTTGGAATTGAAGCCTTAGGTTATCTCTTCCACCAGAAGTGACTGTTTTATCAAGAAGATCGAAAATGTTTAGGCTAGTATTATTATCGCTATATATCTCCAACTCAGTTAAAGTTTGCCTATCAACATTCAGCTTGTTTTGTTTTTGCATAGTATTTTACAGTTAATTTATTCGATAATGTAAAGATAGACTTAATAACATTTTGTAACAGAAAAGGCTGCCCAAATTATCATCAGGCAGCCTTAAATAGTATTAAATCAGTGAGACTGCAATTTCAGGAATATAAGTGACTTGAAATTGCAAAGTCGAACTGATCCCGATGCGAAGCTATCGGGATCCATTCTACTCAATTTGTGGCTCATTGAATATGTAGTATTCTTTTTGGCACCTTAACAGTTTGCCAAGTAACTCATTTTATCTACTTCGAAAGTTCTACTATTGCTTTAGCCGAAGCCTCAAGAATTGGTTTATTTGATAGAGGTTCGCCAGTTGCACCTTTCATCCAAACCTGAGGAATTAATTTACCTTGCTGGTACATGCGTTGAATCTCATCAGAGAATTTTTTGCCAACAAGCTGTTTCTCTATCTGGAAATCAATTAGATGTCCAATTGGGTATGCTGATAGATAAAGTGGATTATCGATCATGTGCGAGTAGATGGCAAGAATTGGCTCATCTTGCACACCAAATACATCAGCATAATATTTATTCCAAATCTCCTTTGCAATTCTAATAGCTGCCTCTTTTACCTGAGCAGCATCAGCATTTGGATTTGCATATAACCATTTCCATAGGTTGATGTCAACAAGCGAAACGCCCATAATCTCGTAGCAGGCCCATAGGTTATCAAGAGCCATAAGGTGCTCTTTATTTGGGCTTGATTCTTTCATTCCAAGCAATTCAAGGTCGCGCTTTTGGAATACAAACGCTAATGCCTCGGTAAATGCTGTATTTGGAACACCATGCATCATGTAATAATCAACATCTTGTAATGTGATGGTTTGCTCTACGTTATGACCAAATTCGTGCGATGCAATATTGAACCCTTTATAGTCCATTCCGCTGCTCTTAATGCGAGCACGAAGTAGAGCAACATCCCCACTCTTCATCTCAGCGCCCCAAGCATGGCCTGAGCCACGAGCACCTTCAATTCTAATTCTTTCAGCAAAGAAGTTTGCTTTCTCTTTACTCCAACCTAAAGTGGTTAAAAGGTTTGGAATCTCATTTTGGAATGCTTGAGCCCTTGGAAAGCGTTTAACAACAACTTCGTCAAGTTTTTCGGCAGGAATACCGCTACGAGCCTTAAATCCATCGTACCAAATGTCGTATGGTTCAAGGTTACGGCCAAGTCGCTTGCTAATCAGTTTGCCCAAATCACGAACCTCTTTAGAGGCTAATAGCTCAGTGAAAAGCGCTTCAACATCTTCAACAGGAATTTCTAAACTACCCTCAAATTGACGCTGAATGTAGGTTGGCATAGCTGGAGTATATTTATCCATTGCCTTTAAAGAGTTGAATAGGTTCACCACTTGCTGGTAACGGGTATTTGGTTCGGGAGTTGCCTCGGCAACTTGTCCATCTTTAGAGATGACGTTAGTATAAGGATTCCAAGTGTATTCTGTGCTGTTGATTACTTGTGATGGAATCGATTGGTCGATGATGCGTTTCATCACCTGATAAATCATCTTTTGACGCTCTAAACCACCTTCGCTGTTGGCATACTGAGACTTAATCTCATCGCGAATGCCCCAATGGCTGATTAATGATAAATCTTCAGGGAAAAGCTTTTCGTTCTTATCGTTTACAAGATAACCAAGTTTGATATTGTATTCGCTGATATAACCATCGGCCTTTGAGCTGGCTACGCTATTAGCTTGAATTAGTTCAGCTGGAACCCTTGAACTAAATACATCACCCATGCGAGCGTATGCCCAATCGAGGCGAGACCATTTAGCGCTTAGCTCGGTCTTTTCTTTTAAAGTGTATTGAGGAAAGTTTAGCGCTGTGATGAATGCTAGCTTGTTTGCAATAAGATCATCGTTTAAATGAGCACCTGCATTATAACCTGCTAAAATCTCGTCAATTTGGGTAATTGGACCTTGGTCCAAATCTACAGGTTTACGTAAATCCTTTGTTATTTTGATGAAGTTACCATAAAGAACCTCCATACCGTAAGAAAGCTTATTGAAAAGTGTTTCCAAGTCTTTATCGTTCGTAACAAAGTTCTCGAGGCAAAACTTCTCATAGTCTGCGACTGTACCGTCGGTTTTACGCCAAAGTTCAGCAACTTGTCTTGCTCCACGTTCCGCTCTAAAAGCGATTGCTTCGCCATATTTATCAATTATTTGCTGTTTTATGTGTTGTGCAGTTTGTTCTTTAATAGGAGAAGTCACCGCTTTTTTCTCTGACTGCTTGCATTGTATCATGCTGAACAGGATTGGAATGGTTAGAAAATAGGAAATGAGCCTCATAAACAGTATTTTAAGGTTTGGGATTTAGTTTTAGCTGTTTACAAAAATAGAATTATCGCCAATTATAATAGCATTTTAAACAACCTTTTTCCCAAAAGGAGTTAAAGCCAGCGCTGTTAGTTTAAAATGTTGAATTGCAAAAGGGATTCCTATTATGGTAATTGCAAGAATAAGCCCAACAAAAACGTGGCTTAAAGCAATCCATATTCCACCGAAAAGCAACCAAATAACGTTCATTAAAGTATTTAGGCAACCATTCGATGATGGGTTATTTTCTATTTTCTTGCCAAAAGGCCAAAGGGCTACATGTGCTAGTTTAAATACTTGTAGGCCGAAGGGGATACCTATAATGGTAATGCATAGAATGACTCCGCCTATTAAGTATTCAATAAAAATAAATATTCCACCAAACAGTAGCCAGATG
>CAYMII010000022.1:0-57303 GCA_964390565.1 uncultured Rikenellaceae bacterium
GAAGTTTAAATACTCGAAGAATCTTCACGGTCTTCTCTAAATCCTTTCTTAAATCCGGAGCATTTTGCATCAACTTAGTTAAGTTAATTACCCCCTGTTCTGATTTTTGAAGAAAATCGAAACATGGCTCTAAGCCCAGATGTAACGATGGATTATCGATATGTAAGATTGATATCTTTCGTCGTTTTAATTCTATGCCAAACACAGTATCCTCGTGACCATAGCCCGAAATCTCCTCGTTGAATCGGATGGTATGAAATACCTCGCTCGAAATTAGGAAGTTACCACTCATAAATGAATTATATGGTGATATTTGGCGGCGTATCGCCTTGCGGCACTCACGGTGAACCCCATACTTCCATCGAAGTACAAGTTCTTCTCTAAATGGTTTTTTACCGTACTTAATGCCTCCGCAGATAACGTCAGCCTTGGTAAGCACATTAACGTAATCCTGTAAGAAATCGGGATCATCGATTACCATATCACAATCGAGAAAAAGCAGCCAATGCCCCGAGGCAAAATCGGCTAGCCGATTGCGAATCTTTGAACGACCAATATTAAAATCAAACTCAAGATAGTTGACATCCCTCCTATTATTCAACTTTGAATTGATATTCTTGAAGTACGAAAGCGAATGATCATCGAACAAAAGAATCTCAATGGGATAACCAATTCTATTAGATTGCTCTAACAATGAATCGGTTAGCTCTGTAACATCGAAATTATAAACAGGTATACAAATTGAAATCATACTCTTACTCCTCTTCCTTTGATGTTATCTGACCTTGAGGGTTTAAGTCATTAACATCAACTTCATCGATAAGTTCGCTAGGAATCGTTTTTTTTGCTTTAACACCTAGTTCCTTTAGCTGTTTTGCTTGGGAGATTAAGTTGCCTTTCCCATCCTTGAGTTGGTTTAAAGCCGACTCGTAGCTATTATGTGCCTTATGTATATTATCACCAATTGCCATCAGTTTCTCAACAAATCCAACAAACTTATCATAAAGCAGTCCACCACGATTGGCAATTTCTGCGGCATTTCTATTTTGATACTCATGACGCCACAAATTATGAATCATTTTTAATGCCGCTATTAAATTTGTTGGGCTAATTAATAGTACCCTTCGCGTATAAGCATAATTCCAAATTTCAGGATCGGCCTCCATAACAACCATATAAGCTGGCTCGATAGGAATAAACATCATTACCCATTCAAGAGAGCCAACCAAATCTTGATAGCTCTTAGAACTCAATGAATCAATATGGCTTCGAACCGACTTTAGATGTTCATTGAGGGCTTTATCTTGATCCTCCTTATTCGTACTTGAACTGTAACGCTCATATGCCACTAGCGAAACCTTCGAGTCTACAACAACTTTCCCTTTATCGGGGTATGATATAATAACATCAGGCTGAAAACGTTTCCCTTCATCATCTCTAATTGATTCCTGAACAGTATACTCGCGACCCTTTACTAGGCCTGATTTTTCAAGGATATTTTCAAGGATCATTTCGCCCCAGTTACCCTGAGTTTTAGCTTGTCCTTTAAGGGCATCGGTTAAGTTTTTAGCCTCTTGGCTAATGGTTTGATTTAGCTCACGCAGCTGCTTAACCTCATTCCCAAGCGAAAATCGCTCCTTGCTCTCCTTCTCATATACCTCTTGCACCTGTTTTTGAAACTGCATAATATTCTCTCCAAGAGGCTTAAGAAGCCTGTCGAGGTTCTCCTGATTCATCTTGGTGAAGCGCTGGGTTTTATCTTCAAGAATCTGATCCGCAAGAAGCTTAAACTCGTTTGAGAATTTCTTACCTATCTCCTCTGTTTCCTGTTTCTGCTTCTCTAGCGTCTCTTTCAAATACTTATTCTCATTTTCAAGTTCGATAGCCCTTTCGCGCGATTTATTTAAAAGTTCAACTGTTTGCTTTACCTCCAGCAGAATCTTCTCTCGCTCTTCCTTCAAACCATTATACTGCCTTAAAAATTCGTTATGCGTCGCTTCAATTGACGATAGCTTTGTAATAGCATCCATTCTTGCTGTCTTCTCACTGCTCATTTCATTTTGCACAGCCTTCATCTGCTCATCTGCACGGCTTAGTCTATCTTTTGAGATGGAGAGTTGAATGTTTAAATCATCATATAAATTCTTAAACTCCTTTAACTTCTCAAGTTCAGCAAATGATGATTTCATACTTGCCTTATGAAATAGCCAAATGGCAAGTGCACCTACCAAAAATCCAACAGCAAGAAATATAATGGATTGCAACATTTTTAATGTGATTAATTAGGTGATAAAGATATTTAAAAAAAAGGAGGTTGAGAATTAATAGTGTAATGTATAAAACAACTGTACTTTTAATTGACTTTTAAATCATAGTGTTTAAATAGCTTTGTGGCTGAAAAAGAATTATCAATAATCCTTTAAGTATCAATAAGTCATGTTTTAATACTAAACAGTGTCAGATAGAATTGCTATTTAGTATATAGATTAATGTTATAAAATACCAACCAATATTTATGTAAATTACATAATATTAAACTTTTAGATATGTTTAGCGAAGATATCCCTTAATTTCAATTGCAAATTCAATAAAAATTAAATACATTTAAGATTCACATTTTTACAAAACCTAATCTACAAACCTAAAAACCTAATTATGAAGCATTTTTTTACTCGTAAATGGTTATTTACTCTTTTTTTACTATCAGTTTTTACTTTAATTACTGATAATAATATTAGTAAGTTATCATCATTAATAAATCAAGGAGAAGATTCAGAAAAAGCGATTCAATTTTGTCCAGCCTATCCTGGTTTAATTAAAGCTAAGAATCCCGATGAAACCACTGTCTCATTCTACTTAAAAGGGGATGAAGTACTGCATTGGCAAGTAACTCCCGATGGTTATACCCTATTGGAAAACGAAAAAGGGTATTATTGCTATGCAACACATGATATTAATGGCAACCTTGTTCCATCAGCAGATGTCGCTAGTGATGCAAAATCAAAATCAGGCTTATCAATTCCAAAAAATTTATTTTTTAGCAAAAGCCAGATTAAAAAAGCAATAGAAATAAGAAAAGAATTGTTTCAACCTATAGCCTCTTTAAAGACAACTAGTTCTAAAACAAAGGGGTTTACAACAGGCGTTAGAAAAGTACTGGTTCTTTTAATTGATTTTAAAGATCGCCCATTTACTCACTCGCGTCAAGAGTATGACGATTTAATGAACCTAGAAGGTTATAATGGAACTGGAAGCTTTAAAGATTACTACAAGGCAGTTTCTTATAATCAATTAATATGCGAAACCTCGGTTAAGGGGCCATATCATGCAAATGGAACCATGGCAAAATATGGTTCAAACATCAATGGGAACAAATATATTAATGCTAAACTTTTAGTACAAGAAGCTGTTGATGCTGCTGAATCAGATGGTGTTAACTTTGCCGATTATGATAATGATGGCGATGGTTATGTTGATGCTGTTATTGTTGTGCATTCTAACAACGATGAAGCACAAGGTGCCGGTTCAAATGCTATTTGGTCGCATCAAAGCGCTTTGCGTTATAGCGGCATGGAACGTAAATATGACGGCGTAACAATCGATCTTTATAATATTGATCCAGGTGTAACAGGAGCATCAGGTGATGCAATGGGAACAATTGGCGTTTTCTGTCATGAATTTGGTCATGCCCTCGGTTTACCAGATACTTATGATATTGATTATTCAGGTGCATTAACTCCCGGCAACTGGGATGTTATGGATGGTGGGGCTTACAATAACAACAGCCAGACGCCATCATTTCATAACCCCTGGGGTAGAACTAAACTTGGATGGCAAGCTCCTGTGGTAATATCTAATCCTGCAATAGATTTAACATTGGCAGACTGCAGCACAAGCAAAGATTTATATAGAGTTAATACTCAAACAAAAGGAGAGTATTATATTCTTGAAAACCGTCAGCAGACTGGATATAATAAATATGTTTATGGCCACGGTTTATTGATTTGGCATATTGATAGCACCTATATCTCTACAGCAGGGAATGGTGTAAATACCGATCCTGCCCATCAAGGTGTAGCTATCGTTAGAGCAAATGGAGTAGCATCTAACAGTGGAGCAAATACTTTCCCTGGAACTGCTAGTATTACCTCTTTTACTGATGAAACTACTCCATCGATGAAAGCTTATGATGGACGTAGAGTATATAAACCCATTTCCAATATTCAAGAGGCCACAGGAACTATTAGTTTAGATTTTGGTCAAGGGCTTCCTGCAACTGATGCTGGTGTTACTGCTGTCATTAACCCCAAATCAGGCTTACCTAATGCTAATGGTTTTGACGTTACCGCTAAGTTAAAAAACTTTGGTTCTGCTGCAATCTCAAACTTTAGCGTATCTTATAAACTCGATACTGGCTCTCCTGTAACTGAAACATATACTAACTCAATCGAACCAGGAGCAGTTGTGGAGTACACTTTTACTACTAAGGTTACTATACCTATTGGAAACCATACTATAGAAGTAACAACAGCTGCTTCAGGTGATGCTATCTCTGAAAATAATAAAGCAACAAAATCAGTAAGCATCATCGCTGTATCTTCATTCCCCTTCTCTGAGAATTTTGAAGGTACATTTCCCCCAACTTCCTGGAAAGTTTTAAATCCTGATGAGCCAAATGCAACTTGGGTCCAAAAAACTGCGATAGGTATAAATGGAACCTCTACGAAAACTGTTTTTATTGATTACTGGACATATGGTGGTACAAAAGATTACCTTTTAACCCCAGCTATTGATTTGAATAGTGCTAGCGCACCTACACTAACCTTCAATTATGCATATCATAAAACAAATTCAGATGGTTTATCAATTCAAGTTAGCACCGATTATGGAGAGACTTTTGCAACGATTTGGGAAAAATACGGGGAAGATTTGGCAACAGTTCCAAGCACCGAAGCATATAATATATTTACTCCAACTGCAGGTAATCAGTGGAAAACTGTTAATATTGGTTTAGGCGAATATGTTGGTAAAAATGTTGTCATTTCTTTTACAGGGATTTCAGCCAATGGCGATAATATTTATATTGACGATGTTAGCGTAGGTAATGCTACATGTACACCTCCTACATCACCAAAGAATTTCTCAGTAACAAATCTTACAAAAAACTCTAGCACAATTAATTGGGAAAGAGGTGATGGCAATGGAGTTATTGTGCTTCAACGTAATGGACAGAATGTTGATGGAACTCCGCAAAATGCGACACAATACAGTGTTGGGGATATGATTGGCAATTCAAAAGTAATTTATGTTGGCGATGCAACCTCGCATGATATTACGAGCCTAACACCAGTTAACACTTATTACTTCGCTGTTTATGAAAAATCGAATACTAATTGCTATTCCACAAGCCCTATTACTGGAAACTTTACCACTTTAGGCTTAGCTTCAGTAAAAACTGTTACAGTAACTGATTTACAAACATTTTCAGCAACAATTGTTGGCAATGTTACAAATTTGGGCGAAGCACCTGTAACTGAAAGGGGAATCTGCTTCAGCACAAACTACAATGCTTTGGGTGTAAACTATGATCATCTTGCTTGCCAAAGTGGATTTGGAGAATTTGAAGCGAAACTTACCAATCTTAATCCAGCAACTTACTACTATGTTGTAGCTTACGCTAAAAATATTTATGGTGTTGCCTATGGGAATGTAGTAACTTTCTATACCGTTGGCGGTTGCGATAAACTTAACTATGGTCCCGAAGGATTTAGCATAATATCAGGTACTTATACTGATATTACAACAGACCCAAATAGCACAACTATTACAACGGCTAATTTTGATGCTGCAAATTCATTACCCATTAATATTGGATTTGATTTTAAGTACAACTGTAATACATATTCTAAGTTTGTATTAAATACTAACGGTTTCATTGTATTGGGTGATCATGAACCTAGTAAAGCAGACTTACATCCAAAAGCTTCAACTGCTGCAGCAAACTGTAATGCTGATGGGGTATTCTTTAGTACCGATAGTAGAGATATAAATATTATTAGCCCTTACAACCATAATCTTAAAGGAGGAACCAACGCCGGATACTCTATATTAATTACTGGTTCTGAGCCAAACAGAGTTGCAACAATACAATTTAAAAATTTAGTTGATAATCTTGGAACGGCTAGCCAATTTAGCGCAATGAATTTTCAAATTAAATTGTATGAAACCTCAAGTATAATTGAGTTTGTATACGGAACCTTTACAGCACATCCAACTAATGCCGATGCATACACACTTCCGGTTGTAGGTTTAAAAGGATACTCAGGACAAGGGACTAACTCAAGCTTAAACCAGCAAATTCTTAAAGTAGCTAAATCTTCATCAACTGCTTGGTCAAACCCAGCAACTGTTGCTGCATCAATAGGTAGCTATACTTACCAAAGTGCCGGCGCTTTTGGTACTAAAAAGAGTGTATTACCCACAAGCGGGTTAACTTATAGATTTGTCCCAAAAGTGACGACTGATATAGCCATATCGGAAATTTATGCTCTTACAAAAGTACCTGCTAATGCTGGTTCTCCCCAAACTGTTTCGGCAGATATAACAAATAATGGAACTAACGATGCAGTAAATATTGCTGTTACCCTAGAAGTTACAGGAATAAATACATTTACTGCACCAATTATAATTCCATTTATAGGAGCCGGTAATACTAGGAGAATTACTTTCCCAGTTTTCTACTCTGAAATAGAAGACATATGTTCAATAAAGGTTTTTGTAGCAGCAGGAGATATGAATTCATCGAATGATTCTAAAACAGTATCACAGCTTGTATCACCTGATACATACTCTTATACTGTTGGGTCTTCTCCATCAACGGCTTACTCATCACCGAATATTACGGCGGTAAAGTATCATGTCAATGGAACCAGAATTATTAAAACAGTCTCAGCATTTATCTTTAATACGCCCTCTAACTCTGGCAAATCATCAATAGCATATGTGCTTGATGCTAACGGCAATATTATAGGTGAATCAAATCCAGTTACATTTACACTAGGTGAATGGAATAATTTCCCAATTACAGTTCCTCCTACAGTTACCAATACTGATTTTTATGTTGGCATTAATGCAACATCTGTTGGTTCAAGTTATCCTGTAGCAGCACAGGCAATCTATGCCTTAAATACTGGTGTAAATGTTGTTATCCCTATAGGTGGTGGTAAGCCATCTGACTTCTCTGCAGCTTATCGTTTTATGATATCAGCAGTAATTGATATACCTGCAATCACTGACAAGCCAGTAGTTATTACAAATAATGATATTGAGCAACCAAGCAATACTGAAGTTGTAGTAAGCGGAAATGTTACTGATGATAAAGGGGCGGCTATTTCAAGTCGTGGTTTCTATTGGAGCACTTCATCGCCAGTTACCACCTCTAGCTCTAAAGTTGAAGCATCTTCACAAAATTTAGGTTCAATGACCGAGACCATAACTGGGTTAACCCCTGGTAATACATACTATTATGCAGCATATGCCCATAATAGTAATGGAACTACCCTTGGCGATGAAAAGAGTTTTGTCAAAAAATCTTCACAGACCATTTCATTTGGAACTCTAACTGACATGAAATATGAAGATGCAGACATTGAACTCAATGCAACAACAACCTCTAACCTTCCTATTATATATACTAGTAGTAATCTGGATGTTGCTACAATAATTGAAGATGCTGGTAAGTCATACATTCATGTTGTTGGAGTTGGTGTTTGTAATATTACAGCGTCTCAAAGCGGCGATGCTACATATGCCAAAGCTGCTGATGTAAAACAATCATTAACAATCAACAAAAAAACTATTACTGTTACAATACCTGATTTAAGCAGAACCTTTAACTATAACCCTCAGGAAGTTGCGCCAACACCTGCAAACTATAAGTATATAGTTACGTACAATGGTAGCAAATATGCTCCAGTAGATGTGGCTTCGTATACTGTAATTGCAACAATTGACGATGAGAATTATGAAGGAACTGCAACAGAAACTCTTGTTGTAGGAAAAGCAAATTCAACAATTACATTCAATGCTATACCTACAAAAGGGTCTAATGAAAGTGACTTCTTCCCAGATGCAACAGCATCATCAGGATTAATGGTTACATTAGCAAGTGAGAATACCAATGTGGCTACTATTGTGAATGGTAATATTCATATTGTAGGTGTTGGAACATCCAAAATTACAGCATCTTTAGCCAGCACTGCAAACTTCAATGCACCTGCACCACAAGATCAGATTTTAACCGTTACAGATAGAACCAAACCGGTTATCACATTACTTGGAAATGCAGTAGTTAATATAACAACCGGTACGACCTATAATGATGCAGGCGCAACAGCTATAGACAATGTTGATGGAACCATTACCTCAAGCATCGTCGTAACTGGTATTCCTGCTAATACTAATACTATTGGGCAATACATAGTACACTATAACGTAACCGATTTGGCTGGCAATGCTGCAGACGAGGTTATACGTACAATAAATATCACCCAAAATACTAGTGTTAATCCTAATGATATTGCTAACGTCAGAATTTATTCTAACTCTCAGACGATCTTCGTTGATTTGCCAGAGATTAATGGTTCTGCTAGAATTGAAGTATTCAATATATTAGGTAATAAGGTTTATAGCAATTTAACCCCAACAGTAGGGATAAATAAAGTTGAAGAAAACTTAAGTGCTGGGGCTTATATTATCAAAGTTATTGTCGACAAAGAAGTAAAAACACAAAAGGTAGTTATCAATAGGTAATACCTACAAAACTTCATTTTACAAAGGCTACCGTTTGGTAGCCTTTGTTTTTATTTGTAAAATTCAAACTTTACTGGTACAATGTTTGAACTATTTACTCAACTCAATATATCACTGGCATAATATATTTACCGTTACATCAAAAAGGAATTGTACCTATTGAGAATAGAATCTATAATTTCATACATTTACTTGTTAAAGATCAAATTTTAAATAATGAAAAGACAGTTCCTAAATATTTGTTTATCTATTGTTTTAACAATCCTGCTTACTGGCAATAGTCATAGTCAAAGCAATACCTTTATCAAAACATTTGAAAAAGAGACAAGTGGTAATAACGATGAGCAATCTGTTAAATTTAAAAATGTAACCAAACTAAGCTTTTACCCCGATACGCTTCCATCCTGGTTTTTTGAACCGCCTAAAAGCACCCCTGATTGTATCTATGCGATTGGAATATCTGATCCCGATATGGTGTCTCAAAAGGCAAAGGAAATGGCATTCCATAGGGCAAAAGCAATCGCAAACATCTACCTTGGCACTAAACTTCAGTATTATAGGGATGTTTATACATCCGAAAAGGAATCTGGTCGATATACTAATTATCGTCAAAGATTTGATACGTATTTCAAAATTACATCCTTAAATAAAACTCGTGATTGTGATTTTGCCATTGTGGATAGCCATCTGACTCGATATAATGAGTCATTGATACTCATTAAATATGAACCAAAACAACTTGAACAAAAGAACGAACTTTTATCAGTGATTGGAACAGTACTATATATTGAGGCTCAAGTTGATGATGCCTTTGAGGTACAAGCAGAATACGAGTTACGTTCGGCATTTATGCAACCCGAACAAAAACTTATTTCAGCACACTCTTTATATCGAGAAAAAGCGAATAAATTTTTGGCTTATTCTCAGTTCTTAGACTCTATAAATGATTTCCCAGTTTTTATATATAAATATGCTTCACCCAAATGGGATAAAAATACTCAGCCTCTTGTTAGTTATAACGGATTATGGAGTAAATTTACAAGAGAAATGCTGAGGTATTTAACTCTTGAGACAGAACAAACTAAAGTTAGAATAAAGAATCTTGGGGAAAAATATAATCCAGCAATGACAAACTTAGCACGCCAAATTGTTTCTTATAACGCTCAGCTTAAACTAAATGGCATTGAATTTGCTAATGACTCAGTAAAATTGAAATTTGTTATAAACGAGATAGAAACAGAAATAAAAAAATAGAAAACCTTAAAAAACTATAACTATGAGCAAACTACATCGATTTATTCTATCGGTAGCTGTTGTGCTGTTTATCAGCTCTACGGCTTTAGTGGCTCAAGACTTTAAGAGCATTACAGCAAAGCAATTAGGTGAAAAAATTAACATCGAATATGCTATATCTGGCGAAAGTCTTGGTCAAACATTCAACGTAACACCTTTTTACTCTTTGGATGGAGGTAAAGCCTTTTTGCCAATGAAAAGTGTAAAAGGTAACGTTGGCGCCAATGTGTCTGGTGGTAAAGATCAGATTATCATTTGGGATGTACTTAAGGACATGAGCGAACTTAAAGGTGATATCATCTTTAAACTCACCGCCGAAACAAAGTCCATTCTTCCAACTCAGGACGAAGTAGGCAAAGTAAACTTTAAAATCGAAAGCCTTCATCATTTAGGCGGAAATAAGGCTGAACTATTGCTTTCAATCACTAACAATGGCCCAACCCGCGATTTAAAAATGATAAATGGGCTAGTTACAATAACCGACTTTAAGAAACAACAATATGATGCTCAAAGAGGCAAAATAGCTGAAGTTGAAGGAACTGAGCGCTATTCAACTCCTCAAAGAGAAATTAAGAATGGTGAAACAGTTAAAGCATCTTTCATCTTTGAAAGAATTCCTGATGATTTAGCACGTGCAATGAAACTCGACCTTGGTGTTGAACTTATTACCAACGAGGGCTACGGGATTGACCTAAAAATTGGTAAAGTTAAATTTCAAGATCTACCAGTATCGTCTGTTAAAACAACAGGTTTAACGGTTACTGTATCAAAAAAATTAGAAGTAGCTTCAGTTCAAAACTATTATGAGGTTAAAAAAATTGAAGTGCCCGACAAAACTCCTCCAACAATTGCTATTACCAATCCGGCAAATGTTGTACTTGTAGGCAAAGAATCGTCTCGTGGTCGGCCATACGCTCAATCATCAATGGGCATGGATGATAAGCGCAAGCGCTCTTTAGCAACTGGAGAAGAATTTGCAACCACTGAAAGTAATATTGAAATCAAAGGTAAAGCTTCGGATGAGAATGGTATATTCAACATCGTTATTAATGGAATAGATGCTAGCGTTAATAAGGATGGATCATTTAATGCGATAGTACCTCTTATTGTTGGTAAAAACGAGATTGCTATTCGTGCTATTGACTCAAGACAGAACAGCGTTGAGCAAAAGTTCTTTATTTTGCGTAGAGGTGGTGGGGGTGCAAAAGGAGAAACGGAGGAACTTGAATTAGTCTTTAACAACCCCGAAAAGAAAGCCCCTAAATATTACGCATTAATTTTAGGTGCTAACGATTATATCGATGATCAAGTACCCGATTTAGCACAGCCAATTAGCGATGCAGCTAAACTTGGTCTTGCTTTAACAACTCGATACACTTTCGATCCTCAGGATGTAATATTTATTAAAAACCCAACTCGCGAACAAATTATCAATGAACTTGATAGATTGACTCGAAGGGTAACCAAAAATGACAATCTACTCGTATTTTATGCTGGTCATGGTTACTGGGATAAGGAAACAGACTTTGGATATTGGTTACCTATCGACTCAAAATCAAATACAACCTCCAACTGGCTTGCTAATAGTCAAATACGCGACTATGTTGCAGCTATTAAATCAAAGCACACCCTATTAATTACAGATGCTTGTTTTGGTGGTAGCATTTTTAGAAATAGAAAAACCTTTGAGGAAACATCCTCTCCAAAAAACAAACTTTACGATAATCCTAGTCGACAAGCAATGACAAGTGGTTCATTAACTGAAGTACCCGATAAAAGCTTGTTCCTCGAATACCTTGTTAAAAGACTAAATGAGAATACAAAAGACTTCTTAACTGCGGAAGAACTTTTCAGCAGTTTTAAAACAGATGTAATGAACGGAAGCCCTGTTACTCCTATGTTTGGTGATATTAAGGATAGCGGTGACGAAGGCGGTGATTTTATGTTCGTGAAAAAATAGATGATTATTACAGATCCCCACATTTTGTGGGGATCTTTTTTTTACCTTTACCAAACATCTTATAATTTTTATCGTTAAAAGTATTAATCCCAAAATTGAACGATATGAAAAAACTATTACTCCGTAGCCTACCAATATCTATAATGCTTGTTCTCTTCCTTTCGGTAAATAGCGGATTTGCACAAGGAGATCCTAAGATAAAAAAACTTCAGGATAAGGTTGATGCAGCAAAACTTAAAGTTGAAAAGTTAGACGCTAAAATTGTATCAGCCGATAGTCTTATTCTGGCGAGCGAAGGAACTGTTAAAGAAGCCGAAGGTGAATTGAAATCGCTTGAAGGAGAACTTAAAGTTCTTGACAAAGAATACTTCTCAAACACCAAACCGCTAGAGAAACAAATGCGCTCAACCGATCAAGAAACTTTTAATCAAGCAAAAGCAGAACTTAAAGCCCTTGACACAAAATATAAAGCTGATTTGAAGGAGATAAATACACGTATAAAAGAGTCAACTAAAAAATATGAAAATGGGAAAAAGATGATCATCAAGGGTAAGGAGAACCTAAAGAAAGCAAAGGATAGTAAAAAGGAAGCCGACAAACAGCTTAAAGAAGCAGAGAAGGCTTTTGCAAAATCATAAACATCAAAAATGTAAGGCATTTATAAAGCCATTCAACTTTGAATGGCTTTTTTTATAATCAAAACAGATTGAGCATGGAAACCCAACCTAAAAAGGCAAGTTTATTTAAATCATTCCCAAAGAATTTTTGGACCGTAATTGTAATGGAGTTTTTTGAACGTGGTTCATACTATGGAGTCATGTCGGTACTATCGGTTTATCTAATATTGGATATTAATCAGGGAGGACTAGGGTTTTCGAAGGAAAGCGTTGGCATAATAAAGAGTACAATCACTCCTCTACTTTACTTCCTACCAATACTATCAGGTGCAATAGCCGATCGGTTTGGCTATCGCAAAACGCTCATGTTTGCCTTTGTAGTAATGAGTTTAGGCTATTTCTTTACTAGCGTAAGCACATCATATTTTGCAGTTTTCGTTAGCCTTTTATTTATGGTTCTTGGAGCTGGAACATTTAAACCAATTATTTCAGGAACTATTGCACGTACAACTGACCAAAGCAATTCAGCGCTTGGTTTTGGGATCTTCTATTGGTCAATAAATCTTGGGGCCTTTCTTTTCCCTTTGTTTTTAATTCCTTTTCTTAAAAGTTTTGGCTGGTCGTACATATTTATTATGGCATCGGCATTTACAGGTTCATTAATGCTTTTGAATATTTTTGTTTACAAAGAACCTCAACGCCCTGCATCGAATAAATCATTAATGGAAGTATTTAAAGGCATGGTGCTTGTTTTGAAGGATTTTAGGTTTGTTTTGATGATTGTTATTTATTCAGGGTTTTGGATCATGTATTTTCAGATGTTTGATGCTGTCCTTTGGTATTTAAAAGAATATGTCGACATGACTCCTGTTAATATTTTTATAAACAATTTGTTATCCGCTTTTGTAGATAACCCTAAATGGGCCTTTGATGCTGAGCATGTAACTGTTATATCGGCAGGAACAATAATATTACTTCAACTTTTTATTTCAAGTATTGTAAAAAACAAAAAAGCGTTGCCCACAATTATTGTAGGAATTACCTTAGGAACAATAGGTATGGGAATTCTTGCTATTTCTGCTAATGCATGGGTTTTCTTACTTGGATTGATGGTATTTTCTATTGGAGAAATGACAGCACATCCAAAGTTCATCTCATATGTTGGACTAATCGCTCCAGAAGAAAATAAAGCACTTTACCTAGGATATTCATTCTTATATGGAGTAATAGGTAGTTTTATCGCTGGTATTTTGGGAGCGTTCATGTATGTGAAGTTTATTACAAAAATGGGACGCCCAGATATATTTTGGATTATGTTTTCGATGATTGGTGTTGCAACAATTATTGGATTGTTGCTTTACAATAAATATTTAGCCCCAAAAAAGGACGTTTAACTTTTATAAGAGGTTTACATAGAGCCATCTATGCAAACCTCTTTTTTTATTGCTATTGGTTAATTGTTCCTAGCGGTAGCTCAATAAAAAACTTTGTTCCTACACCAAGTTCGGTCTCAAACCAGATTCTACCTCCTGTATTTTCAACAATACCCTTTACAATGGCTAGGCCAAGTCCCATTCCCCCAGATTTAGTAGTGAAATTCGGGCTAAATAATTTGGGTTGTATATCTTCGGGGATTCCCTTGCCATTATCCTCTATGACTATGACGACCCATTTTGCTGCACATGAAACTTTAATTGCGATTTCGCCCTTTTTTCCTTTCTCTATTGATTGAACCGCATTCTTAACTAAGTTGACAAATACTCTAAATAGCTGCTCTCTATCACCATCAACTGTCGTGTTGTTTCCACAACTATTAATATAGCTCAACTTTAAATTGCTATAACCCGAAAATAAAGTTATTACCTCATCAACTACAGAATTAATATTAATTGAAACAACTGATGTTACTGGCATTTTAGCAAAATTCGAAAATTCAGTTGCAATATTTGAAAGAGTATTTATTTGGTCGATTAATGAAACTGAAAACTTTTGGAACATCGCATCCCAATCCTCTCCCCCATCCTTTTTTGCTCTTACAAGATGCTGAATGCTAAGTTTCATCGGTGTTAAGGGATTCTTTATTTCATGAGCAATCTGCTTTGCCATTTCGCGCCAAGCGCTCTCTCGCTGGCTTCGAGCAAGCTTTTCAGCGCTATCGGCAAGTTCAATAACCATTCGGTTATACTCATTCACCAGCTGACCAAGCTCATCGTTAGAATCATACTTGATTGGTTCGTTATGGCTTGATATATCTACGTTTCTTATCCTTTCACGTATCAACTCTAGAGGCTTCGAAATTTGATTGGAAATAACGACTGCAAGCACCAAGGCAAAAAGAACGATTAGCGTAAAAATATTGATGATTGCAACAATAATAGAGTATAGCTCATCGACAAACTCACCTTGCCGCGTAAAATAGGGGAGATTGAGGTACCCAATAACGTTGCTATTCTGGTCAACCAGAGGGACATACGCAGAATAAAATGACATACTCCCAATCTGCTCTTTATGAATCAGCCTTTGGCTATGACCATAAGCCATCTCGTGCCATGCAGTAGGGTTCATTCTTTTACCTTGCAAGTGCCTTTCAAAAATTTCAGGACGAGATGTTGATAATAGTACACCATAGACATCATAAATATTTATATCGGAATAGAATATGTTTGATAGCTGAACGAGTTTGCTCGATATATATTCTGAATTTGCTGGAGTAAGCATACCCTGCTGAACAAAGTCTCTATCAACCTCAATCATCACCGATAGTAGCTTTTCGTTTAAACTATCAATACTCTTCTTCTCAAAGCTATCTATGCTATAAATTATTGAGACCGAAGCAACCATTATCAGCGAAAGGAATACAATGAGAATCATTGCTGTTTTAATCCTCTTTTTAAAACTTGGAACTTGATTCCAAACATTGATTGGGTAAAGAGCTATTTTAAGCCAAAAGGCAATTATCAGGCTAAAAAATATAAATATGTAGGCAAACGAGGCCGTAGTATTTAGAATGGTTTCACGTGGTCGACTTAAAACTACCACATCATCCTGATCGTTACGGTAAACTAAATGGTTATATAAATCTTGATTAATGAAGCTAAATTTTTGATTTGAGTCGATTTCAAAGGTGCTCTCAAGCTTATAAGGGAAATCACCCGTTTGAGCTAAAAGTTGCTCTTGATGGTACTTTGCTGTAGAATAATCGGAAAGTTTGGTCTTATCCGTGAGTTTTCCCTCTAAAAGCAGCTCAGGATATCCAAATTGCTCGGGGCTAAGCTTTGAATCAAGCTCAATATAAAGCCTTGTTGATTTACTATTATGATTGCAATCGGCGTAACCAATGTAGTTTATTCTGCCGTTTTGCATATTAAGAAAATAAAAATGGGTTCCAGGTATTTTAATCCCATAAACATTTATAACATCATCGAAAAAGCTAAAGCAATCAACTTTACTATCCGTATTATCCATGATTAAGTCGGATCCAGGGTAGCAAACCGTTGCTCTAAAATCGTATTTTTTGAAATATCCATTAAAGTATTTATTTTGAAGATATCCATACATATCAATATCATGCCCTTGAATATTATCGATGTAGCTATAAATAACAGAATCATTCTCAATACGACTAACGAGGCTACTAAACTCAACCTCAGCTACTGGATCCCTTTCGTTACTTAGGGTTATGGCTAATACCTTGCGAACTTCTTTATCTTTTAAATAGGTGTAATCTGAAACAAGTATTACAGAGTATAATGATAATATGCAAAGAAGTACTAGGTACCAAGGCATGGTAATTTGAAGTTTTTTATACCTAAGCCATGCTATTATACTAAATGTCAAAATTGTCCAAACAATGCCGTATAAACTTGGATTTGCCTTAAATACTATTGAAATACCCAAAACAAAAATTAACCCTAAAACTATAATTGCGAGTAAACGCGAAACATTAAAATATTTAATAAATACTTTCAACCATAAATCGGTTATTAGCATTGCAGAAATAAGCCATAATGAAATTGCTACATAGCCTAGCAAGGAGTAAATTGATAAGTTAAAAATCCTATACGTTTCTAACGTTATCGTTGAATGCATTACTAATGACTTAAAACAACTATCAGCAAGTATATATATGCCAAAAACTAAGGATACCGAAAGCATTCCCCATAAATGGATGAAGCGCGACTTAAAAACGAACTCCTTTTTACTAATATTTCGATATAACAATACAATAATCGAGAAGAATAAAATCGCATTAACAATAAAATCGCCAAGCGATGGGTTTAAAGCAGTATGAGCGTAAATTTCAGGACTAAATAGTTGGAATGAGCCTCTGTCTGGAAAATCGAGTAAAATACTTAACCATCGAACTATTAGGATTAAAGCAATGAGTACAATAATGGAAAAGGGGTTTTCATCAAGTTTAAATCTCATATAAATTGAAATAATGCCAATAATAAAAAGGGCAAACGATAACCACTGAAAAATTGATTTAATATTGCCATTTTCATTGCTATCATCCAATTTTACTATATCAAAACTCAAGTCCTTGCTTACTTTTATTTGCTCCTTATTCTCACCTCCATTTGTGCTTAAATCATACCCTTCGAGTGACTCAAATCTTTTGTTGAATGAATTTTTAAGAAACTTATTCTGATAAGGATAGCTATGTTTTATCATCAAAAGCGCTAAAACTTTATCGCTCTTATACTCCTCCCAACGACCAACAAACCAAGTATTATGAATATTCTTAATAAATAGCTTTGATGAATCATCTATTAATTCTTCAACATCCATGGCTTTGGACCAAAACACCAACTTATTATTCCTAAAAAGGAAAAGGTGTATCCCTTTTCCTGATAATTCATCACTTAAACTATCGGAATAAAGTTTAAACGCATCATCAATTCCATAAATTCTTGATTTATTAAGCAGCTGAATGGAGTAGGTTTCACATTCATTTATTCCAAGTAACACCTCCTTTTCGATGTTACTAAAAATAGGGTTCCTATTAAAAAGACTATTGTTTATTGGTTGAGAATAATCCGAAAGGATAAATAATCCAATTGCAGCAAAGAAAAATGCTATTGATAAAAACCATCGTTTATTCATACCTGTTTTTGGTTATTGAGCCATCAAAAATCAAGCCGATTTTGAGACCTCTATTTACATTTTGTGCTGCTGTACAATGCAATGCTGCTTAACTATAAACTTTATTATTCATGATGATAAGGTTCTCCCTTTATAATTGTCATTGCTCTGTAAAGCTGTTCCATAAAAATAAGTCGAACAATTTGATGAGAAAAGGTCAACTTCGATAACGAAACTAATCCATTTGCTCTTGCCTTAACCTCGGGCGAGAATCCATAAGGTCCTCCTACAACAAAAGTGATTTCGCTTTTCCCCGCAACCCCTTTTCGCTCGATGAGTTTAGCAAACTCAATGGATGAATGCTCCGATCCTCTCTCATCGAGAAGTAAAAGTTCAGTTGTTGTGCGGATAGATGCCAAAATTTGCTCTCCCTCTTTTTGCATTTGAACACTCTCCGACATTGATTTTGAGTTTTTGATATCGGGTATTACTTTAAACTCAAATTTACAGTAATGAGCTAACCTTTTCTCGTACTCCGAAACACCTTCGAGAATATACTTCTTATCCGTTTTGCCAATAACAATAAGCGTTATCTTCATCAATTAAACAGTTTTCATTACAATTAATACAAACAAAATAGCATCACAATTTACAACAAGTTTTACACTCCCCCGATTTTAGTGAAAAATTAGGTATTTTCCCAATTCTAATATAAATTTACCGTGATGTACTTTAGCGCTGTTTTAGCTATATATGGTCTAAACTTTGTAATGCATCATAACAAAATTGTTTTTTTAATGTATAACAAATTAACTTTTGTTTATTAAGAAACGATTGTAATCATATAATAAAATTAAAATGAATAAGACTTTATTGCTTATTTTTTCATCTGTAATTATTAGTGCGGCTGTTGCTTTTACTCTAATAAATCAGGATGCCAATGGTGTAATAAAAAAAGTATCTATTGCTCTACAAACCGGAAATGCTCAGGAATTATCGAAATATTTTACAAAAACAGTTGAACTCGAGATAATGGGTGAAGAGAATTTTTATAGTGTAGCCCAAGCAGAAATACTACTTAAAAACTTTTTTGAAAAAAGTAAGCCAACTGCTTTTAAGATAAACCACCAAGGAGTAAAAGATATTTCAAGTTTTGCAATTGGCACACTAACCATTAAAACCGGCAACTTAAGGGTATCGTTTTTTATGAAAACGGAGAATAACCAAACCCTTATTCATCAACTTCGTATTGAGCAAAACGACGAAGGCTCTAACGAATAGTTAATCTTTTCAGCTGCAATTAACCACTATGGTAGATAATCTTATTGACCGATTAATCGATTTAGCCATTGCTGAAGATATTGGCGATGGCGATCATTCATCGCTTTCATGTATTCCTTCAGATGCCACTGGCAAAGTTCAGTTAATGGTAAAACAGCAGGGAATCATTGCTGGTGTAGATATTGCTAAACGTATATTTAATAAAATTGATTCAACAATATTTTTCGAGAAGTTAATAAGCGATGGAACTGCTGTTAAATTTGGCGATATCGTATTTTATGCTTCAGGAAGAGATCATGCATTGCTTCAATCCGAAAGAATAGTCCTTAACGTAATGCAACGGATGAGCGGAATTGCAACTCAAACCAATCGTTATGTAAAGCTAATTGAGGGGACAAAAGCAAAAGTCCTTGATACCCGAAAAACAACTCCTGGCATGAGGGTTTTCGATAAAATGGCTGTAAAAATAGGCGGTGGAGAGAATCATCGGATGGGGCTTTATGATATGATTATGCTTAAAGATAATCATGTTGATTTTGCAGGCGGAATCGAGGAGGCAATAAGAAAATCGAACGAATACCTAACCTCAACAGGAAGAAAACTAGGTATAGAGATTGAAACTCGCAATTTAAGTGAAGTTGAAAGAGTTCTTAAAGCAGGTAAAGTTCAGCGAATCATGCTCGATAACTTTAGCATTGAGGATACTCGTAAAGCTGTCGAACTGATAAATGGTAGATTCGAAACCGAATCATCGGGTGGTATTAATATAGAAACCATAATAGGCTATGCCGAATGTGGTGTTGACTACATATCCGTTGGAGCGATAACCCATCAAATTCAGAGTATTGATATGAACCTTAAAAAGGTCTAAAATATTTTGTCTATGGGGAGTACAAAAAAAGAAGGGTTGCTTTATAAAATTAAACGCGGTAGTTCTATTCGCTATCATTTAGGAATTAGACACGCAAAAACCTTCTCCCCACTTGGGTTTAATGGTGTTCCATTTTACTATGTTGTAAAATTCTTTTTCAAAGGGATTTACAATGGAGCTATAACAACTCGTGCATCGGCAGTTGCGTTCAGCTTTTATCTGGCCATAGTACCAACCCTGATTTTCCTTTTTACGCTTATCCCATATATTCCCGTACAAGATTTTCAATCGCAGCTGCTCCTTCTTTTAAAAGGGATAATGCCAAAATATGCATTCCAAACTGTTGAAACCACTCTTACCGAGGTGCTAACTATGAAAAGCGGGGGATTACTTTCCTTCGGTTTTTTTGCAGCACTTTTCTTTAGTCACAACGGGGTGAATGCCCTGATAGAAGCGTTCAATGCCACATATCATACCATTGAATCGCGCAAGTTTATTGAACAACATCTTATTGCACTTGTTCTAACATTATTATTACCTGTACTTGTAATGATTGGTGTAGTTTTAATCTTTTTTGGACAAAAGGGGCTGGATTGGGCTGTTAATCTTGGTTGGATGCAGATGGACTTTACTTACTATTTGATAGATATTGGGAAGTGGTTTGTAGTAATTGCACTCTTCTATTTTTGCATATCATTCCTATACTTTCTTGCTCCTGCAAAAAAAGAGAAGTTTAGGTTTTTCTCTGTTGGATCATCTTTGGCTACATTTTTAATTATAATAACCTCTTTAGCCTTTTCATTCTACGTCAATAATTTTGGCCAATACAACACATTTTATGGTTCGCTTGGAGGGTTAATCGTATTTCTTCTTTGGATATATTTCAATGCCTTTGGTTTGATATTAGGATTTGAACTAAACGCTTCAATATCTTCTGCGAAAGAAGATCTAGAAGCCGAAAACCCTTATTAGATGGATAAGAAGGATATCTCATCGATTCGAAAAGAGTACGCACTAAAGCAACTCGATGAAGGCGAGGTTGACAAGAATCCTTTTGTTCAATTCGGAATCTGGTTTGATGATGCCCTAATTGCTGAGGTTAATGAACCAAATGCGATGATCCTATCTACGGTTTCATCTGAAGGAAGACCATCATCAAGAGTTGTACTTTTAAAGGGCTTTGATGAGAACGGTTTTACATTCTTTACTAACTACAAAAGCCGAAAGGCTTTGCATATCGATAATAATCCCTTTGCATCGCTCCTCTTTTTTTGGCCCGAATTAGAGCGGCAAATCCGTATTGAAGGTAAGATAAGTAAAGTTAGCCCATCGGAAAGTGATGAATACTTTGATTCTCGACCTGAGGGTAGTAAAATTGGGGCATGGGTATCGCCCCAAAGCAGCGTAATTCAAAGCAGGGGTTTTCTTGAATCTGTAAAATTGATAATCGAAGGGCAATTTGCCAACAAACCAATTAGTCGTCCGCCAAACTGGGGTGGATATAGGCTAATACCTAATTTAATTGAGTTTTGGCAAGGTCGACCCAATAGATTGCATGATAGAATTCAGTATTCTCTGTCCCAAAACAATTGGGGAATTGAACGATTAGCCCCTTAACTTTTCCTTTTAAAAAGTGTGTCAATCTTTAAAAAAAGAAGATCATGATTGAGGGGCTTTGTAATAAAATCATCGCATCCAAACTGAACACTTTTCTCCTTTTCCCCTTGCATCGCATAGGCTGTTTGTGCAATAATAGGGATATTTGGTCTTTTAGCCTTGAACTCAACAGCAAGGTCGTAACCATCGCCATCGGGTAGGCGAATATCAAGCAGTATCAAATCAATATTTGAGGTTTTATTAAATAGTTCCCGAGCCTCATTTAATGATGCAGCGAACAATATTTTTACACCTGTTTTTGCTAATACTTTTTGCAAAAAGAATCGGATATCGTGTAAATCCTCAACAATAAAAATTGTCTTCCCGGACCAATTAAGTCCATTCAGATAATTAATTTGATTTATGTTGGGCTCGCTTTTAACAATTTGATCTCCATCAACATTTGCAGTTTTAATGGGAATCGAAAAATAGAATGTTGAGCCTTTGCCCTCTTCGCTTTCAACCCATATTATTCCGCCTAAAAGTTCAGTTAACCCTTTGGATATTGCCAAGCCTAAGCCTGAGCCACCATACATTCTAGTATAAGAATCATCGGCTTGCCTGAACCGCTCAAAAATTAGTGCTAACGCCTCCTTTGCAAGTCCAATGCCGGTATCCTTTACATAGAATTGAACCAGAGGGTTAATGTCATCCACAATAAGCGAATAGCCAAACTCAATTATCCCTTTAGGCGTAAATTTTATAGCGTTACTTAGCAGATTGTTAAGGATTTGTTTTATCCTTAAATCATCGGAGTAAAGCATGAATGGCGAAGGGTGAGAAAGTACAGGAGGAAGCATAATGGTGTTCAGCTTATACTTATCGCGTACTTGAGCGCTATGGATTGAGAAAAGATCGTTAAGCAATTCGTTAACCTCAAATTCTCGCATGCTGAGTCGAAGCTGATTAGCTTGAATTTTAGATGTATCGAGAATATCCTCTATAACGGCAACCAACTGTGCACCGCTATTGGAAATTAACTCGATGTACTGTTTCCCATTCTCGGATAGCTTCTCCTCGTCCTTAATAATTCTTATAAAGCCTAAAATAGCATTCATCGGTGAGCGAATCTCGTGGCTCATATTGGCCAGGAATGCTGTTTTAAGCCTATCAGATTCCTCGGCCTTCTCCTTTGCTTTTACTAATTCCTGTTCAGCAATTTTCCGTTCAGTAATATCATTAGCAACACCAACAAAAGCAACAGGTCTACCTTTATCATCTTTAACAACTGCTGTTGATAAGGCGATAGGAAACTCACTCCCATCTTTTCTTATATTAATAAGTTCACCTTTCCAACCACCATTTATAGTTGCTTGCTTTATTTCTTCTGTTACTTCAACTGGAATTGATTCGGGTCTAAGCATTCCAACATCTTTGCCAATAACTTCTTCCTCCGAGTATCCATAAATCTTTTGAAAAGCAGGGTTAATATATATTATTCTATTGCTTGCATCGGTAATTGAAACACACTCTATTATATTTATGATAGTTTGGGCAAGCATATTAATCTTTTCTTCAGCCCGTTTTCTATCAGTAATATTTCTTGAGAATAATAGAACTTCATTTGAGCCAACAGGTATCATTCTAGCCTCAAAATAATTTACTTCTCCTTTTAAAGGGATTTCATACTCAAGAGTCTGCAAACTACTATCCTCAAGACATCTATCTATTTTACTGATAAAGTTATTGCAAAATGCCTCTGGGAAAAAGTTCCAAACTGAATTACCTAAAAGTCTTTTTGACTCTTCAATTAAATCGTTTTGATTATAAGCGTGTAAATCTAAATAAACACCTTCGCGATTAAACCTAAACATTAAATCGGGAATTGCATTTAGGGTTGCTCTGAGATTAGCCTCACTCTTTTTAAGCGCCTCATTCGCTTCGTGTTGTAATGTAATATTTTCTACAACCCCATCAAAGAATGTTAAATTTCCTTGAAGATCGTAATTGGCCTTGCCATTGTCGCGAATCCATATTTGCTTTCCATCATTACGAATCATTGCAAATTCGCTTTGCACATAGTCGTCAGAGTTTTTATATAATTTAAGAACCTCGACCCTTTCTTGTGTATTTGCAAAAAACTCGTTTACATTATGGGCTAACAGCTCTTCAACTTTTTCGAACCCAAGGATTCTAGCCAAAGCTGGGTTTGCATAATAAAATTTTCCTGACTCGGATGTCCTATATATTCCAACAGGTATTTGTTCTGCCAGTGTTCTGTACTTTTCCTCGCTCTCCATTAAAACGGCTTCAGCATTTTTCCTTTCGGAAATATCGCGAGCCATGGCAAAAACAACATCTTTCCCAAAATATTTTCCTCTATTTAACACAACCTCCTTAGGGAATACCCTTCCATATTTTGTAATTCCCCAGAATTCAAACATTTGTGATCTTCCATCAAACGCTTCCTTTAATCGCCTCATGGCCTCGGCAATATCATTCTTCTCTGGAGCCGAAAGTTTTGCAGGTGTAAATCCAACCATTTCGGATTTTGGATATCCATAAAGATTTAGCGCAGCCTTATTAACATCCAAAAAAACACCATTTTTATCTTGTATATAAATTGCTTCGCTGGCATTGTCGAATACACTCCGATAGCTCTCTTCGCTTTCTTTTAAAAATTTTTCGCTACCTTTTCGTTGGGTGATATCTCTAATGAAAACCATCGTTGTTGGCTTTCCTTTATAAGTAGCCATGTTAACATTAAATTCAACATCTAGTATTTCACCATTAGCCTTTTGTAAGATTGTCTCATAAATCTCAGGAACATTTCCTCCAATCTGACGTTTTCTGTATGTCTCAATAACTTTATCTTTCTCTCTTTCGTGGATAAAGTTATGGAATGGCTGCCCAATTAGCTCTTCATAAGTATATCCTAGCATTTCCGTTATTTTTGGGTTGACATACACCAAATAGCCTTCATGAGCAAAAACAATCCCATCGTTCGATTTTTCGACAAGAATCCTATACTTCTCCTCAGATTCTTTCAGAGAGTTGTTAATTTCTTTCCAGTGTGTAACATTTGTTGCAATTGATAAAACCCCAGTTTCACCATTGACGAGGGTTATCCTCTTTTCAACCAGTTCAAGGTTCACATATTTGCCATTCTTACGAATATTAATTACTTCGGCATGAAGAGTTTCACCATTTATGATCTTATTGATATTTTGCCCAATTAAAGCATGAGTTTCGGTGAGAGTGAAACTTCTTATATTCATTGTGCAAAGTTCATCTCGGGTATAACCAAGAAGTTCGGCAAATGCATCGTTAACACTTTGAATTTCCCCCTCTTTATCGCAAATTAGAATTCCATTCGGAAGTATATTAAATATTGTTGTAAGGTTAGCTTGATCAACCCAAATGTTTGGCGTTCGTAATTCACCAGTTCGAGAAGGTAGCGTGTCAATACAAAACTCCAGCTCCCTTAAAGTATAATCGTAGGCAATATACCCTGTTTTCTTTATGAGACCCTTTTGAGTGAGGCTCTTTGCAAAAACTTTATCAAGTAAAAAAATAATTGGTGAAGACGAAAAATGGGTGAGAAGTTCACCTTTTCGCTTTAAAAAGTCGATTTCAGCGCATTCTTCAACTTCGGCTACAATCAAATCGGGTTGCTTGTCGTTTTTACCACAATAAGGTAATTCAGCGTAAGAGGTAACTAAACTGGTATAATAGCCTATTTCAATTAAATCTGATTTAATTTTTGTGGCGTCGGTAAGACAAATGATTATCGCTGATTTATCTTCCATCTATTCCTGATAATCTTATTCGCCCACAAGTTATTAATTTTTTGATTCGTTGATCATAAAACATAAAAAAAACCCTCTGCTTTTGCAAAGGGTTTTATGAATATAGTCAAATATTAACTATCCAATATGCAAAAACTGTTGAACTAGTTTGGCAATCTCGTCGTTTTTACCATATAATTTTTCGCTAAGACCTTTATCGTTATAGGCTTTAAGGTTTTTGATTTTAGAATCGATCATCCCTTTAGGGAAAACTCCATGCTCCTCGAAGAAAGCACGTTTTGCCTCTAGCGCCTCAGCAGACTCATAACATGATGCTGGTAGCTGCTTTAATGTTGCCAACTTCTCCTTAAATTCAGGGCGGAAGATATTCATGTCAACATATAGCTTCTCGGCAATCTCCAAACCATCTGGACGCTTCAAGCCATCAAGCGAAGCAACTATGAACCCAGCAACTAGCAAATAAGGATCGGCAGAGCAATCGGGAACTCTGAACTCAAAGGTTTGCTTACTGATATTTTCAGGTTGACACTTGCAATCCTGTGGATTTGCATCGCTTATCATGTGATTTGCGCCAGTCCATCCAAGTGGAACACGAATTACCACTGAACGGTTACGATCGCCCCAACAAACATTGGTTGGTGCCTCTTGATGAGGAACTAAACGAAGGTATGAAGTCGGAATTGTATTGCCAAAAGCGGTTAAAGCATCAGCCACACCAAGAATTCCGGCAATCATTCTACGAGCCATTGGGCTTAGCTTGCCCTCCTCTATCATTAGGTTGCAATCATCTTTCTCGGCCAACATATGGAAATGCAAGCCACTGCCAGCTTTACCAACAGTGATTTTTGGAGCAAAACTAACATTTACACCATACTGATAAGCAAGCATTCTTACAATCCATTTTGCAATTACTAGCTGATCAACTGCGTCCTCAGCAGGAACAGGTAGAAACTCGATTTCATGCTGCTCATAAAGTTTATCATCAGTTGTAAAGCAACCTACCTCTGCATGTCCGTACTTAATCTTTCCGCCTGCTTTAGCAATAAGTACCAAAGCCTCACGACGTAACACTTCGCATTTAGCAAATGGCTCAGATGCATGATAACCTTTTTGGTCAACACCAGGGAATGCCTCCTCGCGATCGCTGATAACATAATACTCAAGTTCAGCTAACGCTTTGAATGTGCATCCAGTCTCTTTCTTGAAAAGTTCATGCGCTTTACGAAGAACGTATTCAGGTGAACTCTCAAGAGGTTTACCCTCGTTGGTGTAGAACGAGCAAAGGATATCGATTGTTGGAACAGATGCAAAAGGATTTACAAAAGCCGTTTTATAGCGCGGAATTACATAAAGATCGCTGCTCCCTGCTTCTATAAATGAGAAAAGGCTACTACCATCAACACGTTCGCCTGTTGAAAGGATTGAATCGAGGTGCTCTTTCGAGTTGATTACAAAGTTTAAGGTTTTTAACCTTCCATCCTCTGCTACATAGCGAAAGTTAACCATCTCAACCCCATTCTCTTCACAAAATTTAATAATATCATCTTTGGTGAACTGAGATGCTGGTTTCTTAAGAAATTGAACCAAATCATTAGGGTTCATCGAAAATTCAGAGTCTTTCATTTTTATAACATTTTAAAAGAAAAATTTTACAAAACTAAGAAAGTCTTGATTATACATTACAAAACAATAAATGTTTCGCAGCATGGATTTATACAAAAAGGCCTTTCAGCAAAAAAAACTGAAAGGCTCTTTATAGGTAGTTAATTATTCTATTTCGATAATTCGGCTATTCTCTCCTCAATTACCTTAATCTTTGATTCAGCATCGGCTTGCTTGTTGCGCTCAATATCAACAACCTGCGTTGGCGCGCTGCTAACAAACTTCTCGTTGCTGAGCTTTTTCATTACACTTTGAAGGAATCCCTTTGTATACTCAAGCTCTGCTTTTAACTTCGATATCTCCTCCTCAACATCAATCAACCCTTCAAGTGGCACGTAATACTCTGACGATTTGATTAGGAATGAAGCAGCACCCTCTACTTTATCGTTTGTATATGATAGTGAGCCAAGACCAGCTAGTTTGATAATAATGCTCTCAACCTCTTCGCCAAATTTATCGGTAGATTTTATGCTTAGGTTAAGCGATTGCTTATTGGGAATATTTCTTTCCTGACGGATTGTGCGAACACCTGCAATCACCTCTTTCATTAACTCGATACGCTCAAGTAGATTGGCATCAAATCCTGTTGATTTAGGCATCTGAGAAACCATCAAACTATCGCCATTCTTTCTCTCATTCAACGAATGCCATAGCTCCTCGGTAATAAAAGGCATGAATGGGTGAAGAAGAGTAAGCATCTTCTCGAATATCTCAACTAATTCCCCATAAGTTTTAGCATCAATTGGCTTTTGGTAAGCTGGCTTAACCATCTCGAGTAGCCACGATGAGAACTCATCCCAAAATAGCTTGTAAACAGCCATTAAAGCTTCGGAAATACGATACTTATCAAAGTGATCGCCTATGGCTTCAATCTCGCGATTTAGGATATTGTTAAACCAACGAATTGCAGCAGCAGATGAGATAGGTTGAGGTATGGTAGAATCAACCTCCCAGCCCTTAACTAATCGAAATGCATTCCAAATCTTGTTGCTGAAGTTTCTGCCTTGCTCAGGTAGTGTCTCCTCAAAAAGTAAATCGTTACCAGCTGGCGAACAAAGTAGCATACCAATACGAACGCCATCGGCACCATATTTTGCAATAAGGTCGAGTGGATCGGGCGAGTTGCCAAGCTGCTTACTCATCTTACGCTTTAGCGAGTCACGAACGATACCAGTAAGGTAAACGCTCTTGAATGGTTTAGCACCTTGATACTCGTACCCAGCAATAATCATACGTGCAACCCAGAAGAAAAGGATTTCGGGAGCAGTTACCAGATCGTTGGTTGGGTAGTAATATTTAATATCCTCATTTTCGGGATAACGAATTCCATCAAATACCGAAATTGGCCATAGCCATGAGCTGAACCAAGTATCGAGTACATCTTCCTCTTGATGCAAATCAGAAAGTTTGAGCGATGCATTACCTGTTTTCTTTTTGGCTGCCTCTAACGCTTCCTCAGCAGTTTCTGCTACAACAAATCCCCCTTCAGGTAAATACCACGCTGGAATACGATGTCCCCACCATAGCTGACGCGATAAACACCAGTCCTTCACGTTCTCCATCCAGTGACGGTAGGTGTTAACGAATTTTGGAGGATATAGTTGAATATCACCGTTAACAACAGCATCAAGAGCAGGTTTTGAAAGATCGTGCATCTTTAAGAACCACTGCATCGACAGTTTTGGTTCGATAACAGCATCTGTTCTCTCTGAGTATCCAACTTTGTTTTGGTAATCCTCAACCTTTGCAAGGTTTCCTGCAGCCTCTAAATCTTTTACAATAACCTTACGAACCTCAAACCTATCCATGCCAATATACAGCTGAGCGGCATCGCTCATGGTTCCGTTATCGTTGAAAATATCAACGCTCTCGAGATGATGCTTATCACCCAAAATATAGTCATTGATATCGTGAGCAGGGGTAACCTTAAGGGCGCCTGTTCCAAACTCCATATCAACATAATCATCGAAGATGATAGGAACACTGCGTTTAATCAAAGGAACAATTACTCGCTTGCCCTTTAGGTGAGCATAACGAGGATCGTTAGGATTAACGCAAACAGCGGTATCGCCCAAAATTGTTTCGGGACGAGTGGTGGCAATGGTTACAAAACCATCTTCCCCTTCAATCTTATACTTTAGATAATATAGTTTACTTTGAACCTCACGGTAAATAACCTCCTCGTCGCTTACAGCAGTTTTTGCCTGAGGATCCCAGTTTACCATGCGTACACCACGATAGATTAAACCCTTATTGTAAAGATCAACAAAAACCTTTATAACGCTAGCCGAAAGGCTCTCATCCATTGTAAAGCTGGTTCGCTCCCAATCGCATGATGCGCCTAACTTCTTAAGCTGCTCGAGGATAATGCCGCCATGCTTCTCCTTCCACTCCCAAGCGTGTTTTAAAAACTCATCACGGGTAAGAGTGTTTTTATCGATTCCTTCGGCTCTAAGCTTTGCAACAACTTTAGCTTCGGTTGCAATTGATGCGTGATCGGTGCCAGGAACCCAGCAAGCATTTTTGCCAGTCATCCTAGCCCTGCGGACAAGTACATCCTGAATGGTATTGTTTAACATGTGGCCCATATGCAACACCCCAGTAACGTTTGGAGGAGGAATTACAATACAATAAGGCTCACGCTCATCAGGTACAGAACGGAAAAATTGATTCTCCATCCAATACTTATACCATTTATCCTCTACTTCCGAAGGATTGTACTTTGCAGCAATTTCCATAAAATCAGCAATAATGATGTTTTTTAAAATACAGTTGGCAAAAATAAGAAATTAATGTTAATGGAATAATGAAGTTGGAAAAGAATGAACAATATAGCTAGATGTAAAGGGTTAGAAAGATTACAATTACAATTATTTTGTATCCAAAACCCCTTCCTATTCAACCTCAAAAATGTAGATTTGCAAATTATATCTTAAAAAAATGAAAACATCTCTGGCTTGGACAATCCTTATTATCGCAGGTTTCTTCGAAACAGGCTGGGCAATTGGTATGAAATACTCCAACGGCTTTACAAAACTTTGGCCTAGTGTATTCACTGCTATTAGCATGATAATTAGCGTTGCAATGCTTGCTTACTCGCTAAAAACATTGCCCGTTGGCTCGGCTTATGCTGTTTGGACTGGAATTGGTGCCGTTGGCACGGTAATACTTGGCATAATTTTACTTAAGGAACCATACGACTTATACCGAATGTTATTCATCTTTTTAATCATTATTGGAATTGTCGGTCTAAGAGTTTTGAAGTAAAATTGTTTTTGTTTCAATTCAAACGAATTTCTAACTTAGCCATGTTTTAAAATGCCTTTTTCGGCATACGTTTTGTTTACCATCCGTCGAACTAAAGATTAACATTATGAATAGAATTTTACTCGCTGTTTTAGTTATAGGAATCGCTGTTTTAGGCACATCATGCGCATCAAAGAAATATGCAAAAAAAGGTGCTAAATATGAGGCTGCTGGAATGTACGAAATGGCTGCCGAATCGTATTTTAAATCGCTTCAAGCCAACAGAGACAATATTGATGCTCGGATTGGGTTGAAGAAGAATGGCCAACGCCTGCTCGACCAGAAAGTAATTGTTGTTCACAATGCCTACGATGCAGGTGATGATAAGAAAACCGTTTACAGCTACTTAGATGCAAAAGGATATCAGGATATGGTTGCCTCATTAGGCGTTGAACTTACAATGTCTGAAAGGACTCCTGATCTTTTTAAGGATGCCAAGGCAAAGTACGTGGAGAAGATTTACAACGAAGCACAGCTTCTTCTTGAGGATGAAAAATTCAAACAGTCGGAAGAGCTTCTTGCCGAGGTTAAGCGCCTAGAGCCTAACTACGGCAACACTGATGAGATGATGAAGGTTTCGAAAAGTGAGCCCGTTTACAGACAAGGTAAAGAATTCCTTAGCACTGGAATGTACCGTAAATCATATGCTTCCTTTGATCAAATTCTTAAAACGCAGGGCAGTTATAAAGATTCAAAAGAGCTTCGCGACGAGGCATTAAACAAAGGGATGATAACTATTTCATTTGGAAAGATTGAGAATAAAACTCGCTTCGAAAGTATCAATGCAATTGTTGAAAGCAAAGTAAAATCATCGATTAACGGACTAAACAATCCATTTGTAAAAGTGATTGATAATCAAAATACAAATCAGCTAATACAGGAGCAGCAAAGGGGTGTAACTCAAGGCTCCGATATTCAGGTTGGAAAAATCCTTGCAGCAAAAGCGCTATTTACAGGAGCAGTTACAAATTTTGATATTGATGAAGGAAAACTCAAAAGGCAGGAAAAACGAGGATATCTAAAGGAGGAGTATTTTGTGAAAGACCCTGTAACTGGTGAGTCTAAAAAGCATTACAAATACAACAAAGTTACCTACGTTGAGTTCTCTCAAGCAAATAAAGTAATTAGTTCATTCCAATATCAACTTACCTCAACCGAATCGTCAGCAATATTAGTATCTGACGCATTGGATGTTAATGCTTCAGATGATATTCATTATATTGTGTTCGAAGGTAAAGGCAATCACCTAGTACCAGGCTGGTGGGAGCGTATCGATAAAGATTCTCCAAAGGATAAGATAAACGATACTGCAAACGATGTTGAGAATTTGAGAGATCTTCTAAAAGCGAGGAAAACTATAAAAAGCGTTGAAGCCCTTAAATCAGAGGTTTTTGATGGAGTTGCTACTAGAGTTGCTAGGAAAATTAATTCATATAACCCAGAAGAATAATCGCCATGAAATTTAGAGGATTAACTGCAATAGCAATGTTAGTAGTATTCGCAATGGGTTGTGGTACCACTAAAAAGATTGAGAAAACATATCCACCCGCACCATCTTGGGTAAATAATAGACCAATCTCATCGGAGTATTACGTTGGAGTTGGTTCAGCTAAGAAAACCTTGGATATGAACCAAACCATGCAAACAGCAAAGCAAAACGCTTTGGCTGATATGGCCAGCGATATTTCGGTTAATATTTCTACAAACTCTATTCTATCTACATTTGATTATAATCAAAATTTTAGCGAAGATTTTTCTAAAACCGTTAAAGCACAGGCTGAACAGGATTTGGAGGGCTACGAAACTGTTGGAAATTATGAAGACCAGAATAACTATTACGTTTACTTCCGCCTTTCGAAAAGCAGCTACCAAAAGTTGAAAGAGGAGCGCAAAGCCAAAGCGGTTACCAAAGCCCTTGACCTATTTGATAAAGGCTTTAATGCCGAAAAATCGGGTGATGTTAGATTTTCACTTATCAGCTACATCAAAGCGCTTGAGCCATTGAAACCATATTTTGCCGATCCGTTGCAGGTACAATATCAAGGGAAAGAGATTTACTTGGGCAATGAGATTTCAAAGGAGATTAATAGAATCCTTTCAGCTGTGCGCATCGATGTAAATAGCAAACAGGTAAGGGCAAAACAGGGTCAACAACTTCCTGCAGGTACATTAGATTTCAAGGTATTATACGCCAATAATGCTCCGCTAAGCGGATTTACCCTTTCGGGTTCTTATACCGAAAAACCATTGCGTAACAGCAAGGTTCAAACCGATAATAATGGCATAGCCTCTTTCAGTCTTGATGCTATTCGCTCAAATAAAAACCTTGAGACCATTACTGCTACTCTAAATATCGAGGAAATTGTTAATGAGGCAACTACTGACTTTATGCTTCGCAAATTGGCTAGTCGCTTTAGAGTCCCTGAAGCTGCAATTAGCATAAATGTAATTAAACCAACTTTTTTTATTTCATCAAGTGAATCGAACCTCGAAAACAAGTTATCTAACTCACCATTGATGGAGGGTTTAAGGAAAAAACTTATCGAGGGTGGTTATGCTATCAATAATAAAGAATCTGATGCCGATTATCGAATTGCAGTTAAAGCAACTACTCAAACCAAGGGTGAAGTTGGTACATATAAGCAAACCTCGCTAAATGCAACCATTTCAGTAAAAGATAAAATAGGAGCCGAACTATATATCAAGCAGATTGATAATATTATAGGTTCGCATTTTGATTATGCCCAAGCTGGTATAGAAGCCTACAAAGAGGCTACTAAAAAGGTGGAGAATACCATATCGAGAGAAATTTTTGAAATGGTTGTTAAAGGTCGGTCGTCGTACTAATCCTTTAAACTATAATGGAGATTCAAATACTTCATAATAAAGAGGAAATACTCGACTTCTTAATAACAACTCCTGCTCTGCAGGTATACTCCATTGGCGATTTGGACGATTTTTTTTGGCCTAAAACAATTTGGTACTCACTTAAAGAGGAAGAAGAAATTAAATCGATAATTCTACTTTACGTTGGGATGTCAATCCCAACATTGCTAGCAATTTACGATAAGGACTTTGATTATACCAAAAAATTGCTTCAATCGATAAAAGACTGTCTACCAGCAAAATTTTATGCTCACCTTGGTCCAAACCTCATCGATGTTTTGGGAGATAATAGCATAATTGAATCATATGGCCCACATTATAAAATGGCACTGAAAAAAATGCCACCAATTATTGATGATGGTTACATAAGAAGATTAAATAGCAATGATATCAAGATAATTGAAGACTTTTATGCCATTGCATATCCCGGTAACTGGTTCGATAAAAGGATGCTTGAAACCGAAAAGTATTTTGGCTATTTCTTAAATGATTATTTGGTTGGAATAGCGGGTATTCATGTTTATTCCGAAGAATATAAGGTAGCCGCATTAGGAAATATAGCAACACTACCTGAATTTAGAGGTCACCAAATTGGGCAAAAACTTACCTCACATCTTTGTAATGATTTACTAAAAAGTGTAACGCACATTGGCTTAAATGTTAAGACCGATAATATTGCAGCAATAAAATGTTATCAAAAAATTGGTTTTGAGGTTATTGGTAGTTATGACGAGTTTTTCATTAACAACTATTAAATAATCTCTACTTTCTAAACTTATTAATGGCACTAATGTTGATTAGTTTATAGTTTGAATAAACCTTAGGCTAAAAACATTGTCAAAAATCATAAAAAATTAAATCTAATTCATATACCTTTGAACCCGAATTTTTTAGTACAACGTATAAATAGAACTAAATCTCTTTCAATAATAAACTTTAACATTTTTATACCCATGAAAAAGTTAATTCTTTCAATTTCAGCTATCTTTTTTGTAAGCCTAATTAGCGCTCAAACGACTGAAAAAGTTGTTGCAGAAGAAAAAAGTGAAATCACTTTCGTATCTCTTGAGCATAATTATGGCTCTGTTGAGTTTAACGCTAATGGTACTTGTGTATTTGAATATACAAATACTGGTAAAATTCCACTAGTTTTAAATGATGTTAGAGCCTCTTGTGGTTGTACTGCTCCGGAATGGTCTAGAGAACCTTTAAAACCTAGCGATAAAGGCAAAATAACTGTTAAATACAACACAATGCTTGTTGGTCCTTTCCAAAAGAGCATTACTGTATACTCTAATGCAGGAACAAACCCAGTTGTACTTATCATTAAAGGAGATGTAAAGCCACAGCAACCAACCCAATCGGCAGAACAGAAGTAATTTCAATGTTAATAAAACAATAATCAGATAAATAGCCATGCCAATTATCTCCGAAAAGGGCAAAGCGATGCCCGCTTCCCCAATTCGAAAACTTGTTCCATTTGCCGAGGAGGCAAAACGTAAGGGTCGTAAGGTTTTTCACTTAAATATTGGTCAGCCCGATATCCCTACGCCTCAAGTTGCACTTGATGCAATTAAAAATAACCCATTAAATGTAGTTGAATACAGTCACTCTGCTGGTAACGAAAGTTACCGTAAAGGGCTTGCAAACTACTATAAGGGAATTGGTATAAATATTACCCCAAACGATATCATTACTACCACTGGTGGTTCTGAGGCTATTACCATTGCCTTTATGACCTGCTTAAACCCTGGTGATGAGGTTATAATTCCTGAGCCTTTTTACGCAAACTACAATAGTTTTGCCTTACAAGCAGGTGTTATTGTAAAGCCAATCACTTCTTACATCAAAAATGATTTTGCGTTACCTTCAATCTCTGAGTTTGAGAAGCTGATTACCCCAAAAACAAAAGGTATTGTAATTTGCAACCCAAATAACCCAACAGGTTATTTATACTCACAGGCTGAGCTAGAGCAATTGGCAACTATCATCAAGAAATACGATTTATATCTATTCTCAGATGAGGTATATCGCGAATTCTGCTACGATGGCGTTACACATTTCTCATGTATGAACCTTAAGGGTTTAGAGAACAACGTAATCCTTTTAGACTCTGTTTCGAAGCGTTATAGCATGTGTGGCGTTAGAATTGGTGCGCTTATCACACTTAATAAAGACGTTATAGCATCGGCAATGAAGTTCGCACAGGCTCGTTTATCGCCTCCATCTTACGGACAAATTGCTGCAGAAGCAGCTTTGGCAACTCCAAAGAGCTATTTTGATGAGGTTTACAACGAGTATATCGAGCGTCGTAATTATATGGTTGAAGCGCTAAACAAAATGGAAGGTGTTTATTGTCCAAAACCTCGTGGTGCTTTCTACACTGTAGTAAAACTACCAATCGACGATTCCGATAAGTTTGCACAATGGCTACTCGATAGCTTTGAGTACAATAACCAAACCGTAATGATTGCACCTGCCACAGGTTTTTACTCAACTTGTGGCGCTGGTAAAAATGAGGTTCGTATTGCTTACGTTCTTAAGATTGATGACTTAAAGAACGCTATGAAATGCCTTGAAGAAGCCCTAAAGCAATACCCAGGAAGAACCATTTAATCATTCATAATATCTCTAAAAATGTCATGGCGCAAACCATGACATTTTTGTTTTCAATAATGTCAATTGCAATAGTTTGCGCTATTTTATTTACTTTAGTAGATAATTTTTCATTCCGTATTCGATGCGTTTATTTTTTGTACTGCTAATTGTAATGCTTTTTGGCAATCCGACTTTCGCACAGCTCGATAGTTTAAAGGTTGGTGCTGAACAAACTGAGCTATACATTCCCCTTTTATCGCATAAAAAGATAGCTATTGTAGCCAATCATTCATCAACTGTTGGGAAAATTCATCTTGTGGATAGTCTTCTTAATTTGAAAATTAAGATAAAAAAGATTTTCTGCCCTGAGCATGGCTTTAGAGGAGAAGCTGATGCTGGTGAAATAATTAAAAATCAGATTGATAAAAAGACCGGCCTTGAATTGGTTTCACTTTACGGAAACCATAAAAAACCGACTAAAAAGGATTTGAAAGGCATTGATATCGTATTGTTCGATATGCAAGATGTTGGAGTGCGTTTTTATACTTATATCTCCACAATGCACTATGTTATGGAGGCTTGTGCCGAGCAAGGAGTAAAAGTAATAATTCTAGATCGTCCAAACCCTAACGGCTTTTACGTTGATGGCCCAATTCTCGATACCGCATATCGCTCTTTTGTTGGAATGCACCCCGTTCCATTGGTTCATGGAATGACCATTGGCGAGTATGCCCAAATGGTTAATGGCGAGAAATGGCTAAAAAATGGCATTCAATGCGACTTGCAGATTATTCCATGTAAAAACTACGATCATAAATTGATTTATCAGCTACCCATTCGCCCTTCGCCAAATCTTCCTAACCAAACGGCAGTTTTGCTTTACCCTTCGTTGGGATTTTTTGAAGGGACTTGTATAAGTGTTGGACGTGGAACCGACTACCCGTTTCAAATATTTGGTCACCCTGCTTTACCCAAAACTGGGTATTCATATACTCCTGTTGAAAAGATTGGTGCAAGTAAAAATCCTCCATTTAAGGATCAGGAGTGTAATGGATTTGACCTCCGTGAATACTCTCAAAAGTATTTTCACGATAACCCAAATATCAACCTCGAATGGTTAATATTTGCCTACAAAATGTTCCCCGATAAGCAATCATTCTTTAACCGATACTTTATTAATCTTTCGGGAACTCCTGAACTCAGACGTCAAATTGAACAAGGGCTCGATGCCGAAACCATCAGCAAGAGTTGGAGCAAACCGTTGATGGAATTTAAAAATATCAGAAAAAAATATCTACTTTACCCCGACTTTGAATAATATACTTTCATCTATTTAAATGGCTAAGGTTAACAAGTTTTACGTTGTTTGGTCGGGGCATACACCCGGTATTTACGACTCATGGGATGAATGCCAGAAGCAGATTAAAAATTATCCGAACGCAAAATACAAAAGTTTTCCAACTAGGGTCGCCGCTGAAAATGCCTACAATGGTAATTACGAGAATTTTATATCAAAAGAGACCAAGAGTAAAGCCCTTTTTAAGGTAGATGATAACTCTCCTAAACCTGTTTTCCCATCCATCGCTGTTGATGCTGCATGGAACACCGCTACTGGTTACATGGAATACCAAGGAGTTGACGCTCAATCTAAGCGATTAATCTTTCATCAAGGGCCATATCCCGATGGAACCAACAATATTGGTGAGTTCTTAGCCATAGTTCATGCGCTTGCGCTTCTTAAGCGCAATAACAGCAATTTACCAATCTACACCGATTCAATGACTGCGATTGCATGGGTTAGAAATCGGAAAGCCAATACAAAACTGGTTAAAACACCTGAAAATGCTATCCTTTTCGAACTTATTGAACGTGCTGAGAAGTGGTTGAAAGAAAACATTTGGCGAAACCAAATACTAAAATGGGAAACACCCATTTGGGGTGAAATTCCTGCCGATTTTGGGAGAAAGTAAATGAATTTGACCAATAACCTTTATCTTAGCAATCTAAAGAGACAAGATGCAAGTGGTAACCAAGAAGTGAAAGATTAATATCATTACTTATTATCTTGTCAACTTTTAAACTTATCAACTCAAAAAAAGTGAATCTCGAAAATTTCATAGCAAAGCGACTGATGAGCAAAAGCAGCGGAAGCGGAAACCTTTCGCGCCCTTTTATTCGCATTACAACCATTGCCGTTGCGTTAAGCCTTGCTATAATGATAATCTCTATTGCAATTGTAACGGGGTTTAAAAAAGAGATCAGCGAGAAAACTATTGGCTTTGGAAGCCATATCCAAATTCTTAATTACGACGGTAATCGCTCTTACGAAACTCAGCCAATAAGCGAGAACCAAGAGTGTTTACCAAAAATTAAAGCAATAAAAGGTATTCGTCATATTCAGAAATTCGCCTTAAAGCCGGGTATAATTAAAACCGACAACGACATACAGGGTGTTGTTCTAAAGGGCGTTGCACCCGATTTCGATTGGAGTTTCTTTAAAAAAAGCCTTGTTGATGGTAATGTTTTTGAACTCTCAGATTCAGTTACTTCTAACAATATTATCATCTCTAAAACGCTATCGTTACTGCTTAAGCTGAAAGTTGGTGATAAAGTTAAAATGCTCTTTGTTCAAGAGCCTCCTAGAGCAAGGGTTTTCACAATCTCAGGGATTTACGACACCAAGATGAGTGAATTCGATAAGGTATTTATTCTAGGCGATATAAGGCATGTACGCAAACTGAACGATTGGAAGGACGATCAAGTTACTGGATTTGAAATTTTAGTTGATGATTTCAATAAAATAGAAGACCTTACATTGGAGGTTGATGATATTGCTGGCTTGATCTTTTTTGATGACGGCTCAAGGTTGAAGGTTCAAAGCATCAAAGAAAAATATCCCACCATTTTCGATTGGCTTGGACTTCAGGATATGAATGCCATTGTACTAATCGTGATTATGGTTATTGTGGCTGGAATTAATATGATATCAGGGCTATTGATAATAATACTTGAGCGAACTAAAATGATTGGCGTTCTTAAGGCTATGGGGGCTGAAAATCCTTTAGTACAGAGAATATTCCTAATTCAATCAGGTTTTATAGTAATCCGTGGTTTGATTTTCGGGAACTTATTCGGTTTAACCCTATGCCTAATTCAGCAACATTTCGGAGTTATTAAACTTGATGAGGCTAGCTACTACCTTTCAACAGTTCCAATTCACCTAAATGCAATTCACATTCTACTTCTAAACTTAGGAACATTTATAGTAACCATTGCCATGCTTGTAGTTCCATCGATGGTGATATCGAGGATAAGCCCGGAGAAAACTATAAAATTCGATTAATCATTTTCTTTTCCTAAAGTGGTATTCCTCAAACAATAAAGCAATTGTTTGAACAGGGAGTTAATAACTTATAAATTCTAGCCTTCTAGATTCTTTGGAATACGAAGAAACAAAGCTAAATTAGGGCTTCCTATTTGGGGATACTCTTTACATTATAACTTGAACTTAGCATGAAACACCCATTTAAATAAACTTGCGCAAAGACGACACACAAACCATGGGTGTTCCATCCGCTTGATAGTAAATGTAAAGATCGTTGTTGTGACATATTAGTAGTTAATAATATAAATATTTCGTACGGATGAAAAAAGTATCGTCTCCTTCAAAAAAGTTCGATCCGCATAAGAACTACGCCAATACGATGAAAGCCATCGGCTATGTTAGCCGAAAAAAAGCAAAACCCGAGGATTATAAACGCATAGGTTTTAAATCGGGGCTTGAGGTTCATCAGCAAATAAAAACCGAGAAAAAGTTATTCTGCCGATGCCCGGCAGGTGTTTTTCACGACAGTGAAGATTATCATGCAGAGATTATCCGCCATATGCGCCCTACCCTCAGCGAGATGGGTGAATATGATGGAACAGCATTGATGGAGTTCAAGACACGAAAGAATATAACCTATCGTGTACATAACCAAACCACTTGTACATATGAAATTGACGATACTCCTCCATTCCCTATCAATCGCGAAGCGTTGGAGTATGCACTCGAAATATCACTTTTAAGCAAGCTAAATATTGTTGGCGAGGTTCATATTACCCGGAAGCAATACCTTGATGGCTCAATTCCAACCGGTTTCCAACGTACTGCAATACTTGGTGTAGAAGGCGAAATCCAACTAAAGAATAAAAAAGTTGGTTTGCTTCAGCTAAGTATCGAAGAGGATTCATGCCGCGAGATATCGGACATTGGGCATGAGCGTATTTACAAAACCGATAGGTTGGGTATGCCGCTAATCGAAACGGTTACACATCCTCACTGCTATACTCCCGATGAACTCCGCGAAGCAGGCGAATACATTCGCTTCCTCAACCGTAGCACAGGCAAGGTGCGTACAGGAATGGGCGCTGCCCGTCAGGATACCAACGTAAGCTGCGAGGGTGGTACAAGGGTAGAGATTAAAGGTGTATCGCATTTAAAATGGATTCCCGAGCTATCGCACAACGAGTGTTTCCGTCAATGGGCCTTGCTAAATATCCGTAAACTGTTGCTTGAAAAGGTTAAAACCCCTGCAAAATGGGAAATGAAACACATCACTATCGAACCAAGGGATTTAGGAATTGAGAATGAATTGGTGATGAGTTTTGTTGATGAAGGTTATAAAGTTATTGCCATCTGTCTACCTCAATTCAAGGGCATTTTATCACACTTTACCCAACCTGGTAAATGCTTTACCAATGAGATAAGTGATAGGCTAAAAGTTATTGCAGGTATCGAAAAACCAAATATCACTAGTTCCGAAGATTTAGATATTCCATTAGATACAAAAGATCTAAACATAATAACTTCAGCCCTTAAGGCAACTGATGATGATGCCGTTGTTCTAATCTGGGGTATCGAATCCGATATTCCAACTGCATTAGAGGTTATCAAAGAGCGTTGCCAAATGGCATTTGAAGGTGTACCTCGCGAAACTCGTCGCCCGTTGGCCGACGGAACAACCCTTTTTGAAAGGGTTTTACCAGGTGCCGATAGGATGTACCCCGATACCGATTCTGCTCCAATTCCACTAGAGCAAAGTTATATCGACAAACTCAGCAAAAATATTCCTTTAGATATTGCTGATAGGTATAAACAGATGAAGGATTGGAATATCCCATCGGATACTTACACTTACCTACTTAAGAAAAATCTTGTTCCTGTTATTGAACAGCTTGTTAAATTAGGCGTTTCTGGTCGATTTGCTGGTTCGTTCCTTGGGCACAAGTTGAAATATGTTGAAGGTAAAATGGAGAAGCATAAGGATTTTACCTACAATAGAATCGTTGAGATGTTTGAGTTTTTAAACAAACAAAAACTACAACCATCAATTGCAAAGTTGATGCTACCAATAATCTACCAACACCCCAATATGGACTTCAACTCGGTGCTTACTAGCCTTAGCTTTAAGCGTCGCACCAAGGATGAAATGCTAGCACCTATCGACTATTTGCTTGAAAAATTCAATGAAATTAAGGTTTCGAAAAGCAATTCGCCTGATATAGCATTAAACTGGGTAATGGGACAGCTCAACCGCCAAGCATTAGGGAATGTAGACCTGAAAGACCTGAAAAAGAGCATCGAAAAGAAGCTTGCAAAACAAGCCTAACATTAATTTGAAAAATAAGATATTATGGAAGATTTTTTTCAAGGATATAAAGGCAAGGCCCTCGAAGTACTTAAAAAATATAATGTTCGCGTTTGGGGAAAAGCGGTAATCGATACTACCCGTGGCGAATTCAAAGGCACTGTTCTACCCCGCTCCGAAAACGATGATGATCAACATATCGTACTTAAGATCGAAACGGGGTATAATGTTGGGATCGATATTGTTACCATTAAAGGGATGAAGGAGACTGGATATTTTAAAGCCACCTACAAGATTCCCGAAAAGGAATTCCCTGTTACTCCAAATCTGCCAAAGGTAAAATTACTTGGTACTGGTGGTACCATTGCATCGCGCCTCGACTATAGAACAGGTGCTGTTATCCCAGCATTCTCTCCAGGCGAACTTTACGGTGCAGTTCCTGAATTGGCTGATATTTGCAACCTTACTACCGAGAAGTTATTCGCTGTATTCAGCGAAAACATGGGACCTGAGCAGTACAAAGCTTTGGCTATTGCCATCGGCAAAGAGATTGAGAACGGAATCGATGGTATCATTATCGGTCACGGAACCGATACCCTTAGCCACACTGCAGCTGCGCTGACATTTATGGTTCAAAACTCACCTGTTCCAATCATATTAGTAGGTTCGCAACGTAGCTCCGACCGCCCAAGTAGTGATGCCGCATTAAACCTAATGCACGCAACTACTGCTGCTGGTCATTCCGATATAGCTGAGGTTATGGTTTGTATGTTTGGCCCAACCTCCGATGAGTATGGTTTCTTACACAGAGGAACACGCGTTCGTAAAATGCACTCATCGTACCGAAGCACATTCCGGACCATTGGCGACACCCCAATTGCAACGGTTAGCAGGGCTGGAGTAAAACCTATTAAAGAAGAATATAACCATCGTCGTAAGGATAGAAAAGTTAAAATTCTTCCCTATTTCGAGGAGAAGGTTACTATCGTTTACTACTACCCAAACATGCAGCCCGATATTATCGACTCATTGGTTGATAGTGGTTACAAAGGGATTATAATTGCAGGAACAGGACTTGGCCATATCAATAAACCGCTATACCCAGCCATTGAAAGAGCCTATAAAAAAGGCGTTCATATATACATGACCGTTCAAACCCTTTGGGGCTTTGTTCATATGTATGTTTACGATACGGGTCGCGACTTGATGGCTAAAGGAATTATTCCTGCTGAAAACATGTTACCTGAAACAGCCTATATTAAGCTTGGATGGGCGCTTGGTCAAACCAATGACCGGGAGGAAGTGAAACGACTAATGCTTACCCCAATTAACGATGAAATTACTCCACGTGAGCCCTATAATGGTTACCTAATATACCAAGGTGGTGTTCCAGAGGTAGAATCGTTTATTAGAAAGTTTAGGAAATAATTTGAAAATCAAATAGAGTTCCGATCTTTTGAAAAGATCGGAACTCTTTACATTTAAAAAGTACCAAGAAACCTATCTTTTATCCTTTCATCTGGCACCATACAACTATCCCTCTTGCCAAAAAACTTGTACCTCGATTTGGCTATCAAATCATAAAAAAGGTCGCGTATAACCCTTGGGATAACAATGAATCCAAACAATAGCCTCCACCCTCCTCTTAAATCTTTTAAGATATAAAGTACTGCTGTTGACTTGAGGTAAAATCTATTGTCTCTAATAAAAACTATTGAATCGATATTGTTTGATAGTAGATCATGTTTCCTTAAAAGCGCATTACCTGATTCTGACTGAAGCGATGCAAATTTAAAGGCCTCCAATCTATCATGCTTAATGATAAACTGAACTGATCGATTACACAGGTTACAAAAGCCATCGAAAAGGATTATTCTATTCATTGGGGTTATAAATCACAACTCTAATGAACATTCAACTTTCAGTAATGTTTTTAAAAGACTAGTTTTGCATATTACTTATTGCAAATGAACTCACATAGCCACGAAAGTAAAACACTACTGGTTGTTGTTATTACCGCCATTACCATGGCGGTTGAAATATTCTATGGCCTAATCACCAAATCCATGGCATTGCTTGCCGATGGCATACACATGGGATCTCACGTTCTTGCAATTGGTCTCAGCTGGTTAGCATATGTTATCATACGCAGAGTTAATAAGAGCGATAAATTCAATGGAAGCACAAATAAGATTCTATCTCTTTCTGGTTATAGCAGCGGGTTATTACTTCTGATTTTTGCTTTTGCAATAATGGTTCAAGCAATCGAAAGGTTATACAATCCCGTTGAAATAAACTATTCCGATGCAATTTACGTCGCAATTATTGGCTTGGTTGTAAACATCGTTAGTGCAGTAATTCTACATCACGATCATTCACAGTCCGATCACAATATTCGTGCTGCTTACCTACATGTAATAGCCGACGCCCTTACGAGCGTTTCGGCTATCATAGGCCTTGTTGCGGCAAAAATTTGGAATATCTCATACCTCGATACTATTGCTGCCGTAATAAGCTCCTTTGTGATAATAAAATGGTCAATTGGCCTGTTGAAAGACACAGGGAGATCATTACTTGATATTGAATCATCGATTAACAAATAAGCCTAGGCATTTTGACGCAAATCATTATTTAATAAAGTAAACATTATGGGCATATTTATGTTATAAAACATAAATATTGCTATTTTTGCATTGAATAAAGAAGATGGGCAAGTATGGAAAATAGGTTGATGGCGATTATATCAGGCTTTAAAAATTTTGTTTTCCCCGACAAAAATATTGAGGAAGTAGCTCATAAGCGTGCTGCGATTTGTGCTGCATGCCCCTTAGCTGTTTCAACCATGATGAAGCAACTCCTCCCCGATGATACGATTAAGGAGATTGAAGGCTTAAAATGCTCAGAGTGCGGATGTATCCTATCAGCCAAAGTTCGTCAGGCCTACGAGAGCTGCCCGAAAGATAAGTGGTAAAACTAATTTCTAACCTATTAACTACAACTTTATCCCCAAAAACCTAAGTGGGTTATCGTGCATTATAGCAACGAGCTCATCAGGCGTAAAAAATTGCTTAAAGTTATCGTAGTACTCCTTCATGGTAACCCTGTCAGTTAGGTACATAACATCGAAATCGGTACCAAACATAAGCCGTGTTTTTAGGTTTGTGTTTGATTCCCAGAACTCTTTCATAGGTGCTAGATCTTCATAACTTGTATAGCACGAGAAATCGGTATACACGTTCTCATTCTCCCTTACCAACCGGTCAACGGTATGCGACCAGACTAATTTTGACTTGCTACCCATGTGGGCAAAATCAATTTTTAGGTTTGGATACTTCTTTACAACTGGTTCGAAATTAAGAGGGTTGCCAAACTCGGCATATTTCCAATCGGTACCGGGAGGGAAACCGCTCATGCCGCAATGATATGTAATAGGAATTCCATTGTCGCTACAATACTTGTAAACATCTTCCATTGGCTTGCACTGCGGGTGATAGCCCATTCGGGGATATAGTTTTACACCGTAAAAACGCTGTTCGCCTTGGAAAAACTCTCCGCTTAGCAACGCTTTAATAATTCCTGGTCTTCTTGGATCGATTGCAACAAAAGGAAATAGCTCCCCTTTCCGATTTTTAACCAAATCCATAAGATTTTCCATATGGTAACAATACCCGTCGGTATGGTAAAAGCCATTGAATGTTGAGCGCTTAACCGCAAGCAATCGCTTGTTTAAAAAGGTCTCCTTAACTGACCGCTCTTCATCAATTGTCTCAAGTGCTATTCCTATCTTTCTTTCGGCAACATAACCTCTTTTGGGAACTATTAACTTCGCTTGGTTTTGAAGGTATCCCTTAAAATCACCAAGAACTTCGTCCCATAATTCTTGAAACTCCTCTTCTTCAAAAATCTCCTCTTTCAATAAATTCATTGATACGACATCCTCATCCTTATCAAGCGGATATGCTAGCATGTAAAAAACATCCATCATTAATGGAATAATAAGCAGTTTATCGTCAGGAAACTCTTTTTTCGCTTCTTTTTGCAGAAAGATTAGGTTTTCCTCCTCGGAGCTGAAGGCGGAATGAAGTAGTTCGAATAACTGTCGTAAAAAAGCCTTTATCTCATCGATGTGGCTTTCTGATGTAACTTGAATAAGGTTTGCTGCAGGTTTATCCCAGGGGTATGTTCTTTGAATTACATCGTGTAGCAGGCTCTTTACCTCCTTGAGTAAATATTTTAACGTGAAGATGTGGCAATGAGCATCGAATCTAATATTATTATCCATTTTTAACTATTTACATTCATTAACTATTAAATTATTCAATCTAATAGTTGATTAATAGATATTCCGATTCACTTCGCTATCATGTTTTTTTAATAGCCCCAAAAAACATTCGACAAAAAATGGTGACGGAGTGGTAATTTATTATAAATATAAATACAATTATTCAAACAGCCAAGTTGGTAATCACAACTGACTATTTATTGCACATATATTTCAAATATTAAAAACAATTAATTGGTGAGAACTTCTACCATTTTGAAGAAATTGATACTCCAACTGAATACCAAAATGTTTGTAAAATGGGGTTGTAAGAGAATTTTGTTTGTATTGGGAATTCAAATCTACCAACATTTAAGCAGTAGTTGATGCCAGCACCAAGGTTGACAACAGATGGTTTTTGGGCATAATACCCTGAAAAAGGGGTGTATCCAACAAATATATCGCCTGAAAAACTTTTCACCTCCCAAACTAATGCAGGTTCAATATACGTTGAATATGCCTGCCTTCCATCAACTGGCGAAATATCATCGCCCAAAACGAATGTTGAGGCCATAATCTTAAAGGGCAACTTTTCGGGGCTCCAGCTAATCATGGCATCAAGCGTATGTCGTGTGTGAGATTTTCGGAACTCAAAGAACCCATTCATTTGGGTTGTTTGAGGGCAGTAATAATCGTAAAGTGAAAATGTAAATGATTTATATGAATACTCTGCAAACAAATCTATCTCAAAGTAACTATCATTACCTGCATAAGCAGCCCAAGCACCAAGAGTAAAACCACTCTTTTCAACTGAAATTGTTGGCTGAATGCTAAAGGTGTTACCATTCTTTAAGCCCCTCCAGAGATGAGAACTATGTAAATCTAATTTTGTATTAACACTTAACTTGTTATCTACGACTTCTTCTTGTGCTTTTACAACATAAGCCGTTACTAATAAAATCAATATATATCCAATCCGCTGCATTTCTTCCTTTAAAAATCGGCGCAAAAATAGAACTTTTTCATCATTGAAAACAAGAATACTATATGTTAAAAAACAATAAAAAAAGGGTTATTCATTCTGAACAACCCTTTGATATATAATAGTTAATGTTACTTAAGCCCGCGTTTTTTTAGAAGTGGATCAAGTGATGGTTCTTGACCTCTAAACTTATTGTATTGAACCATACCCTCATCATTGCCTCCTTCGGTAAGAACATACTTACGGAATTTATCAGCAAGATCTTTGTTATAGATATCGCCCGATTCAACAAAAGCCTGAAATGCATCAGTATCAAGAACAGCAGCCCAAAGATAAACGTAATAACCAGCAGCATAACCATCGATAATGTGAGCAAAGTAGGTTGTTCTGTAACGAGGAATAATCTCTTTCATGAGGTTAAGCTTCTCCATCGATTTTTTCTCAAAATCAATGGCATTAACGGCAACAGGCTCTTTGATGCTATGCCAATCAAGATCAAGCACAGATGCAGCAATATATTCAACCGTTTCGAATGCTTGATTGAAAACTAAGCTATTTTGCAATTTAGCTAATAGCGCTTGTGGAATAACTTCACCCGTTTTATAATGCTTTGCATAAACATTTAGTACCTCTGGTACACCAGCCCAATTCTCCATTACCTGCGATGGGAGCTCTACCATATCGGTAGGTACATTTCCAGCAACTCTGCTGTATTTCCCTTGTACAAATAAACTATGAAGAGCGTGTCCGAACTCGTGGAAAAGGGTGCTTGTTTCATCCCAAGTCAAAAGCGATGGAGCATCGGCAGTTGGCTTTGTAAAGTTTAAAACCATAGTAATAACTGGAGCAATTCTATTCCCTTTCTCGTCATAACTCTGATCGCGGAAAGTACCACACCAAGCTCCCGCACCCTTGCTCTCACGTGGAAAATAGTCGAAATACATAACGCCTGCATGTGTTCCATCTGCCTCTTTTACTTCGAATGCTTCTACATCAGGATGATAAACAGGTACGTTGGTTAGTTTAGTAAATGTAAGCCCGTACAATTTATTTGCAACGTAAAACATTCCATCGCGAACATTACCAAGAGCAAAATATGGTTTAACCTCAGATTCATCAAGATCGTATTTCTCTTTTCTTAATTTCTCTGCATAGTACCACCAGTCCCATGTATCGAGTTTAAATTTGCCTCCCTCTTTATCAATGATTTTCTGCATCTCATCTCTATCCCTTCTTGCAACCACTTGTGCAGGAACCATTAATTTATTTAAGAACTCATAAACTTTCTCGGGGGTTTTAGCCATATTCTCAATAATTGAATACTCTGCATAAGTGTTATACCCTAAAAGTTTTGAACGCTCAAGCCTTAAGTTTGCAATATTTACAAGATTCTCTTTATTATCGTTTTTATTGTTGTTGTTACCTCGCATGTAATACCCACGATAAATCTTTTCGCGTAAATCCCTATTCTTAGCATATTGTAAAAAAGGAATCAAACTTGGTTTTTGCAAAGTAAAAATCCACTTACCATAAGTTGCGCTTGCTTTAACTGTATCAAGAGCACCATCAATAACTGGCTGAGGAAGTCCATCCAAATCCTCTTTCTTGTCGATAACTAGTTTAAAGTTAGAATTAGTTTCGGCTAGATGGTTTTCAATAAAGTTTAATGCAAGTGTTGATAGTTTCTGGTTTATTTCACGAAGTTTCGCCTGATCAGCTTCATTTAGGTTTGCTCCGCTACGAACAAAATCATTATAATACTTAGAAACAACTCTTTTTTGAAGATCATCTAAGTTACTATTATCGCGGTTTTCGTAAACGGATTTAATACGTTGGAATAGTTTATCGTTCAACGCTATATTATCTCTATGCTTGGTTGTTAAAGGAGCAACCTTTTGGGCAATTGCCTGCATTGCAGAATCATTCATTGCAGAATTCATTGAGTAAAAAACTCTGCTAACATTACCTAATAACTTGCCCGACTTATCGAGAGCATAAATGGTATTGTCAAAACTTGGAGCCTCTGTGTTATTAACAATGGCATCTATCTCAGCTTGCTGCTCCTCGATACCCTTTACAAAAGCAGGAACGTAATGACTTGTATCGATTTTATCAAATGCTGGAACATTAAATGGAGTATTATACTCGCTGAAGAATGGATTCGAAGATTTTTCCTCTTTCTGCTTACATCCAAACATAACAATTGATGCTAATAGTAGCAATGGTAATCTTTTCATATTTTGGGTTGTTGTTTGATTTCAAGTTATTTGTATGATAATGATTTGTAAAAATAGTTTACTCTATGAGTAAAAAAATTGAAGCGGCAAGTTAAGTAATCTCTTAATAATTTGAAGTAATATTCATCAACATCTGCACTTTAGCGTACAAATTTCTGCATATAATTGTCGAAAATGCTTAATACTTCAGGAAGATTTCTTCGCCCAAATCCTAATCGAATATGCTTATCGCCATAATCAAACATCTCGCTTGGAACTATCATTACGCCGATCTCTTTAACTACTTTCTCACAAAAATCGTAAGCAGTTTGATTTAAGTTTAGCCTAGCAAAACCAATAGTTCCTGCTTGTGGTTTATTCCAAGAAATTATTTGGTTATGCTTCGAGATAAAACCATCTAATAGCTGCAGATTGTTTTTTATCTTTTTTAGGTTGATATCAACTAAAACATCTTTATGCCGTAAGGCGATAAAGGCTAGTATTTCGCTTGGAGCACTGTTACAAATGGTTGTGTAGTCTTTAAAAACTAACATATCATCTAGCAAATCTCTATTCTTTGAACTCAACCAGCCAATTCTAAGTCCTGCCAAACCGAAGGTTTTTGACATGCCCGAAAGCGATACGGCATTTATATATAAATCTGAGGCAGAAGGTAGCCTCATAGACGAATCATGCTCTAAATAACGATACATCTCATCGGAGAATAGAAAAAGATTGTTTCGCTTAGCGATATCAATAACTTTTAAATAATCTTCTAGATTCGGTTGAAAGCCAGTTGGATTATGCGGAAAATTTATGATGATTAATCGAGTATTAGGTTTCAACGCCTTTTCCAAATTATCAGGGTTGAAATGCCATCCTTTTTCCTCGATAGGATTCCAAAAAGTAATTTCGCAACCAATACTTCTCACCACTTGATGCAGCGATTGGTAACTAGGCGTAATGCAAATAACATGGTCATCATTACTTAAAATACAATTCAAGGCAGTAAATATTCCCTCTTCAGGGGTTAACACCATCACATCATCTGATTCGATATTTGTATAAAGCGCTGCTATCTCCTCCCTTAAAATTGGCAATCCTTGGCTCTCGGTATATCCCAGTTGCAATTCACTCCAAAATTTAATTTCATCAGGGATAGCTAAATCAAGCACATCTTTCATTGCAAAACCATCACAATCGGAGCTGGAAAGCAAATATTTAGTAGAGAATTCGTATTTAGCAAAGTATCGTTCAAGCTTAAATGGTTCTATTTTCATTGTATCCCAATTTTGTTCACATATTTTAACATACTGACTATTAATAAGACGCATAAATTTAGTCAGACAATTTGAGGTAATTCATACATTTACCAATAATATTGAGTAACTTATTAAGGAGTTATTCGTCTATATAAAATCAACTATAGAATATTGCGTCACTTAAAATTAAAACTTACATGAAATCAATTAGATTAGCAATTACCTTAGTAATTCTAGCCGCGTTAACATTACCTGGAGTTACTTCTTATGCTCAGAGTCCCGATGGAAAAATAACCGTTGGTTACCAAAAGCCTGGGAAAATTGATGTAAAAGCATTTACTCTTAAAGCTGAAACAACCATATTAATTGAAGGTTATGGTGGTATGTTCAGAAAGCTAGGGAATGATTTAATGTTTTACGGTTGGATTCTCGATAGTAAATCGCGTAAAGTTGCATGGAACCTAATTGAGGATGCCAACGATAAGTTTTTTGAGCGCAGCGATCCTGGTCGCTTTAGCTTCAAAAAGGAGATCAAACTACCCGCTGGTCAATATGAGGTATACTATGCTGCAGGCATGAATTACGATCGCTATGGCAGCAAGATAGAATTTCATGTAACCGATCTTGGTGAACTTTTCAATCTTATTTTTAATGATATTGATAACGATAGCGATCAGTATAGTAGCCGCTATTCTTCAAAGTTCACCATGACAATAACTGCTCCAAGTACAAGTCTAACAGAGATTTCTTGGGATAGAAAAGTTAACGAATTATCAGCAAATGCTTTAATTTCTGTTGTTCGTGCTGGGGATAATGTAAACTTCAAGAAAAGCTTTACTGTAACTAGCGATATCAACCTAAATATTATGGAGACTAGCGAGCAATCGGATGGCGATTTAAACGATTTTGCTTGGATTGTAAACGCTAATACATACGAAAAGGTATGGCCAAATAACGAGACTCGCTTCAAAAAAGCAGGCGGTGGAAATAAGAATAAATCAGTATTCCAAACTATCCGCTTACCAAAAGGCACATATACTCTTTACTACATCACTGACGACTCTCACTCTTACGATAAATGGAATGTTTTACCTCCTTACGATCCTCAATTCTGGGGTGTAACCGTTTGGCCCGACGAAGGTGATAAATCAAAAGTCAAGGCTGTTGATATAGCAGAACCATTCGTTCTTAAGTTAAACAAAGCAAAGAACAATGCATATCTATCGCAAGGGTTTACGCTTAAAAAGGATATGAAGGTTAGATTAATCAGTCAAGGTGAAAGCTCTGGTGATTTTGATATGGCTGATTATGGTTGGATTGTAAATACCGATACGCATTCAACCATTTGGGAATTCACCCAACGCAAAGCGCAGTATGCTGGCGGTGGCGAAAAGAATAGAATTGTAAACCAAGAAATTGATCTTCCAAAAGGAAACTACATAGCATATTACGTAACCGACGATTCTCATGCATATGGTAGTTGGAACGTTGCTCCTCCTCTTATTCCTGAACTTTGGGGCTTAAGCATTATTGCTGATGATAAGGATTCGTTTGTTTTATCAGATGCGCAAGCAGGTAGTTCAAACAGCCAAATCGTTGCAGAAATAGTTCGCGTTAGAGATGATGAAAGAGCAAAAAAGAGTTTTACTCTTGATAAAGAGACCAAAATTCGAATTCTTGCCATTGGAGAAGGAGATGATGATGAACTTGTAGATTTTGGTTGGATTAAAAACATTAAAACAGATAAAGTTGTTTGGGAGATGACTTACAGAACCACTGAAAGAGCAGGTGGTGCGGAAAAGAATAGGATGTATGATGGCGTAATCCTTTTACCCGCAGGTGATTATTCCGTTTATTTCCAAACTGATGGTTCACATTCTTATCGTGACTGGAACGATACACCACCTTACGATCAAGAGCATTACGGTATAACAATATATCGAGTACTATAATTTGAAAGGTGTCCATTGCGACACCTTTTTTTAACCTCCTTTAACTTCAATAATCTAAGCAAAGTATTACTTTTGCCTTCCGAAAAAATAAGTCAAACTAAAACTAAATAACATGGGACTTTTTAATTTAGGCGGTTCAGCCGAGATTGCTAACGAAAAAGAGGCATTCTTTGCCGTTATCTTTGCTTGTATGGCAGCTGATGGTGAAATTGCACCTGAAGAGGAAATCAACCTTATTAACCTTCTTGCTAGCAGACCAACTTTCCGTAAATTCGACCTTCGCGATGCGATGAAAAAAATTCAACGTATTTTAAAAGAGACAAAAAGCCTTGAGGCTTTACTTGATAAAGCAGTTGAGAAAATTCCTGCAGAACTTCGCCCAACCGTTTATACAAACGCTGTTGACTTCGTTCTTGCTGATGGTGAGGTTGCTTCTGAAGAGGAAATTGTTGTAGCAATGCTAAAGAGCAAACTTGGAATCTCTGATGATCTTTCAAAGAAAATTATTGAGGTTGTAATTTTAAAGAATAAAGCATAACCTGAGATATAATCTCAACAAAAAAGCGAGGGAAATAAATTCTCTCGCTTTTTTATTTTGGGCAAAACGGACCTAAGCCGTTACCTTCTTTTTACGATTGTTATACTCTGTTTCAATCATCTCCAGCACATTAAACTCTTTGCCACACTGTTTGCACACATAATCAAGCGTATGGGTGTCGGCATAGTACTCCTTTTCAATTTTAAGATGGTCGCAAGGTTTATCGCCCCATGCCTCTCTTAACTTCTTGGCAGCATTGTATTCCATAGTTTATCTTTTAGTTAACTATCAATCTGTTTTAAAGGATATTCTATTTTTGATAACCAAAGTTACGACAAACAACTCCTTTTTGCCTATTTTTAGAAACAAAAATTGGTATGCCAACTTCGCAAGAAATAATTTCAGAAATAAGGCAGAATCTCTTATATACATTACCCGGCAATGCAGCTCAACTAAGAATGGCACCGTCGCACCGAGGCGATTTATTAAAAAAAGTTGACGAAAAGGATTATCGAAAAAGCGCTGTGCTCATTGCGTTATTTCCTGATAATGGCAAAATATGTACGGTATTGATAAAACGAACTTCATATAATGGCGTACATAGCGGTCAGGTTGGGCTTCCTGGTGGAAAATACGAAGAATCGGATGGCACCCTTATTCAAACCGCCCTGCGCGAAGCGCATGAAGAGGTTGGCATTAATCCTTTAGATGTAGAGGTGTTGGGCGTTTTAACCCCTTTGCTTATTCCTGTTAGTAATATGGAAGTGCAACCAGTTGTTGGTTTGCTAAAAGAAAAACCCTCATTTATTCTAGATCACAAAGAGGTTGAGTTCACAATTGAGGTGCCCATATGCCATCTTAAAAATCCAAAAAATCAGATGCACAAAACAATTTCTGTTAGGGGTTATAGTATTGATGCTCCCTATTTCAAAGTTGATTGCGAAGATGTTTGGGGAGCGACTGCAATGATTATTTCCGAGTTTATTGAACTATTTACCTGCGATACTATTGCTTAACAATATTTTTATAATGATCGTATCGTTCCAGAATCTCATTAACGTAACGATATGTTTCTGAACCTCTTAAATAGCCATATCGGACAATAGTGTCGTTATAAAACTCCACCTTGTTCTGAATAAAGAAGGCAACGTTATTATCCCAAACATTGGGATCTTTACCATACTTTTTGGCTAAATTTCTTGCATCAACAATATGTCCGTATCCAGCATTGTATGATGCTAGTACAAACTTTAATCGCTCTTTCTCTGGTATCTTAAGATCTTCAATGTACTTTTCAAGCATCTTTATATAACGAGCGCCTGAGCGCAGCTGCACCGATGGAGAAGCCTCATGATCAATTCCCATATGCTCTGCTGTTACGGGCATAAACTGCATTAGCCCATAAGCCCCACTTTCCGATTTTACTGTTGGGTTGAATTTCGACTCTTGATAAATTAGCGATGCTAAAAGCCTCCAATCCCAGTTAATAAAATTGCTTTCAGATTTTATCTGCTCATCAAATACCGATAATTTGCCGTTTTTAGCATAGAAATATTCGCTCTTTTTAATAATCGCCATGTAAGGATTATCATAATATTTAGTATAAATATTATAGTATGATGCTGTTTTAGAATATGAATCAAGCCACTCGTTAACCCTTTTTAAAAGATCTGTTGAGCCCATATTGACAGACCATGTTAGGTTTTGCATTCCTCCTATTGAAGTTTCAATATCAATATTTGAGTAAATCGTTGACTGTATTTTTGCAACGGCTAAATCACAAATAGCATAATCAATTGAGCCTGAAGAAACCAAATCAATTAAATGCTCTTCATCCTCATTTTTATTTACTTCAACTTTAATTGGTGTTTTACTTTCAGAAGCCAACTCTGTTAACACCTTTGATGATATAGACAAACCCTTAACAGATACCCTCTTTTGGTTCAATTCATATAAACTCCTTACTGCATTAACATTCTTTCGTTGAACTAATACTAGGTTTGTTTGTCGATAAGAATTAGTAGTCGCTATATTCTTCTTATTACTTAACCCTAACAGATCATTTGCCACAATATCAACCTCTCCCTTTCGAAGCATTTTGATTGCTTCTTCTGGATTATTTTCAGCAATTATTTCGAGTTTTACCCCCAGATTTGATGCCAAAGAGAGCAGCATTTCATACTGATAACCCATTGGCTCTCCTTTGTATATAAAGTAGTTGGTTGAAGTAAAATCGGTAACGACAACAATCTTCCCTTCTGTTAAAATCTGCGCCAAATCGCGCGATGTTTTAACGGTCTTATCCAATCCTGTGTCCTTGAAAATACAAGAAAAAAGAAGTACAGAGACAAACAAAACAATATACTTTATCTTCTTTAAGATAAACACTACCATCAGCTATATTTTTGATTAACTAATTCAGAAACAATTATTAACAACTTTTGTTTACAATGTGGATTTCAAAATACTAATCGTAAAAAATCCATGAAACCCCAAACTTAAAGATTCTGCGGTTTAAAGGGTAATGCAATGCCGAGAAATACTCGTTATTAGGCATTCCCTGATTTATATGTTCGAACTTGAGGAATAGTATTGCACGCTTCCATTTAAAGTCTGCGAATAGATCAACAACAGGGTAATCACCTATCTCTTTAACCTTTTGATTGTAAAACTGCCCTGTTGCGGGCGAATAGGCATCGGCGTAAAATTTTGTTTTTAAGAAAACATTTGCACCTATCCTCGCATTTAAAACATTTTTTACTAATTCATACTCAAAAAACAGAGCGCTGAAAACTGAAAGAGTCGGAAGATTAATCACATCTTTGTTATCGTAGGCCTGCCAAACAACTCTATTTGTTGAATAAAAATGCCCTAACTTAAACTCTTTTTGTACATATGCTGACGTAATAGTGACGCCTGATGCTTGCTTTGGAATTGCGACCGTATCAAAATAAACATAATTATTTATTCTTACTATGTTATAACCCACTTCAAACCTCCATTTATCAGCACCAATTATTCCACCAAGCATGATTGATTTCTCCTTTTCAAAGCTATTATTCCATTTAAAATGGTTGGAATAATACTTCTTGATAAAAAGGTCAGGTTCTTTATCTAAAATCTCAATCTTAGCCTTAATGTATGGATACTCCTCTGATTTCCATGGAGATATAATCATATAACCTTGTAATTCTTTATCCGCGGATTTGTATCCATCCAAAAACATACGAATTGAACCACTATACGATAAATAGGATGAATAGCTAAAAATACCCCCGCCAACATTCGACGTATTTAACCTATCATCTTTTCGTTCAAATAGAAAATCTGAAGGTTTAAAATAATAATATTTCCCACTCGTATTTGTAATCCAAAACCTTAACCCTGGCAATCCGGGAAATTTTGCTAATTGCTCAAACTCACCTAAAATTGTTGTTTGATATAACAAAATCATAGCAGAATCGTGAGTGTTCCCTTTATTAATGTAATAGTTTTTATAGTATGTTGTTGTTGTGTCTGTGTATGTTCTTGTTTGCATACTTGCATCAAATATTGCTTTTAGAGTAAAAACAGGCTTTCGAACAAGTATATCCTTCCCTTTGCTATCTTTATCCTTCGCCCATCTATTTAAGAAGGCATATCCAACTATTGCTGAAAAATTTTTCTTCTTGATTTCGCTAGATGCACCTGTAAGTTTAAATGGAATTATTTGAGCATCTAAGGAGGTGTCTTGAATGAAAAAGTCTGATGTTAATCCACCATTCTCCTTATTGCGTATTCTGCTGTAACTAGCTGAGCCTTGAATGGACAAACGATCCTTGTAATAACTTCCAAAAAGCGTAAAGAAATTGTCTTTTGTAGTCTGATTCTTATACATTCCTTTTGTACCGAAATGCTCATATTTGAGTCCCAAGTTGAAATGTTTATTTACATTTTGACTATGTAGAACGCTTACTGTCTGCTCCGCCTTGCTTGAACCGCCTCCTGAAGTATAACTTAGTAAAGTAAGCGGCTTTCGTAAGAAATAATGCTTTTGCTCTATTGAATTAGATAAATAGTTTTCGTAATTGCGTGAGAATAAAAAATCGAAGTTCCTATCTCTGCTAAAAAAATGATCAGATTGCAACGGAGCACCTATATTTCCAAGTGATGTAACGGTTTCGAATCTGTTTTGGGTAGGAATAAATAGATGAGGGAAAAAAATTGATGTATCTACGCTTTGTGAAGTTTCTAAATCAAAAGTGATAGGATTTAGTCTCCAAGAAATATAGGAAACATTAGTGTCTACAACATTTAAATACTTTAATATATTCCTTGCTGCTATTTTACGAATAGTACTTGAGTCGATATTTACAGAGTCAACATTCGATGCATTCCTGTTCTCCTTCGTAATTGTATCTTTTGAAAAAGTCAATTGTCGCTGATGCGTAAATTCACCAGCGAAACTTAACCTCTGCATAAGTGTAAAAACAACAACTAGAGGTAGTACTATAAGTAGATTACTCTTTTTCATTTGGAGTGCAAATATAATCCAAATTTATCTTATAACACCTATAAGTGAATAGATTAGAAAAGTTGAGTGACAGCTAAAAAGTACGAAAGGATAAAATAAAACAGCCCTTGATTTTAGGTCAAGGGCTGTGATGGGTGGCGACGTCCTACTCTCCCGCTTTCGCAGTACCATCGG
>CAYMII010000023.1:0-53726 GCA_964390565.1 uncultured Rikenellaceae bacterium
CACTGGGTTGGCGTGGTCTTTTAACTTTAGAAATCGATAACAAAGTTTTTAAAATTGGGTTAAGCAGGAGAGGGGGGAGAGGCTTGGGTTTTAATTTATAATTGGATGAATGCGCTTTTTCGTTTAATCTTTTCCGCACTAATTTCAATTGCTGCCACAACTCCTTGTATCTGTTTTATTTCTTTTATAATTAATGCAACTTCTGTTTTTTTAAATTCTCCTGTGAGTTCTAAAATATAATCAATATTTGGCAGCTCTTTAACGAGCAAATTATTAGATGACTTATTAGCAATTAAATTGTAGAATAAAACTTCGGAAGATTGGTGATCACAAAAAACTGGAAAAAAAACATCAGAATTATCCTTTGATTGTAATGATGTTTCAAATTCTTTAAGATTGATATTGAATTTCTTGTTGATATTCCATGCCATTTTCAACAAATTCTCTGAGCATGAAATAGCGATGAGCACGAATGGGAGTTCGTGTGATCCTTCAAGCTTATGACTTTTTTTCTGTTTCAAGCGCTGAGAATTGATGCCACTAATGTAGCATTTTTACCGATAGGTTGAAATGTATAAAGAAAATGGTTTAAAGATCGTCAACCCCTGCAGATGGTTGCTGTAAGGGAAGCTCATCAACCTTGGTTAGGGCTTCCATTGCTGCATTCTGCTCAGCCTCTTTTTTCGATGAGCCATGACCTTCGCCTAAGCTCTGTTCATTGAAAATTATGGTGCAAATGAAGTGTGGGTTGTACGTTTCGGATGGCAGCCCTTCTTGGTTTTGAAATTGGAGTATGCATTTATTTTTTTGCGCCCATTCAAATAGCCTACTCTTGTAATCGAACTCCGTCATTTGGAGATTATCCAAATCGATATATTTCTCTAGAATTGAGGAAACAATACAGTTGCTTGTGAATTGGAACCCTCTATCGAGAAACATTGCGCCAATAATAGCCTCAAGAGCATTACCATATATATTCTTTTGAATATTCGGATTGTTGGGTTGTGAAACGATAAGTTTATCCAAACCCATATCCAAAGCTAGTTGGTTCAGGCTGGTTCGGCTCACTATTTTCGAACGCATTTTAGTGAGAAAACCCTCTTTCTGATTGGGAAATTGTGAGAAAAGGTATTCAGCTACAATAGCATCAAGCACAGCATCACCAAGGTATTCGAGGCGTTCATTGTTAACACGCTTACCTCTAGGCAATACAACAGATGCTGACTTATGAACTAAAGCCAGTTTATACAACTCTAAATTTCGGGGAATGATACCGAAAACCTTATTCAGCTGATTATAAAAATCCCTATCCCTTCGTGGAACCCTAAGTCTATTTACCCGCCTAAAGAGATTTGAAATCACTTAGCCTATTAGGAGTATTTCTTGAAAATTACCGATGAGTTATGACCACCAAAGCCAAATGTGTTGCTTAAAGCAGCTCTAACTTCACGTTTTTGTGCCTTATTGAAGGTAAAATTCAACTTGCTATCAATTTCAGGATCTGGGTTCTTGAAGTTGATAGTTGGAGGAATAATACCCTTAGTAATAGCAAAAATTGCAGCAATAGATTCAACAGCACCTGCAGCACCAAGAAGGTGACCTGTCATTGATTTTGTTGCGCTGATGTTGAGTTTGTAGGCATGCTCACCAAATACTGCTAAAATCGCTTTAGGCTCAGCAATATCGCCAAGTGGAGTAGAGGTACCATGAACATTGATGTAATCAATATCCTCAGGGTTCATCTCTGCATCCTCAAGAGCGCGTAACATTACGTTACGAGCGCCAAGACCTTCGGGGTGTGGAGCCGTAAGGTGATGTGCATCGGCAGTCATACCGCCACCTGCAACTTCACAGTAAATTTTAGCACCTCTGGCTTTAGCATGTTCTAACTCTTCGAGAATTAGACCGCCACCACCTTCACCCATAACGAAACCATCACGGGTTGCATCGAAAGGTCGTGATGCAGATTTGTACTCATCGTTGTTGGTTGAAAGGGCTTGCATTGCATTAAACCCACCAACACCGATATCGTTAACTGAAGCTTCGGAACCACCGCTAATGATAACATCAGCCTTACCTAAACGGATAAGGTTATATGCATCAATTAGGGCGTTTGTAGACGAAGCACAAGCTGAAACGGTAGAAAAGTTTGGACCGCGGAAGCCATACTTCATTGATATATGGCCTGCAGCGATGTCGGAAATCATTTTAGGAATAAAGAAAGGACTAAATCGTGGTGTACCATCACCAGCGAAATAGCCTTTCAATTCTTCTGTAATCGTTTGCAATCCACCAATTCCTGATGCCCAAACAACGCCAGCTCTATCATGATCGATAGTATCAAGGTTGATACCTGAATCTTTCATGGCTTCATCAGCAGCTACAAGGGCAAAAATTGCATAAGGGTCAAGTTTCCTTACCTCCTTACGATCGAAAAAATTGGCAGGATCGAAATTTTTCACCTGACAGGCAAACTTTGTTTTAAACTTAGAGGTATCGAAACTTGTAATAAGTTCACATCCGCTTACCCCTTGCTCAAGGTTGTTCCAAAATTCCTGGATGTTATTTCCAATTGGATTTACTGTGCCAAGTCCTGTAACAACTACGCGCTTTAGTTCCATAAACAAATTTTAAGTTTAACTGCCTGTTTTGGTTAAATGATTTCTTACTTGTTGTGAGTTTCGATGTACTTGATTGCGTCACCTACGGTACCGATTTTTTCAGCCTCATCGTCTGGAATAGAAAGATTGAACTCTTTTTCGAATTCCATGATTAGCTCTACGGTGTCGAGTGAATCAGCACCCAAATCGTTAGTGAAGCTAGCTTCTGGGGTAACTTCGTTTTCATCAACTCCAAGCTTATCAACGATGATCGCTTTAATTCTGGTTGCAATATCCGACATAGTGTTTAAAATTTGGTTAATAAATACTTTAAAAATTAGATTGCAAAGAAAAGAACATTTAGTCAAACTAAAAAACTAAAAGTTAATTTCTGGGGCAAAAGTAATTTTTTTGTTTCTATTTTTGATGCCGAAAAACACTTTTTTTTACTTTTTAACCATTCGTGATTTTGTAAATATCATATAATGAATAATATAGCAATCTTTGCATCAGGTTCTGGATCGAACGCCGAAAACATAATAAATCATTTTAGAGGAGGAAATTTAGCTCAGGTTGTGTTAGTTCTTTCAGAGAATAAGGATGCTTTTGTTTTCGAAAGAGCCCGAAAACTCAATGTTTCAGCAGTTTTGTTTTCTCTAGAGGAATTAAAAAACGGTAAAATATTATCAACCCTTAAACAGCATAGTGTTGATATTATAGTACTTGCAGGTTTTTTGAAGCTTTTCCCGCATTCAATTATAGAAGAGTTCCCACAAAAAATTGTAAATATTCATCCAGCGCTACTACCAAAATATGGTGGAAAGGGCATGTATGGCGATAGAGTTCATAAAGCCGTTATTGAAGCTGGAGAAAAAGAGAGCGGGATTACCATTCATTATGTGAATAACAATTATGACGAGGGCGGAATCATATTTCAAGCAAAATGTCCGATTTTACCTAACGATAAACCTGAAGACCTTGCGCAAAGAGTTCATAAATTGGAGTATGAATATTTTCCTAGTGTGATAGAAAAACTACTTATTAAAAAGTAGTGCTACCAATTGACTCAACAGCTGATTGAGGGAAAACAGGCATCAGGGGAATACTATCAAGTTTTTCATTAATTTTCTTTAGAAATTCTTGATATGTTGCAATAATCTCTGGTTTTATTGGTTCAACAGGTGGTGCTTTAACCTTTAATGGGTCAATAGGTTGTCCGTTCATCCAAAACCTTAAATCGAGATGAGGCCCTGTTGAGTAGCCAGTTGAGCCAACAAATCCAATTATCTGACCTTGCTTTACCCTAACTCCATTTGCTATGCCTGCTCCGAATCTCGATAAATGATTGTAGCCTGTGGTATAAACGCTATTATGCCTAATCTTGACATAATTCCCAGCTGCGCCATTATATCCTTTTTCAACAATAAATCCATCGCCAATTGCCATAACGGGTGTCCCTATTGGAGCTGCATAATCGACTCCTGTATGAGGGCGGTAGATTTTTAACACAGGGTGTAATCTGCTTCCTGAATAGCGAGATGTTATTCTTGAAAAATGCAAAGGTGCTTTAAGAAATGATTTCTTAAGTGAGTTCCCTTTCTCGTCCCAGTAGCTGGGGGTTGAGTCCTGCGCAAACCGATAGGCATAAAATCGTTCACCTTTATGCTCAAACCATGCTGCGTAAATAGTACCTATTCCAACCGATGTGTTACCAACGTATTTCTCATCGTATAGTACTTTAAACTTATCGCCTTTTTGAAGGCCAAAGAAATCGACTGTCCAGGCAAAGATATCAGACATGTCGAGAGCAAGATTTGGGTTTAGGTTCAGTTTATATATGGTTTCCCAAAGAGATGATGAAATGGTTGCCTCGTTAAGTTTTCGGACAAGGGTTACCTCTTTTTGACTATTTTGAATAGTAAGAGAATCCTTAAAATTGAAGACAACATAATCGATGGCCGATTTTTCGTAAACTAAATAAGTTAATTTTTCTGTGCTATCTGGAGAGAGGAATGCTTTATATGAGTTTCCAGCAACAACTTGTCTTAAATCAAATTTATCCTTTGTATATATATGAAGTATACGAATTATATCTGGGTTAGCATTTAGCCCTTTTAGGATCTCTCCTAGGGTTTGATTGGTTCTGATTATCCCTTTTTTTACAATAAAGGAATCGATGGGAATACCATATTCATATACCGCTTTAATGGTTGTGTTCTTGTCAATTGCCAGGTTCCTTGTTAGTTGAACCGATGGTTTGTATATATTCCAGAGAACTAATGATGCTATTGTAAATAAAATAACAAGAATGATAATAACTTTATATATACGCTTCATTTAAAATGCGAATGTTAAAATGATTTATTTATGACCTAATTCTTTCGAAACCTCTACCAAAAACCCCCACAACACTAGCCGTAGATGTAAACGCATCGGGGTCAACCTCTTTGATTATCCTATACACATCATTTGCCTCAAACTTGCGAACCATGGTGATTAGTACCTTTTGCTCTTCTTTGGTGTACCAACCTTTTCCATCGACCAGTGTAACGCCTCTTTTTAAATCTTTGGTTATACGGTCGGCTATATCAGCATACTTAGTAGAGAAGATAAATATTTGAACCGATTGTTTGCTTCCCGAAAGTACTGCATCAATGGAATATGCAGTTACTGCCATTGCAACGTATCCATAAACAATTGTTTCGATACGGTTTACGATTGTCATATCGAGTAGAACAAAGAACGATGAGCCAATAATAAAAACATCGCATAGAAGAATTATTCTGCCTGGGCTATAATTCTTGTATTTGGTGACTATCATCGCTATGATATCGGTTCCTCCTGTGCTTCCGCCTTGAGTGAAAATAATTCCTAAACCAACACCAGCGATTCCCCCTCCAATTATCGACGATAAAAATTTATCGGCAATAACTGGCTCTTTAATTAGGGTTTGCATCAATCCTAAAAGGAATGCTCCGGCTGTAACGCCAATAATTGTTTTAACCCCGAAATTAGCGCCAAGCAATCGTATAGCGACCAGAATCAAGCCTGCATTAATTAAAAGGTATGTATAAGCTAATGGGATACCAGTTGCATAATATACTAATGCACCAATACCCGACACTCCGCCTCCAGTTATTTTATGAGGGAGTAGAAAGGCTGTCCATGAAATCGCATAAAGGAATAGCCCAAATACGATTATCGTGTACATTCGGGCATTCTTGAGGATTAGCTTTGCGGTCATACCTTAATTTAGTTGACAGTTGATAGCTTATGGTTGACAGTAAAACAATATCAACCTTAATTCAACTAGGTTATACTACAATATTAACAATCTTATTCGGAACGATAATAATTTTCCTTGGTTGTTTTCCTTCAAGGTATTTCTGGGTGTTCTCGTTTTCAAGAATCATTTTTTCCACATCGGCCTGAGCAAGATTTAGTGGGATATCAAGAGTAAATCTTGTTTTTCCATTAAATGAAACAGGGCAAGTGAATGTACTCTCAACAAGATATTCATTTTGATGTACTGGCCATTTTGCGTCGCAAACGGTTTGCTTGTGTCCAAGTAACGACCATAGCTCTTCTGCAATATGTGGAGCGTAAGGCGCAATAAGAACCGTTAGCGGTTCTAATATGGCTCTTTTGTTACATTTAAGATCAGTCAGCTCGTTTACGCAAACCATAAAGGTTGATACACCGGTATTGAAGCTGAACTTCTCGATATCATCGGTAACCTTTTTGATAGTTTTATGAAGAACTTTCAGCTCCTCTTTAGACGGAGCCTCATCGCTAATGCAAGCCTGGTTGTTTTTGTCGTGATAAAGTCTCCAAAGTCTGCGGAAAAATTTGTGTACACCATCGATACCATTGGTATCCCAAGGTTTTGATTGCTCAAGAGGACCAAGGAACATCTCGTACATACGAAGGGTATCAGCACCATATTTTTCAACAATCAAATCGGGGTTAACCACATTCCACATGCTCTTGCTCATCTTCTCAACAGCCCATCCACAAACGTATTTACCATTTTCAAGGATAAACTCTGCATCCTTAAACTCTGGTCTCCATTCACGGAATTTATCGACATCAAGAACATCGTTCTCAACAATATTTACATCGACATGAATTGGGGTAGTATCGTGTTGCGCTTTAAGATTAAGCGAAACAAATGTGTTGCTGTTTTTAACCCTGTAAACAAAGTTCGAACGGCCTTGAATCATCCCTTGGTTTACAAGCTTTTTGAAAGGTTCATTCTTACAAACTAATCCTATATCGAAAAGGAATTTATTCCAAAACCTTGAGTATACAAGATGCCCAACGGCATGTTCGGTTCCACCGATATATAAATCAACATTTTCCCAGTAATTATTTGCCTCTTTTGAAACCAGCTTCTTATCGTTTTTAGGATCCATATACCTATGGTAGTATGCCGATGACCCAGCAAAACCAGGCATGGTGCTCATCTCGAAAGGATAACCTTCGGGAGTATTCCAGTTCTTGGCACGGCCAAGTGGAGGTTCGCCCTTTTCTGTTGGAAGATATGCATCAACTTCGGGGAGTTCTAATGGAAGATTTTTTTCATCCAATGGGTAAGGAATACCATCTTTATAGTATATAGGGAATGGCTCGCCCCAGTAACGTTGACGGCTAAAAATTGCATCGCGAAGGCGATAGTTCACCTTACGACGACCAAGCCCGCGGCTTTCAATTATCTCATTTATCTTCGAAATGGCCTCTTTAACGCTTAAGCCATTGATAACCCCGCTGTTTACAACAATACCATCTTTGGCATCGTACGATTCTAACCACGATGCGGTAGATGTTGCCTCATCGCCAGATTTAGTAACCGTTTGTATGATTGGAAGATTGAATGTGCGTGCGAAAACAAAGTCGCGACTATCGTGCGCTGGAACGGCCATAATTGCTCCAGTTCCATAACCTGCCAATACGTATTCGCTAATCCAGATTGGAATTCGCTCGTTTGTAAATGGGTTTATTGCGTAACTGCCCGAGAACTGTCCAGTAACCCTTTTGGTATCGGCAATTCGCTCGCGCTCAGTACGATTCTTAACTTCGTTAATATAATTATCAACCGCTTCGCGGTATTCGGGAGTAGTTAGCTCATCAACAAGCTCACTTTCTGGAGCAAGAACCATAAAGGTTGCACCGTAAATGGTATCGGGACGAGTGGTGAAGATAAGCACCTTTTTCTCTGAACCATCAATTTTGAAGTAAACCTCTGCACCTTCAGAACGACCAATCCAGTTACGTTGAATCTCTTTTAAAGAATCGCTCCACTCTAACGCCTCTAAATCTGAAAGTAGACGTTGTGCGTAAGCCGAGATGCGCAAGCACCACTGTTTCATCTTACGTTGCTCAACAGGATGTCCGCCACGAACTGAGAAGCCCTCTTTAACCTCATCGTTTGCCAATACAGTACCAAGCGCAGGACACCAGTTTACCATAATATCGGCAAGATATGCCAAGCGATAGGCTAGCAAAGTCTCTTGCTGCTCCTTTTCATTCATCGATTTCCATTCCGATGCTGAAAATGCTCGAACATCGCTGCAAGTTGCATCAACCTTTGTATTCCCGTTCTTTTCAAACTCAGCAATAAGGTTCTCGATTGGTTCTGCTTTTTGAGTAGAATTATTGTACCAATGCTTAAACATCTTGATAAATGCCCACTGGGTCCAATGGTAATACTTTGGGTCGCAGGTACGAACCTCGCGATCCCAATCGTAACTAAAACCAATTTTATCGAGCTGCTCGCGATAGCGTTTTACATTATTATCGGTAGTTAATGCAGGGTGTTGGCCTGTTTGGATTGCGTACTGTTCGGCTGGTAGACCAAAAGCATCGTAACCCATTGGGTGAAGAACGTTAAACCCTTGCAAACGCTTATGGCGGGAGTAAATATCAGATGCAATATATCCTAGTGGATGCCCAACGTGTAACCCTGCTCCTGATGGGTAGGGGAACATATCAAGCACGTAATATTTGGGACGTGAATGGTCAATATCTACTTTGTAAGTCTTGTTTACCTTCCAGTATTCCTGCCATTTCTTCTCTATCTCGTTGAAATTGTATTCCATAAAACGTTGATTTGGTTCATTTTTTCAGTTGGCAAAGATAATGTTTAATGGAGAACGAGAGATAAAAAGTGATTTTGAAAAATGAAAAGATTTAAACTTAGACATAAATAATGAGGCATTTTATCAACATATATAAGCGTTATAACCCTTTTGTAAAGATCAATTTGCGCTCTGTTATTTAAATGAGGTATATTTGGTTAACCTTAAAACTTTTTTTTAATCATTAAAACCTAAATCATGAAAGTACGACTACTCATTATTGTTGGAGCAATAATTCTGTTTTCGAACATTGCCTTGGCTCAATATGATAATTCTGGTATAGTTATCGATGCGACTAATAAAGCCGCTGCAGACATTAATAGTACCACTTCAGCCACTACTGAAAACCTCACAAATCAAGCGGATTTGTTTTTGAATCGAAAAAACGAGATGAATATGTTCAGTTCTTCGGTTTCAATGGGAACATCGGTAATTGCTAGTAAATACGTCTCGGTTTATAATATTCCCATTGGGTTCTCTTTTAAATCAAAGATGTTTTTTAGAAACAATGCTGATGCTTATGAGAATTTATCGTTCAGATTAATAATCCCTTACATTCAAAAGAAGTTTGAAGCACCTGTTGGAATGGGACTTGATACTCTGGAGTACAAAACTTCTGGGTTTAGCGATGTAACCGTAAAAGCTAACTATAACCTTATTCTAAAAAAGATGTTTTTTTCGTTTGGAGTGTATGCTAAACTTCCTACGGCCAAGAAAAAAAACATGGTGAAAGAGCGTGATATTCCACTTGGAACAGGAAGTACAGATGTTAACATTTCTGTTTTCTTTGCAAGAAATATGAGTGATAAGATAAACTTACACTCATCATTTGGTTATGAGTTAAGGCCTACCTATGAGAAAGATAACGTAAAATACAATTATGGGGACAAAATAAATTTCCTCGTTGGTTTTGACTATCTTGTTAAAATAGTAAGAGTAGGTGCTGATTTCGCATACGCAACTAGCGAGAACTCGGAAGCGCCATCAACGTTTGGACCTAAAGTTGAAATACCTGGCATTACAACCATTGATGCGCTACCATATCTAAAGGTTGCCGTTTCAGAGAAGATGGATGCAAAGTTTTTTGGGGTTGTCCCAATTTACTCCAAGTGGAAAAACTTCGATAATTTATTTGCTACTTCTATTCCCGATCCCGACAGGAAAGTGCGAATTGGGTTTATGTTTACCTACAGATTTGATAAGGCTCCTAATGAATAGCATAAATCCGTTTTATATAGAAAACTTAGAAAGTACGAGATTTCTCGTACTTTTCTTTTTGCAACAGGATAAAGAATCTCTATATTCGGTTATTAGATTCTCTCAAATAAGTATACCAAACTTTAAAAGCTAAAATTATGATAAGTGGAATACTAAAATTCTTACACAAAGGGAATAAGGATATTGTAATATCATACAAATCGCTTCGTCGATTAATTGGTTTCCTTGGTATTCTTTTGCCTATAGTGTGTGTGGCGTTTGGCTGGTTCTTTGGCGATTACCCGGTTCAGCAATCGATTAGCATTTACTATTACACCAATGTTAGAGATTTTTTGGTGGGTTTACTTTTCGTAATGGGGCTTTTCCTTATGACATATAAAGGCACCAATATCTTAGATAATATTATTACAACTATAACTGGAATTGCAGCCCTTTGCGTTGCACTATTTCCATGTTACAACGAGGAATTCGAAACGGTTAGAGTTGGGATATTCCAACTTTACCCTATCGATTCTAATAAAATACATTTGACATTTGCCGCACTTTTCTTTATTCTTTTGGCAATAAACTCAATATTTCTCTTTACTCGAAAGAGCGATCCGGTTACTCCCCAAAAAATAAAACGGAATCGGATTTATATTACCTGCGGCATTATAATCCTTGCTTGTTTTGCAGGATTAATAATATGCATGCTCACACTTAGCCAACAGCAGAAGTTCGATTCCAAAATTGTTCTAATACTCGAAGCAATTGCCCTATGGGCATTTGGTATATCGTGGCTGGTTAAAGGGCAGACAATTATTACAGACAAGTAAAAGGAGGATGGTTTTTCAAGAAATATAAACATTGAGTTAGCCAACAAAACGTTAACTCCCTCAAAACATTTGCATTATTTGAATTGTTATTAGAAATAATTAATGATTTCTCATCCTATTAAAAGTTTAGATGACAAATATTTAGGCTAAACATATTCTATAACATATTTTAAACCTTACCAGATTTTAAACATCCATTAAAGATATCCGTATCACGATATTATCATTTTGATTTAAAATATGATGAGAAGGGGCAAAACGCAAAATATTATTTTTTTCTACCTGATTTTAACGCTCCTATTTTTTGCTATAATCACGTTCATTGCGTTTCATATAAATAATCAAAAGAAGAAAATATTCATACAGTCGAATTTTAGTCAAATTGAGAAGTCGATTAACTCTGCCATTGCTTTTGAGGAGACAAGGATTAACCAAATAGTTTTTGATTATACTTTTTGGGACGAAATGGTTGAGTGCATTGAACAACGGGATTACAAATGGGCAAGGGAGATAGTTGATCCAGTAATCATTACCTATAATGTTTCATCGGCAAGCCTTTTCGATATAAGTGGAAACAGGGTTTATACGAAGTGTAGTAGTAACGCATCCATTTTAGATAAATATAGATATAGTAAACATATAATTGACTCCCTTAGAACCTGCAGATTTATACATTACTACGATTTAACCCCGCTAGGTATAATTGATGTTTACGGAGCAACGGTTCATAACTCAAACGATCCAAATCGGCAGGCTGAGCCCAAAGGTTTCTTTTTTATTGTAAGAATAATCGACAATAAGTATATCAAGGACTTATCCGACTTAACATCAACAAATGTTTTCTTTTATAATGAAAAGATTCCATTTTCAACAGAATATAAGGCAACTATTGTTAAGTCAATAAAAATCATCAATTCAAATACCTATAGATATCTTTATTTTGAAAAAGATTTACCATTAATAAAGCAGTTCAATAGATTCTCCATTGAGCTTATTGGGTTATTCTTTATAGCAATGGTAGGCTTTATTTTTGCATTTCTTTTTCTTACTACACGATGGATTAATAGGCCATTAACTATTATTGAGGAGGCATTGGAACTGGACGATATTCAAAGAACCAAAGGGTTAGATCGTTATGGAAGCGAATTTGTGAAGATTGGGAGATTAATTTCGCTTTATATTACTCAGAAAAAAACTCTCGAAGATCTTAAAAATAAGGCAGAAGAGTCCGATAGGTTAAAATCAGCTTTTATGGCGAATATGTCTCATGAGATAAGGACTCCGTTAAATGGTATTGTTGGTTTTTCGGAACTTTTATGTAGTACAAACTTAACCGATGAGTCAACTGAGAATTATAGAAAAATAATCAGGAAGTGTTCCAATGATTTGATGAAGCTTATTAGCGATATACTTGACTATTCAAAGTTAGAATCTGGGCAGTTTATAATTAATAAGGAAGATTTTAGTTCTGAAACTCTATTTACTGAGTTATCTAACCATTACGAGAGTAAAACTGAAACCCTAATTCAAAAAGGGATCCATCTGATATTTAAGAAAACGGGAGGTGTAGTTGTTTTTAATAGCGATAAGCAAAGGATTAAGCAGATACTAATAAATCTCATCAGCAACTCTATTAAATTTACAGAGCATGGGGCTATTGAGGTTGATTTTTATACTGATGGTAAGAACATTATTTTTACTGTAATGGATACTGGCATTGGGATTTCAGAAGAAGTTCAGCAGGTAATTTTTGAACGATTCTGGCAAGCTAGCCAACCTAAGACTAAATTATATGGGGGAACCGGCTTAGGTTTGGCTCTAAGCAAGGGTTTGGTAGAACTTCTTGGAGGCAAAATAAGCGTTAAATCAAAATTAGGGTATGGCTCAATTTTCTCAATTGAGATACCCTTATCAAAGGAAAATTAGTATAGCTATTTCAATTCCTTCAGAATCTTTAACGCTTCATCAACGTGCTGCGTAGCGTTGATTTGAGAATCGAAGATATAAATTACTTCCCCAGTTTTATCAACAATGTAGGTTACTCGACCCGGAAGCAGTCCAAAGAAGTTTGTTGGAACTCCAAAGAGCTTGCGAACCTTATTCCCTTCATCACTTAATAGCGTATAGGTTAATCGGTATTTCTCAGCAAACTTTTTGTGACTCTCAACCGATTGACCGCTAATACCGATTATTTCTGCATCAACATCCTTAAAAACCTCAAATTGATCGCGGAAATAGCATGCCTCTTTAGTACAGCCAGGGCTATCATCTTTTGGGTAGAAGTAGATAACAAGGTTCTTTTTCCCAAGAACGGAACTAATGTCAAAAAAGGTTCCGTTTTGGTCGTTTAATGTGAAAGCAGGAATGCTGCTTCCTATTTCAATCTTTTTCATATCGATTTTATTAGTGGTTTGAGTATTACCATTCAAAGAATAGTAAAGGATAAAGAGTAAAAGGTATACAGTAAGGTAGAAACGATAAAAGTTTCGAAACTTAATATAGTTCTTGTCTTCAGGATAGATATTGCCAAATAAGGCTCTAAGTTCTTTCCAGAATACAGGTTTGAAGTTAATTAACCAGCTATCGGTTTGGTATACCAGCTTGCGGAATTTACTGCGGTAGTAGGTTAGGGGTAAACCCCAAATTATAAAGAGTATTAGCCAGATGCTTTTAAGGATTATCATTTATTATTAATTTTAAAGTTACCATACTTTCGTCCCTACGGGACTTATGTTAATTAAGCTTTGGTTCTTTTTACCATATTGTCGTCCTTAAGGGACTAAGAAGGTTATATTGCTTGTTTCACAATAGCGCCGTAGGCGCGGAACTATGGTAGATTTTTTTGTTAATTAAATTAAAAAGCACCATAGGTGCGACAGTATTATTCCATAAATTCAAATAGGTATTGGTTATCATTTATTATTAATTTTAAAGTTACCATACTTTCGTCCCTACGGGACTTATGTTAATTAAGCTTTGGTTCTTTTTACCATATTGTCGTCCTTAAGGGACTAAGAAGGTTATATTGCTTGTTTCACAATAGCGCCGTAGGCGCGGAACTATGGTAGATTTTTTTGTTAATTAAATTAAAAAGCACCATAGGTGCGACAGTATTATTCCATAAATTCAAATAGGTATTGGTTATCATATTCAACATCAAAATTTTTAAGAAGTTCAAGATATTCAGTCCTAAATGGAATCTTTGTATGATGCTGTTCTTGATTAATGATATAGTTTATAACATCATTTCGTTGTGAACGAGAGTAGGAAAAGGCTCCATAGCCTTCTTGCCACGAAAACTTTCCCTTAACAAATCCATTATCGTTTATCCATTTAGAGGAATTTGATTTGACAATTCTCATAATTTCTGAAATAGAATTTGTAGGGTTTAACTCAAAGAAAACATGAACATGGTCTTGGTATCCGTTTACTGCTAGTGGGAATTGATTTATATTCTTTAGAATCCCAGAAATGTATTCAAATACCTTAGGTCGAAATTCTTTGGTTAATAGATTTTCTCGACCTTTCACAGCGAATACGGTATGAATATTAATTTGTGTATATGTATTTGGCATATTGGTTATTGTGTCGTCCCTACGGGACTAAATTTAATATCATGTTGTTTCCTTTTACCATATTGACGTCCCTCCGGGACTTTCTTCAATTTAATGTAGCTTGGTTTACCAAATTTTCGTCCCTATGGGACTATCGAACGAATTAATTATTTTCTACCATTATATCATCCCTTCGGGATTCTTATTTCTTCGGAAACCACGGAATAAAAGCGCTCGTTTTTTCGATGTATTCTCGGTATTGTGGTTTGGTATCTTTCAATGATTTTTCGAGTAGGGCAACCCCTGATACTTTAATGATTAATGCTGTCATCAGAATAGAGCCGAGTACAGGAATGTAACTCCCTGCCGCAAGGCAGATGAAACCATAACCCCACCAAACCGACGAATCGCCAAAATAGTTGGGATGACGAGTATATCGCCAAAATCCAGTATTTAGAACTTTTCCTTTGTTATCGGGGTTTGACTTAAACTTGGCAAGTTGAAAATCGCCACCCGCTTCGAAGGATATTCCGATAATCCAAAATGCAACTCCAATAAAATCGAGAATTCCCAAATTGCTGTTTTGAGGGTAATACATAGCACCCAGAAGGGGCGATGAGATTAGCCACATCAGTATTCCTTGTAATAGAAAGGTTTGAAAAAAGCTAATCCACCAATATCTATGCTCGCCATAGTTTTTGCGAAATTGAGCGTATCTAAAATCTTCACCTTTTCCAATATTTCGCCACGCAAGGTATATCGATAATCGTAGACCCCAAATTGCAACTATAGTTAAAAGCAATATTTTACGCGTTTGATAGCCGTCAGTAAATATGAAATAAACTAAAGCCGAAACAACAAATCCAAAGCCCCAGAAAAGGTCAACGATGCTGACGTTTTTAATAAAAATGCTTACAACCCAAAGTGCTGACATCATCAGCATAATAGAAAACAAAGCGATTAAATATATCTCGATAAATGACATAGTATTAATTATTATTCAAACATAAATGCTACGGATGCAGCACCAACTCCTGCATTTGCGCCAATTACTGGCGAAATGTTTATAACCGATGTGGGCTCCTTGCCAGTTAAAAGCCTCATTTTATCAGTATACCATTGCGCACCCTCATCATTATTGGCATGAAGGACAATGTAATTCCATATTGGTCTGTTGGACGAAATTGATTTTATATGTTCCATCACCTTCTCCATATTCGATTTTTGGCTGTAAGTTTTACCAAAGGCAAGGGCTTTCCCATTCTCGTCCATCGAAACGATAGGATTAACATTGAGTATCTTTGCAATAAATCCTTTAAAATGGGATACTCTTCCCCCGCGAACCATATATTTTAGGGTCTTTACACTTACAAATATTCGTGAATCAACCACCCACTTTTCAGCCATTTCAACAATGTTTTCATGCGAGTGACCAGCCTCAATTGCTTGCGCAGCTCTAAGTATCAGCAATCCTAGTGCTCCAGAAAGATTTTTTGAGTTGATTACCGATATTGGTTTATTAAACTCTTTGCTGATGGCTTGTGCAGCCTTTTGGCTGCTATAAAATGTGCCGCTAAACTTATCGGTTAAGTGAATTGCTATAACCGAATCGTAATGTGATGCAAGGTGAGAATATAGGTTGACAAAGGCCTTTTCATTTACCTGAGCAGTTTTTGGGAACTCCTTGCTCGAATCGAGCAACTTGTAAAATTGTTCGGGATGAATGGTGACCTTATCGAGGTAATGATTATTACCAAAGTTAATGTTAATGGGTAGCATGTTAACCTGATAGTGGTCGATCAATTCTGACGATAAATCGCAGGTTGAATCAGTAACTAATGCAATCTTCCATTTACGATTGTAAACCGCTTCGCTCTGCCGAACCATATCATCGGCTTTTTGGAAGGTTATGGTTCCATAATCCTTCAGATTATAGAATAAATCAGCAGGGTTATCGGTATGTATATGTATTCTTTTCGTTTTATCAGAACCTGCAGCCACTAATGAATCGCCAAAGGTTTTAAGTACTTCGTTCAGTTTATGCGAATCAATATTTATATTTTTGATAATTGCCTCGGTGCAGTATCTATGGGTTATCTCCTCGGATGTATGATCATCTATCCCAGCAAAAAGAACTATTTCAGTTTTTGATTTTAGCAGATGCCTTAAATCGTTATTGATAATAAATTCGATAATACCCTCAATAAAAAGCACAAAACCTTTTGCCCCAGCATCAACTACATTGGCCTTGGCAAGCGCAGCAAGTTTAGCCTTTGTCTCAAATAACGATTTTTCGAGAACAGCCTTAGATTTTATGAGTAGCTGATTAAAATCGTGTGTAAATCTGTTTTCGTAGATAAAATCGGCCCAATCTTTAATAACAGTTAGCATTGTACCTTCAACAGGGTTTGCTACAGCTTCGTAAACGTAAGGAACCGAGTTTTTAATACTTTCGGCAAATTGTTTTATTGTGATAGTTCCATGATTGCCCGTTTCGTTGCTTAATCCATACATGAACTGAGCAAAAATGATTCCTGAGTTCCCGCGTGCATTTACAAGAGTGGCCTCAGCAATTAAATCGGCAGTAACTTTATACGATTTATTTGGATGAATTGAATCAATAACTGCACGAATTGTAGATGCCAGATTTGTCCCTGTATCGCCATCGTTTACAGGGAATACGTTTATCTTATTGAGTTCAATCTGATTTTCTAAAATCTTTTTTGCCCCAGCAATAAAGGTATAATACAATCTTCGTCCATCAATCTCAAAAAGCGCATTGTTTTTCATAACAAATATCTTAAAAACCAATTAGCTAATTTCGTCCTAACCAAAACACCTTCCAATCATTCTTCGATTTATAAAGCGCAATAGTGGCGTATAGGCAGGTTGCGAAATTCCCTAATATCATAAATATTACTACCCAAATAACAGCAATATACTTATTTTGTTCACGAAATAGCACCCAAATGCTGAACAAAAAGAACCCGATGTAAACATCAATAAGGCTTACTTTACCCCAAGCAATAGACATTATAGTATTCCCTTCTTTAAAGAATTCTCCAAAAATAAAGCCATACATCAAAGTAAAAAACATGATGATAGTTCCGGCTACTGCAAGAATTTTTGCTGTTTTCATAGAATATAAGATTCAGAATTAGTCAAGTTAAGCCATTATTGGATAAGTACAAAGTATATTGGGCTTTATATGATGAACCCACTTTCTACTACTTAGTATTAGTCCTCTTTCATACCAAGTTCTATTGCTCGCCAAATGGGCTAAAGATACTTTTGATGCACTAAACCTTAAACTTTTTCTCTTATGAATAAATTTTTCAAATCTATTACGGGAATCGCACTTTTTGCATCAATTGCGTTTAATGCTTTCTCTCAGGATGAATCACCAGTTCAGTTTGGAGCTGATGTAATGAGCCGCTATATATGGCGTGGTGTTAACCTTGGAGGCAGTAGTCCAAGTTTGCAACCTTGGATTAAGTACAATATGAAAAGTAAAGACTCAAATCATGCTCTATCGTTAGGAGCCTGGGGTGCTTATACCTTTTCTGAAACTGTGAATCAAGAGGTTGATCTTTACCTAACCTATACCTTTAAAGATGTAGTGAGTTTAACTGTTACCGATTATTTCTTCCCAATTGACAATAGTTTCGATAATCGTAATAATTACTTTGAATACGATAAAGATAGTACGAGCCATGTTTTTGAGGGAGTTATCAGTTTCAACGGGACTGAAAAGATTCCATTCACCTTCCTATTTGGTATGAATTTTTACGGCAACGATGCTCGTAAAATCAACGACGATGGCAGCACTGGTAAGATTTTTATGACCAAATATGTAGAGCTTGGTTACAAGAAGAACATTAAAGGTGTTGATTTTAACGCATTCGTTGGCGCAGCACTCGATAAACCTAATAAGGATAGAGGCGAGTTAGGCTTTTATGGGAATAAGACAGCTGGCGTTATCAACCTCGGGATGAAAGTTTCTAAATCAATACAAATCTCCGATAAATACTCTCTACCAGTTCAGGCTCAAATTATTACTAATCCTGAGGCAGAGAATATTTTTATGGTTTTTGGAATCTCATTTTAATACTTACAAATAAAACACTATAACTATGTTAAATTCAATTTTACTTCAGGCAACTGCAGCATTGGATACCGGTTCAACAGGGTTTATGCTTCTTTCAACAAGCCTTGTTATGCTTATGACTCCAGCTCTTGCAATGTTTTATGGCGGTTTAGCAACCAAACGAAACATTCTTGCCATTATGATTCAGAGTTTCGTTTCTTTGGGCTGGACTACTGTTCTTTGGGTTATTTTTGGCTACTCACTATGCTTTAGCGGTGGCGAGGGTGGCATTATCGGCAACTTCGATAAAGCTTTCCTTTCAGGAATTAGCATGGATACGCTTTGGGCAGGAAATGGTAAAATTCCTGAGTTTGTTTTCATTGCATACCAAATGATGTTTGCCATTATTACCCCTGCGCTTATAACAGGTGCTTTTGTAAACAGGGTTTCCTTTAAGGCTTATTTTATCTTCCTTACCGTATGGCAGATTTTTGTTTACTATCCATTCGTTCATATGATTTGGGGTGGTGGTTTGCTAGCTCATTGGGGAGTCCTCGATTTTGCAGGTGGTATAGTTGTTCATGCTACTGCTGGTTTTGCTGCTTTAGCTGCCGTTTTCTATGTTGGCGCTCGTGTTGATAAGAACTCAACCCCAAACAGCATTCCGTTGGTTGCCATTGGTAGCGGTTTGCTATGGTTTGGATGGTATGGTTTTAATGCCGGTAGCGAGTTACAGGTTGATAATATAACTTCATTAGCATTTCTAAACACCGATATTGCAGCCTCTTTTGCAACAGTTGCATGGTTAGCGGTTGAGTGGATAAGAGAGCGCAAACCTAAGTTTGTTGGACTCTTAACGGGTTCAATTGCAGGTTTGGCAACAATAACTCCATGCGCTGGGTTTGTTCCACTATGGGCATCTCCATTAATTGGTATTGCTGCTGGTTTGGTTTGCTACGTGGCTGTTCAGTTTAAGAACAAAATGAAATGGGACGATGCGCTTGATGTTTGGGGTGTTCACGGAATGGGTGGCGTACTCGGAACTATTCTTCTTGGTGTTTTTGCTACTAAATCAGTTAATGCTGCTGGTGCCGATGGTTTACTATTTGGTTCTAGCTCATTTTTCTTTAAGCAAATCGTTGCTGTAGTTGGTGCATCTTTATATGCTTTTGGATTTACTTACCTAATGCTTATCATAATCAATTTAATTACTCCTGTTCGTGTTTCGGAAGAGGAGGAGCTTGCTGGGTTGGATAATGCTTTGCATGGAGAGAAAGCATACGATGAGGGTGCTTTATAATTGTTAAGGTTTTTAATTGATAAAGGCTCTGAAATATGAGCCTTTATTATTTTTTTTAAGGCCTGATATTTTAACTACTTTTATCACAAATACGATCTCTTAAGGATGTTTAAAAAATCAATAAATAGGAGGTTGATGATACTATTCTTCGTTGTGGGAGTATCATCGTTGTCAACTATAGGCATTTACGCTTACCTCAATGCAAAGGATGCATTGCTGAAGAGAACGCTTGAGCAGTTGACATCCATTCGTGTGATAAAAAAGGGTCAAATTGAATTTTATTTTAAGGAACGATTTAACAACCTGAAACTCCTTGCAGATAACGATTACATACATAAGCTGGCCAACGAAATTGCTTTGGATGAGCAGAGTTTAAATACTAAAAGTTTTGATAAGAACCTAAATTACAGCCTTTTCGGGTTCAATAATATGTACCTGATTGTTGGTAACGAACCCTCCAGCCTAAGAATTTATGAGGTTGCAAATTTAAAACCTGTTCAATTCGATAAGAATTCTGAGATTGTTCAGCAGCTAATCGAACTATGGCAAAAAAGCCGCGAGGCTGTTGATCCTGCCATCGTTGATTTTAAAAAGCATTCAATAAATGATTTAGAACCTCAGTGTTTTATTGGCAAACAAATTCACATTACTCCACAAAACGAGGTTTGCGTGTTGGCGCTACAGATATCAATAAAGGATATCAATAGTATTATGCTTGAGGATAATCCTGAGAATGGTTTAGGAAAATCAGGCGAAGTGTATTTAGTAGGTGATGATTACCTGATGAGAAGCAATTCAAGGTTCATCCCCAATTCGGTGCTAAATACGGTTGTAAAAACAATTAGTGCAAGCAATGCATTTAAGGATAAGGTAGGCTCATCGCTTATTGATGACTATAGGACTGTTGCATGTCTCAGCTCGTTTGAGAGAATGAGTATACCTGGGTTAAACTGGGCAATTATTGCCGAGATAGATTATAGCGAAGCTATGATTCCCATTGTTTCAATCCGAAACGATATTATTTTTATTTCGATCATAATATGTATTTTTCTCTTCTCCATTGCTCATATCATTTCCCGAACGATTACAAAGCCTATAATCAAGCTTAAGAATGTTGCCCTAAAGATTGGCGAAGGAGATTTAGACGTCAACCTAAAGCCCGAAATGAACGATGAAATTGGGCTTCTTTTCAACGCATTCAACACGATGGCTGAGCAGCTTAAGGATGAGCGATCAAAAAGGATGACAGCCCTTTACGATGGGCAGGAACTTGAACGGCAACGAATATCAAGGGAACTTCACGATGGTCTTGGGCAAAAGCTTATTGCCATTAAACTTCAACTTGAAAGTACAAGCAAGCAAAGTATCGAAGAGACAAAAGCTACGCTTGAAGAGGTAAAGGCTAATTTTCTGAAGACCATTGAGGAGGTTCGACAAATCTCCAATAATTTAGCGCCTAACATCTTGAATGAATCTGGATTAGATGTTGCTCTTAAAAATCTTTGCGATTCAATTAAAAGATCATCTAAAATTGACATCGAGTTTTCGGCCGATGGCGATTATTTTATTCCTGAGCACAAGGTTAAGTTCTATATCTACCGAATAGCGCAGGAAGCGCTGAATAATGCAGTTAAGCATTCAAGCGCATCGAAAATTCAGATTCAATTAATTGGGAACAAGGAGAACATTGTGCTTGTTATTGAGGATGATGGGAAAGGATTTATATATGGAAATGGTTTTTGTTTCCCATGCAATGGCATATATAACATGAAGGAAAGAGCAGGCCTCTTAAACGGCACAATCGATATTGAAACAGAGCCATTAATGGGAACTACTATCAGACTAAAGGTTCCAAAGCATCATGTATAAAGGAAAATAGTGCAGGTTATGGAAAAAATCAAAGTGCTTTTAGTTGACGATCATCTCATTGTACGTGATGGAATTAAGCGCATTCTGAAGGACGAATCAGATATTGAGCTAATTGGCTCGGTGAGCAGCGGTAAAGAGGCCCTTGATTTTGTAAAATGCACACCTCCTGATGTTGTGATTGCTGATTTATCGATGCCAAATATGTCGGGCATTGAATTAACCGAGCGACTAAAAGGGTTATATCCCAGCATTAATGTACTTATCCTTTCGATGTTTAACAACGAGGAGTATATTGTTAGCGCAATTCAGGCTGGGGCAAAGGGATATCTGCCAAAGCAAGATTCAACCACAGAGATTCTGCTCGAAGCCATAAGAACAATTGCTAGCGGCGATGAATTCTATAGTCCATCCATTTCTAAAATTGTTATAAAGAGTTTTGTTAATAGCGTCAAGAACACTAGTGTAAGTGATATCGCCAAAAAGCAACAGCTTACCTCCCGCGAAAAGGAGATTCTAAAACTCTACGTTGAAGGGTTTACCAATAATGAAATAGCCGAAAAGCTAAACCTAAGCGTGTTTACCATTAAAACTCATAAAAACAATATCATGCAGAAGTACAATTTTAAAAGTACTGTTGAGATGATTAAGTTTGCTCTCCGCAATAATATTGTTGAGTGGTAATAACTATCTCGCTATTCTCAATGGATGTGCCTCAGTATTAAAAACTAGTTTTTCTATATCGAGTTTATCTTCAATTGCAAAAAGCAAATAAGAGTATTTTAGAGTTTCAGCAAAGAAGAAGCTTTCCATGGAATCTTCTAATTCAAGTGTGGTTACATTCTTAACCGCAGCAAAACCCGCATCAGTTTTGCATTTATCAATAATATCATCGCTCATTCGTTTGCCCATTGCTAGATATTTTTCATCATGAGTTTTACGATATAGATAGAAGCAGCTTTCAATATTCTCGGGGCGGAGAGGATAACTTGGGTATAAAATGGAGTCTTTTTTGAAATCAAACACCTCAGGCTCGATATTGAATTTTGTCCACATGTAGAAGTTTCCTTCTTGAATCTTTTGTGCTGTTACAATATCACCTGAAAGGGCAAGTAGTCCGGCATAAAAGGCATCTAGAGCACCATACAATGAGCGAGTTTCTTTACCTGTATTCATATTAACACGGGTTAAGAATGTGCCATTTGGAGTATCGGTAATTAAGTATTTTGCAATCGCTTTGCGATGTGTTTCCCAAGCATCAAAGCATTCTTTATCGCCCGTAAGCAACCAGTTTTTGTATAGGTATTCGAAGTAAGAATCTAATCGAGCACCAATCTGGCATTCAGTTTTCTTCCATTCGCCAGTATTAACATCAATGATGGTTCCAACCAAATCGATGCTACTACGCCTTTTGTAAACAGCCATTACAGCATTTTTAGCAACTTTATAATACGTTGAATCGCCGGTAAGCTGTGAGAGTTTACAAAACTCAAGAAGGCAAGTACCAATCTCGGCAGGATTATTTAACGAATCGCGTAAAGCACCTGTTTTTAAGTTAACGTAGCGATATGGCATCCCTGTATTAGTTTTAAATGCTGGTAGAAGTCGTTTGCAAAGATCTTCGGCTAAAGTCAAAAAACGTTTATCGCCATCGAGTTCATAGGCTGATAGTAAGCCACCAAGCAAGCGAATGTTTATCTCGAAGAGCTGAACATCCATATCAATATCGAAGTTGAGGTTCGAAAAAATCAACCCTTTTGCTTCATCTGCTTCGGTTTTTAAACCCATTAGAGTAAACGTATCGAATGCATCAATAGGAGTCATTAGCAATGAGGTGTGATACCAATTTTCGCCTTGCTTGCTAATGGGTTTTAAAGCATCAAACCCTTTTGCATATTTCATATAACCTTGCCATGCATGCTGAGTGGCAGAAACGACTTTATTTGCCTGTTCCTCTTTATTTATCGATGTAGATGTTTGTTTTGGATTCCCACAACCAGCCAAAAAGATGATTGAGAGTATAGCTGCAAAAAGTTTATTTGATATCATTTTAATTATTTTAAATTAATCAACCTGGTTAAAAAAACCTTAGCATGCAATTGCAAAGGTTATATTGATCTCAACTTAAGCGATAGGTTTATTCTGCTTTATAATAATAGCTATTTATCTTCAGTGAGTTTGAAATGATCAACAATCTCCATCAGTTCCATTGCCTTTTGGTTTAGGTAAGTTGCCGAACTGGCCATCTGCTTTGCAGCATTGGCATTAGTATTAGTGATATGCGAGTTTTCTTTCATCATTGCTGCCTGCTCCTGAGCTGCTGCAGAAATATCCTGAACCGATTGTGCAATAAGGTTTATTGCTTGTATAATCTCCTTTATTTTTCCTCCAGCATCTTGAGAAATCTTTTGCCCATCAATAACCTGATTTGTGCTTTCGTTGGTTACGATATTGATCTCCTCGGCCGATTTTGAACTTTTATCCGATAATTTCTTAACCTCGGCAGCCACTACGGCAAAGCCTCTTCCATGCTCGCCAGCCCTTGCCGCTTCCACAGCAGCATTGAGCGCAAGTATGTTGGTTTGGAACGATATTTCGCTAATAATTTTAACCGCATCGTTGATTCTTCGTGAGCTCTCCTCAATCTTATTCATCGCACTAATAGCGTCATTCATGCCAGCACCCGCTTTATCAGCGTTCATCACCGATTTATTAATAAAATCGTTTGCCTTAACTGCATTGATAGTTGTTTGCTGAACAGAATCTGAAATTCGATCAAATTGCGATGCCTGCTCTTGTGCTGCAGTCGACATGGTTTGTGATGTCTCAGAAATCTCTTTTGTAGATATATTTAACTCTTCTGCAGCATTACGAACTCCAATTAAGACTGTATTTAACGAGGCTACCATATTGTTAATATAATTGCCAAGCACTTCAAGCTCATCGTTGGTTTTGATATCGAGTTTATGCTGTAAATCGCCTTCTGAGACCTTTTGGCTAACGCCAATAATCTGTTTGAATACAGAAATTATCCTTTTAATTGTAAAAAAACCAATTAAAATTGATACAATTGAAAGGATAATACCAAAAAGAGTTATCTGAAAAATTGCAGAATTAACTTGTGCCTGAACGGGTTTCATAGGTGAAATTACCATAAACATTCCCTGAAGCTCTTTATCCGTTGTGTTGGATTTTGTGCTTTTGTGACAATCTAAGCAACCCTTTGATGCTTCCATGTAAACGGGTTGCATCACCCAAAGGGAGTTAGTCTCTTCGTCAATATAAGAGATATGCTCTGAACTTAAATTCTCAAATCGTGAGACAAATGAGGTCTCTTTTGCAGTTGATAAATGTTTTTTGTTTTTTGGATTTAGCGAAGAGATTTTAAATTTATAAAGATTATCAGTGTCACCCGATTTAATGGTTGTAGTGTTATCCAGCTCCTGTTCAAGGTCGATTCCCTGTTGATGGAGTTCTATAAAACTTTTTATCTCAACATCAAGAATAGCAGTACTTTTATCTACAAGCCCTTTTTTGCCCTGAGAACTAATTTTTAAAGAGGAGATAACGACCGCAATTGTTGTACATATTATAACTGGTAAGATAACTAGTAATAATAATTTTTTTTGTAGTGACATAAAATTTTGTTTTCTATATTTCTAAAGAGTTAATGGGTTCATTCCCAATACAGATTAAAGTTATGACATTTTTTTAAATAAAATATATAAAATGAAAAAAAAGGGATAAAGCAATTAAGCGAAATCCCTTTTTAATAATTTTAATTATATACTATGCGATAGCTTTAAAAGCAATGAATCCTATTATAATAATAAAGTAAAGGGCGAAAACAACTATAGTCATTATACCAACATACTGAAAATGCCCCTTAAGATTTTTGAGAGCTAAACTAAAGTCAAGACTACTGTTAATCTGAATAGCTTTTTTAGTCCATCTTGAAAATCTGAAGAGTAAAAGAATTGGGTAAAAGTAAACTACGCCTAAAATGATGTAAATAATCATAATAAGTGAACCAACCCCAGCGCCAAGACTGCTGTCGATGGTTGAAAAAACAACACCCATTACAATACCAACAATTATTATAAAAGCAATTCCAATAAAGCCTAGAATTGAGAAGAAACTTGCTCAACGCCAAATGGTGTCGAGGCTATTTATTGAGTCGGTAGTGAGCTCAATCTTTTGATTTGCTTCACTTGCAATAGGTTCTTGTTCAAAAGAGTTCATAGGTTATGTTTTAGGGGTTATTTGAAATAATAAATTGGTTTAGTCTATTTCAAAGATATTAATAATTTCAAAAATAAACCCAGACTTGTTTTAAAGTCTGGGTTTAAAGATCTAGCTTATATTATTTCAAATTACTTCACCATCTTTATTAACTCCTCTACTGCTTTTTCGAGTTGCTGGTCAAGCCCTTTGCTAATGATTAGTGGTTCGTTTTTAACAGCAAAATCGGGAATAGTTTCAAAGTTCTCCATCCATTTCCCATTAATATCTTTTGCGCTTACCGGAACAACACCCCATTGGGTTGCACCATCTTGCAAACCTTCCCAGCCAGCAAAACTGCAAGTTCCAGGAGTTGGCATACCAACTGTTTTACCAATATTAAGTTGTTGATAACCGCATGCAAAGCAGCTACCATCGCTATAGTTCGATTCATTGAACATGGCAACAGTTGGCTTTGTCCAACGAAACGATGGTTCGTAACCTAACGATCGTTTCTCAGTAGTATAATCGATAAACTTCTTACCTGTAAAGAACATGGCAAGGTCAGCAACCAAATCGCCACCGCCGTTAAAGCGAGTATCAACAATAACACCTTTGCGATCATGGAATTTACCCATCATCTCCTCGTAGATATCGCGGTATGGGCCATCACCCATGCCAGGAATATGAACATAACCAAGTTGCCCATTGCTTAGCTTGTCAACCTCAGCCTCGTTCATTTTTACCCAGCGACGGTAAAGTAAGCCACTTTCATCTCCAAGGCTAATCGGTTTTATTGATATTTGTTGTCTTGTATTAGTTGTTGGATCGAACACCTGTAGCAGTGTGAATTTATCAGTCTTACGGTTTAAGTACTCAGTATAATCTCTGTTAGCAGCAATTGTTTCGCCATCAATCTGCTCGATTATCATCCCTGTATTTACCTTGATTTTTGATTTATCGAGCGGTCCACCTTTAATAACTTCGGCAATTTTAATTCCATCACCAGCATAATCGTAATCAATGAAAATACCTAGTGATGCCGTTGCATCACCATCAACGTTGCGAGGACGATAAGATGCTCCTGAGTGCGAACTGTTTAACTCGCCAAGCATTTCCGAAAGCATATCGGCAAAATCATAGCCGCTGCCGATGCTTGGAAGATATTTCAAATAATCAGTCTTTAGTTCATCCCAGTTGGCACCGTGGAAGGTTGAAGTGTAGAACCCAGTTTTACTACGTTGCCATACATGGTCGAACATATACTTCATTTCGGCAGCTCGATCAAGTTTCATCTCGCCATTAAAGCCAATTGATTCGCGTTTCCCTTTGTCAACGTTTATCTTCGATATTTTGCCATCGGCAAGCAGGAATAGGTTTTTCATTTCCTTATCCCATTTAAGAGATCCTGACTTGGCATCTAACGAAATCTCCATTTTAGGCTCTTTTGTACGAAGGTTAACGCTCCAAAGGTTAAGCCCTTTCTCAAAAGCAGATAGATAGTATAAAGTTTCCCCATCTTTTGAAAGAACGGCATCACCTAATGATGATGAGTTAACTGTAAACTTGGCTTTTCGATCTGCTAAATCTTCCCAATCAAATTTTAGGGTACTGTCTTTCTTAACATCGGTATCTTTTTTATCCTTCTTATCCTTATCTTTTTCGTCTTTCTTCTTGTCTTTATCCTTATCCTTTTCTTTCTCTTCAATTGCCTTTAAAAGATCATAATCCTCTTTACTTAGTTTGTAACGATCCCATGCATCTTTTGTAAAAAACATGCTGTAAACATCGGCCTGACGCTCACCGCTATTGGCATAGCTACGAAGTCCATCGCGAGTGCTGAACCAAAGCATTTGCTTGCCGTCATTAACCCATTTTGGGCGATAATCGCTATAGCCACTTTGGGTAAGGTTTACCATTTTGCTTTTGCCATCTGCGGCAATCATAACAACCTCGCCATTGGCCATAGTTGGAGAATATTCAACTAAAAGCCATTTGCTATCGGGACTCCAAGTGAAATACTGGTCGCCATCGGACATGTAGTAAAGCTCATCGGGAGTAAGTAATGTGCGGGTTTGCTTGCTAGCAATATTGTAAATAGCTAATGAAGCGCGATTCTCGATATATGCAACCTCTTTACCATCGGGCGAAAACAGAGGTTGATAGCAATTCTTTTCATTGGTAAATAGTGGTTCTTCTTTTAAAACTGTTGAAGCGTAGAAGTAGGGCTCTTCCTTACGCGTTTTTTTAGTTTGATAGATTTGCCATTTGCCACCACGCTCGCTTGAGTAAAGAATTGATTCTCCATCGGGTGAGAAGCTAACAAAACGTTCCTGTTCTGGAGTATTGGTAATACGTTTGGTTACACCACCCTCTACCGATGAAACAAATACTTCACCACGGACAACGTAAACTACCTCTTTCCCATTTGGAGCAACATCAAACTCTCTGGCGTTACCGTTGATTGAGAGGTATAAATCATTATTCTTCTTATTTTCAGCCTTAACAGTTACTGCAACTTTCTTAGGTTCGCCACCATTTGCTAGCGTATAAATTTCGCCATCGTGGCTGAAGCAAAGCGTTCCGCTATTGCTGATGCTTAGGAAACGAACAGGGAATTTCTTAAGGTTGGTGATCTGTTGCTTGTTTTGAGGATTATCGAGACTTAGCTTATGAACGTTGAAATTTCCGCTCTCCTCGCTTAGATAGAAAATGCTCTTGTCGTTATCGGCAAAAACTGGGTTACGATCTTCGCCTTTGAAATTAGTAATCATTTTTTGCTCACCAGTTTTGGCATTGTAAAGCCAAATGTCACGGGTAATCGATGACGTATGATGCTTTCGATACTCATTCTCGCCACCTTTTTTATCGTGGTAAACCATCAATTGCCCATCTTTACTAACCTGAACGGCTTCAGCGGGGTATGTCCATACCATGCTAACTCGTCCACCATTTACAGGTACGCTGTAGAGTTCAGGTTGCGAGCCAGTTGGAAATTGGCGATGGCTTGCCAAATCTTGGCGTTGTCCGCCAAAAACTATCGATTTATCATCGGCACTAAATGTGTATGGGTATTCCGCCTTTGAATGGAAAGTCAACCTTTTAGTTTCACCACCATCAGCACTAACAACGAATACATCAAAGTTGCCATAACGGTCGGATGCAAAGGCAATAAATTTTCCATCGTGGCTCCAAATGGGCATGAAATCGTAAGATTCATTGAAGGTAAGCGCCTTTGCTGTTCCGCCATTCGAAGGGATTGTATAAATATCCCCTTTATAGGTGAAAGCAATGGTTTGCCCATCGGGCGAAATGGCTGTATAGCGAAGCCAATTCGGATTCTCTTGTGCACTAAGTTGATTTACCCCTATACAAAGGAGTATCGCGAGGTTAAGTAAATGCTTCATAGGTTGAAATTGTAATTCTTTAATTTGATACTTTATTGGATTATCATTTTTGATAATATAATAGACAACTAAAATTCAATAAAGTTTACTAATGATTATTTAGAACGCAGATTAAGCGGATTTTATTTCTCCGCTGATTGTCGCAGATTTTTTCTTGAATTCTCAAATATCTTTCTTCTAAACTCAGGCTTTTTCCCAAAATTCAACAGCAAACCAACCTCTTTGTCTGTTCCTCTTAAATAATTTATTAGTTGACATTCGAATTCTTCAACAATACATTCTGCGGCTTTTAACTCGATAATTATTAAATCATTAACTAGTAGATCAGCATAATAATCACCGACATCATATCCTTTAAAACGAACTTTTATTTGCTTTTGCACTTCGACTTTGAATCCCCTGTTAGCTAATTCAATATACATTGAGTTCTGGTATACTTTTTCAAGAAAACCATAACCAAGTTCATTATAAACATCATAATAAACTCTCAAAATAGATTCCGTTAAATCTTTGTGTAGAAGTTCCATAAAATCCGTTATTATCAGCGTTGATAATCTGTTTTATCCGCGTTCTATAAGTTATTTATATTAATCAAACAAATTTAGTAAATAAACAACGCTCGGCAGTTATACCGAGCGTTTCATTTTTTGCAATTGCTATTTGTCAATATCGTTTATTAACGAAAACTTTCATTCCACCACCATTATCGCCAAATTTATTCAACCTAAACTTGAGCGAAAGCATGAAGTAACGACCAATGGTATTGGCATGCGTCTCTCGTAGATAGTTGAGTTGGCTAGTTCTCGAAATGCCTGTATTCTTATTGAGTAAATCATAGGCTTCGAGCGAAAGCATCAAACGTTTATTGTTTTTGAAATAGTAGTTTATCTCTGCACCAATTAGTGGGACTAATACGCTTTTATTAAAGCTCTGCGAATTGTAATTTGTTACATCTCCCGAAACTTTTAAGAATAAAAGTTCATTTGGGGTATAGCTAATATCGCTAAACCAGGTGTAGCTGTAATACTTCCTATTGAGCTGCTTTTGGATTGAGTATTTAGCATCGGTAATGTTTACTTCAACACCTGTGCCCAAATCCCATTTCTCTTTTTTACGGTTATCGAATGAAAGCCTTAATCTATGGATTAGGTTTGTATTGATATTGCTTACTCCGTTAACATAGTTTATACCTCTATTCCACCTTTCGGTAGCCCCAGTTCTTATGTTTATTCCTAAAAAGCGAATTGGTGTTGAAAAGTCGAGCATTACTGTTGCAGAGTAGTCTTCAGGAACATTTACTAGATTTATTGATTGCCTAAAATTATCAGCAATAGAAATTGAATTGTTAATCTTATTCTCGGTATAGTTTAGGTTAACATTGGCAAATATTGATGTAAACGAGAACTGATCGAATAGGAACCAGTTGATAAAGAAATCATGGCTATACTCTGGTTTCAGATTACGATTTCCATAGTAGATTGCCAGTGGGTTGCTGCTACTTATAATCGGAATTAGCTGCGAAGTGCTAGGCTGATTTGTCGATGTTTCGTATGAGGCGCTGAATCTTCTGCCAGTTTTATACTCATATTCCCATCTTACAAAAGGCAAAACAAAGGCTCTACTTACTGATACTTTTGATGAGTCATTTAAATCATCAACTCTGTTGCTCATCTCATAGCCAGCGCCAATGAATAACCTCGATTTGTTTTTGTAATATTTCAGCTCCAGCTCGGGCTTTACCCATTGGTAATTGCTATTGAGTTTAGGACTTACTGAATCAATCAGCGTAGTAAGGTTGTTATCTGCAGCCTGTTTGCGATTTAGCAATTCGCTCTTTACCCCAGCAAAAACCGATGGCTCGATGTACAAACCCTTTCCAATTCTACGAAGCGATGTGGCTTTTGCTGAGTACTGCAGATAATCATTTTGATTTTTATAGTACTGCTCGCTGACAACAGGAATTGGATTTGGGTTGATTTGGGTTGAGTTATTCCAATCGCTATTTTTTACATTATGCATGTATTGAAAATTGCTGCTAACCTTTACCATCTTCCAATTACCTCGGATTTTCCGTAACCACGATGCATCAGAATTGGCCTTTATCTGATTGGAGTTGCTGTTTGTGTAGTTATTCAACTGGTTAACAGGTAAGCCATCCATTGCACTTTGGGTTGCAGAAAATGATTTTGAATTATCGTTCGACAGGGTTACAATCCCGTTAACCATGAAAAACTGAATGCTATCAGATTTATTCCTCCATCCAAAGTTAAATAGATGGTTCCGGTTGTATCCAGTTCCATTCTCCAACGAATTTTGTTCGTAGGTATTGCTATTGCTGAAGTTACGAGAGTAAACCGATTGGGTAAGTGCTTTGTTAGTGCCATTTCCCATGTAGCTGAAGTTGATTCGGTTATCTTTTTTGATCTCGTAAGAATAGTTCAATCCACCCGCACCCGAAGTGACATCGCCAGTAATTGGCTGCCCAAAATCAATAGGAACGCTATTATCGTCACTACTAATGGTAATTTTTGAAGAGCCTCCACTCATCATACTTCTAATGCCACCATTAAACTGAATGTAATCCTGAAACGAGAAACCAGGTCGGTTTACGTTGTTGAGCATTCCTAGTACTGCAAACTGATGCTTATCGGTAAACCTGTAAACCTTAGCATTTCCTTGATAGTAATCGTCAACCCCTCCACCTGCTTTCACATCACCAAAAACAGCTTGCTTTTTATCATCCTTAAGCACAAAGTTGATGGTTTTATCGTATTCATTATCGTCGAGGCCAATTAGCTCCGATTCATCCGATTTTTTATTGTATACCTGTACTTTATTGATAGCATCGGCTGGAAGATTTTTTGTTGCAACTTTAGTATCGGTACCAAAGAACTCTTTGCCATCAACAAGTACTCTTTTTACATCTTCGCCCATTGCTTTTACATTCCCTGCTCTATCAACCTCTACACCGGGGAGTTTTTTTAGTAGATCTTCGGCAACTCCATCGGTTTTTACTTTAAATGCGCCAGCATTATACTCAACAGTATCCTTTTTAATTAGCATTGGAATTCGTTCGCCGGTAACCTTTACCTCATCAATATTTAATGAGTTTGACTGAAGTACTATTGCTCCAAAGTTCTCTCCATCGATTAATGGAATTGAAACAGCCTTATAAAAGGTTTTAAATCCCAAGTAAGCCGTTTGCATGAGGAAGTTTCCCGAAGGTATTTTCGAAATCTCGAATTGTCCTTGTGAATTGGTAATTCCAAAATGCGCAAGTGTTGAATCGGCGGGGTTTAGCAATGCAACTGTAGCGAATTGTAATGGACTGCCTTGGGTATCCATTACTTCACCCTTGATTACATTCTGTGCCAATAAACTAAAGGGAAACAGAAAGGCTAATATTGCTATAATATTTTTCATCTTTATTGAATAGATTTTTAAATCAATGATTTTTATTACATCGTCCTAATAATCACTGTTGCACCACCATCACCTGGTTTGCCACCGTTCATCTCTTTCATCTTCTCATCAACAATTTTGCGGAACTCCTGCTTTGACACTTTTTTACCCTCTTTTGGCTTTGCAATTAGTGAGGCATCAATCTCTTTAAACGATATAACCTGTGCGGTGTAGGTGGTTTTACCGTTATCGATATCCATTGCAAGGATTAACCCTGGTAAACCAACATACCCATCGGGACCTGTTGATACAGGAATTGCGGGCGCAAACCAAGCAATTGTTTTCTTTTTGGCGCCAACCAATTCGGCTTCCATGCAGCTATACTCAAGAATTGCTTTTTGATTGCCAGTTAGCTTCCACTGTACGGTATCAGTTTTTGCTTCAACAAGGAATGTGCGCGACATAAACTCCCTTTGTTCGAAGTTGGTCTTATTCTTAAGGTCGCAGAAAATAACCTCGTTGGGTTCAGTCATTTTTATCATCACATTTGCACCTCCTGCCGATTCTTGCATTACCTCATCTTCTTGTTCTTGATTTACCTTTTGGTAGATAGATGCTTCAGAAGTAAAAAGTAACTCCTTTTTGCCTTTTCGTTCCTTTGGAATCATGTTTTGGAATTGTGCAGCATCACCTTGAATTTTAAGGTCGAATTTTCGTACTGTTTCGTAGACAATTTGCCCCTTTGTATTATCTGTTTGTGCATTTAAGCCAGTTGCAAGGCATAGCGTAAGGAATAGAATAGAAAATCTTTTCATGATGTTATTTTTAATGTGAATAATTATTGGTTTTTTATCAACCTAAACATGCATCAAAAGTAGACTCTGAAAGGGTATGAGGAGGTTAACCCAAACCCAATTAAGGTTAATTAAGGTTAACGTTTTAGGGTTAAGGTGCTATTAATGATTACTTTTACAGCAAGTTTAAGCTATGAGCAATCCAAGGAAAATACGACGAATAAGGCTTTTGATGATAGCCAGCCAGATACTGTTAACGTTTTTCGTTATTCAGTGGCTGTTGGTAAGATTTGATCAGGAGAAGCAAATACTCACTAAAGATCTGGAGCGTGAACTCCGCGCATCAGAGGATAAGATGCTCGACTCTTTACTGCTTAAAAAGGTTGTGAACCCAATCATGAAGGGTGATAAAAAGCCAAAAATTCAGATGTATGTGATGACCGATTCATGTGCTCCGAATGTTATTGTTGTTAGGAATTCAGGTGGGCAAGGCAATGTTATGGCTAGGCATTCCTCAGCAGTTGTAAAACTTAATTTAAAAGGCGATTCGGGTGTTGTTACTAAAAATAAAGTCGATACAATCGGAATTAAATCTGAAATGACTTTTGACTCATCACCTAATGAGGCTTTTCCTGAAAACATGATACTGCGAAGCATTAAGGTTTTTACAAATAAGGTTGCCGATTCAACAAAGAATACAAAAACGTTTAATTTTAAGTTCTCAACGTTTGTTGATAGCGCATTTATTAAAAGTGATTTCAAGAGAAAACCGCTTACTAGTAATTTTACAATTGTATGGTCTACCAGCGATAGCGGGCAAAATCGCAAGGGAATTTACCTAACTACTGGTATTAATGGTTCGTCGTTATCGGTTAATATATCGAAGTATCAATTCTATCTACTTAAAAAGCTTTTCCCACAAATTCTTTTTGGGTTAATCCTACTGATATTAACAGGTGCAGCGTTTGCAATCTCTTTTATTAGTCTTAAAAAGCAGATGGAGTTAAATATTATTCGCAACGAATTTGTGGCAAATATCTCGCACGAGCTTAAAACGCCCGTAGCAACAGTTAAGGTTGCTCTAGAAGCCCTTCAAACCTTCGATTTGAAGAACGAACCCGTTAAGGCCGATGAGTATATTCGCATTGCACAAGCCGAGATGAACCGTCTAGATATGCTTGTGCAAAACGTTTTAACATCATCAATATACGATGGTGCTTCAAATGGGTTTATGCAACCCGAAAGGGTTTCGCTTAAGAGCATTATCAATGAGGTTACCCAATCGATGCAAATACGTTTTCAGCAGATGAATGCCCAATTAACTGTTGATGCAGAAGGATTTGATTTTAATATAAATGCCGATAGGCTTCATGTTCATGGTGTGTTGATTAATCTTATTGATAACAGCTTGAAATATGTTGAGTCGAGCCCTAAAATTGCAGTCAAACTTTGGGAAGAGAATTCGAGAGTTATTCTCACCGTATCCGACAATGGCATTGGGATTCCTGATGAGTATATCTCAAAGGTTTTTGATAAGTTCTTTCGAGTTCCAACTCAAAATCGGCATAACGTTAAGGGCTATGGTCTTGGGCTTAGCTATGCTGCGATGGTTATGAAACAGCATAAAGGGACAATTGGTGTTGAGAATTTGAAAGAAGGTGGATGCCGATTTACGCTATCGTTTCCAAAACAAGGATAATGAATAAACGGGTTTTATATATCGAGGATGAGCCATTTTTAGGTAAGATTGTTCACGAAACATTGCAAAAGCAGGGATTTGAAGTGATGCTTATAGCAGATGGCTCAAAGGTGATGCAGAGCTTTAGCGCTTTTACTCCCGATATTTGTGTGCTCGATATTATGCTCCCCAACGTTGATGGTTACACGCTTTGTGCTGAAATCAAAAAGCGATATTCTGCGCTGCCAATCATTTTCCTAACTGCAAAAGCCGAGACTGCCGATTTGGTAAAAGGTTTTGAGGTTGGCGGATCCGATTACATTCGTAAACCCTTTAGCATGGAGGAGCTGATAGTTCGTATTAACAACATGCTTAGCATTTTGGCCAAGGTCAAGAATAGTAAGGATAATAATAGTGATAGGACATTAGGAAAGTACACTTATTCTCCTCTTAGATACGAGTTGATATCGCCCACAAAAACCATCAAACTTTCGCAGCGCGACCATGAAGTATTGAACTTGCTAACAGCAAACCTAAACCAAACTGTAGATCGCAAATTCTTACTCAAAACCGTTTGGGGCGATGATTCATTCTTTAACTCTCGCACTTTGGATGTCTACATCCGCAAGCTTCGCGAATACTTCTCCGAAGATTCAAATATTGAGTTAATCACCCTAAAGGGCAAAGGGTATTTGTTTTTGGTGAGGTGAATCATAAAAACATTCAATTTCTTTTATTTCCTCTTCCCAACCCAATAATCCAAATAGTAAAGGGCTGCAATTAGCAGTATTGGGAATGATATAATCATGAAATAATCAACCCGTTTAAATGTTTTAAAGAAGATTGTAAATGCAATAAATAGCACAAGGTATAGCAACGCGCTCCAAAGCGGTTTTCTCCATGCAATTAGCGCAACAAATATTATTACAAATGTAGGGATTGAGTGGATTAGAAAACCAAGAATCTTTTCCCATATGGAGGCATTCATGCTAAACACATCAAACGAGAAAATCATTATAAAGAATGCGAATAGAAACGTTAGCGCTCGTGGTAACCAGAATAGTATTGTTTTCATGGCTCAATTTTTTCTGAAAGTTAGTGAATCGGAATCCTATTTCAATAATTTATTCAATTTTTTAATGGCGTTGTTGTGCTGCTTAAAGGCTATAATTTGGTAACTTTGGCTGAATTAATGACTGATTTATGAAATTTATTAAACGATTTCTGATTGTTGCTCTTATCCTATTTGTTGCTATCGCAGCATTCATGTATTGGGGAACATATGAGGAGGGGGTTATGGCTGGCAAGGTGCTTCGCATTAGCAAAAAAGGGGTGATTTTTAAAACTTACGAAGGCAAGTTAAACCTCGAAACTTTTGGTGCGCTGAAAGGGACTAGCCCAATTGCCGAATCGTTCGATTTCTCCGTTGAGGGGAGCAATAAAGAGCTAATTAAACAACTCGAAGAGGTTGCTCTTAGCGGCGAGCGAGTAAATTTGCACTACAAAAAGCGTTTTACAACATTTTTTTGGAGAGGAAACACAAAGTATTTTGCAACTAAGATTGAGCGTTCGAAGCCGTAAGGCTATTAACCAAAAGGCTAAGCATGAACGAAAAATTGAGCTATCGTCTATTAAATAGCAATGATGCGGAGTTACTGTTTATGTTCAATTCAAGTATCGAGAATTTAGCCTATGTACCTCGCACACCCCATAAGGATATTGAGGAGGCGGAAGCGCTCCTAGCCCGATTTCTTAAATCGATGGAGGACAAAACGGCCATTTGGTGGGTGGTTTGCAGTAAATGTTCGGGTAAACTTGTTGGATATGGAGGCTTATTTGGCATCGATATTAATAATAGTAGAGCCGAGATTGGCTATGGCTTTCTAAAAGAGCATTGGGGAAAGGGTTATGCCAGTTCAATTGTAGGATTTATTACAAATTACGGCTTCATGGAATTAAAACTTCATCGAATTTTTGGTCTGGTCGATCCACAAAACATGGCATCAATAAGAGTTTTGGAAAAGAACGGTTATACCAAGGAAGGCATCATGAACGATTACTACTATGCCCGTGGAAGATATTTTGATATGTGCCTGATGGCAACATTAAATAAACAGCAAGAGCACGTATAATCTACGTGCTCTTTTTTGTTTGAAATAATGATTTTGTAGTCTGTTTTATAGTGCTCCTTTTTTATTTCTTAGAATCTCATCCCCACATTAAATCCGGGGTACATTTTTACATTGATATTATTATCGTAGGTTTTGTTGAATGTATGCCAAGGTGTAAACTTTGAGTTTTGGTCAATATCCGAAACCATTACGTTCCATGTTGGACCCGCAAAGATTGTGAAGTTATCGGTTACGTTGATAAGCAGCGATATGTTTACTTTATTCAAGAGGTTTATATGATCGATGTACCATTTATCCTCGTTAATCTGGAAGCAGGTTCCCTCAAGGTTTAGGTCAAGCTTGTTGTTAATAGGAATAACTGTACCAACGCCATAACCCCAACCCCAGTAAATCATATCGTTTCGGGTTGATGCACCAACAGCCAAAATGTTGTAAAATGCTCGTGTACCCGTTTTATAGCTTAGCACGCCGTATAACGACTCGTTTCCGCTTAGCTCGAACTTATGATACCCATTGCGTACAAAGCTGATTATACCAACCGAAGCACCGCTTTCAAGCGAATCGATATAGTTGAATACCCCAAGTTGGAAACCTTTTAACTTTTTGGCATAGTTAAAGAACCCTGAAATTTGGGCACCCTGCAAGCGGTTCGTGTTGATGTTTGCAAATCCAGCAAGTTGAGCACCCTTGATGTTACCTACATTGATATTGCTAAACCCCGCAATTTGAGGTCCGTGAATTTCTCCAAAGTTGAAGTTGGTGAAACCGGCGATCTGACCTTTTGCATTTCCTTTTGAGTAGTTTGCAAACCCAGCACCTTGGAATCCTTTTAGCGAGTCGGTTACCACGTTTGCAAAGCCAGCAAACTGATGCCCTTTAAGGTTTCCTTTTACCACGTTGGCAAAGCCCGAGGCTTGAAAAGCCTTCGCATCGGATAGTATCACGTTGGCATACCCTGCAAATTGGGCACCTTTGAACTCACCTTTGTTAAAGTTGAGTAACCCTGAACCCTGAAATCCTTTTCCTTTGGCTAAATTGATATTGGTGTAACCCGCAAATTGTGCGCCGTCCATATCGCCCTTAATGATATTGGCAATGCCTCCAAATTCAGCCCCTTTTAGGCCTCCCGAGTATCCTGCAAAGATGTTAATTGAGAATTTATTTGTGATATTCTTCGATTCTACACCATTTGTCCCCAGCGGGGTGATTAATGTTAGCTGAAAATCACGAACCTTTTGCTCATCTTTTTCTTGAGCCCAACCCATGTTTGCTAAAAAAACAATCGATACTCCTAATAAAAATTTTACTTGTGCTTTCATAACTCTTTTAAATTAGTTTTATTACCGCGAAATGTTCGCTTTTGTATTAATGACAACTCTAAATAAAAGCACCCCTACTCAACCAATAATTTTTTTTAAAAGAATAAATTAAACGATAAACCGTTTGTTTAGTCGAATGGTTAAATTGTGCTAATATGTTAGCATTCAAGATAAAACTTTTGCTTAGCTGTTTTGTAGCATTTGTTGCGTTGGTTAACCCAATTCAGAAGGTTTTTGTTGTAACATCGCTTCAGCAGCAATTCGACGAGAAGACGACTCGGTTAATTTCAATTAAAGCTTCATTAACGGCGTTAATTATTCTAATTTTTTTTCTTCTAGTTGGCGAAGTGGTATTTAGCTACGCTTTTCATATTGAACTTTACGCCTTTCAGATAACCTGTGGAGCAGTTCTTTTTTACAATGGTATTACTGCTTTACAGAGGGGCATATTTATTAAAGTAGATAAAAATCTATCAATCAAAGATATCACCGCAGTTCCCATTGCAATACCAATGATTGCAGGTCCTGCTACGATTACCGCTGCAGTAACTTTTCCTGCCGAGTATGGGCACACAAATACTATCGTTTCGATTGTAGTTGCGTTAGTAATTAACCTTGTTTTCATGCTCTATGCAAGCAGGATCGGGAAGCTGCTCAGCCGCTTTAATTTGATGAACCCATTGGTTCGAGTTTTTGGGCTAATAGTTGCTACAATAGGGGTGCAGATGGTTTTTAATGGTTTGATGAGTTTTATAAATCAAGTATCTGCTAGCTAATCATATCTCGTTGCTCTTTAAACCCTCATTAATTAGTTTCTTATATTTGTAGCTAAAACAGTTAAAGTGCAGCCAAACAATTTAGTAATCGATATTGAGAAGGTAATTGGGGCAAAAAGCCCAAAGTTGCTTAAAGTGCTACCTCGTTTTATTATTCGCTATCTAAAACGCATAATCCATCAAAATGAGATAAACGAGTTCCTTGCTTCAAAAGGGCATCTTAAGGGTATTGATTTTGCTGAAGCGGTGCTCAATTTTATGCAGGTAGATTATAAGGTTGAGGGTTTGGAGAATCTTGGTAGCGACAAGCGTTTCCTTTTTGCTTCGAACCATCCGCTTGGTGGGCTCGATGGAATAGTTCTCATACATCTTTTAGGTAATAAATACTCCGATGTTAAGTTTCCAGTAAACGATCTTCTGATGCATCTCACGCCGCTACATGGTATTTTTATTCCTGTAAATAAGCATGGTGCGCAATTGTCGCAAAATGCGCAAATTCTTGAACAGGCTTATTCTTCTGACGGACAAGTTTTGTATTTCCCTGCTGGCTTATGCTCAAGAAAACAAAAAGGGCGAATTGAGGATTTGGAGTGGAAAAAGAGCTTTATTTCCAAAGCGGTTAAGCATCAGCGCGATATTGTTCCAATATATTTTAGCGGTAAAAATTCAAGTTTCTTTTATAATCTTTCCAGAATTAGGGGCTTTTTAGGGATTAAAGCCAATATCGAGATGCTCTACTTGGTTGATGAGATGTTTAAGCAAAAGGGCAAAAGCATTACAGTACACATTGGCAAACCAATCCCATACACAACATTCGATAAGTCAAAAACTCCTCAAGAATGGGCTAAATGGGTAAAAGAACAGGTGTACCTAATGTCATCAAAGAATAAATGAAGCTTGCGGAACAATCAGAGTGAATAAGTGTTACTTTTGGAAAAATTTTTTTCATGGAACAGATCATCGAACACGTTGATAAGAAGCTTCTTGAAAGCGAGTTAACTCCCGATAAGTTTATTCGTCATACAAATAATGCAGGCAACGAGCTATACATATTTACAGCCCAAAATTCTCCCAATTTGATGCGTGAGGTTGGACGACTTCGCGAGTTAACTTTTCGTTCGGCTGGAGGAGGCACTGGCCTCAGCGTTGATATCGATGATTACGATACTTGTTCCAATTGCTACAAACAATTAATTGTTTGGGATCCAAAGGATAAAGAAATTGTTGGTGGTTACCGTTATCATAGCGTTGATCCTACAAAAGGGGAGGAGATAAACCTATCCACTAAGCATCTTTTCAACTTCTCGGAGAAGTTCCAGCACGAGTATATGCCACATATGATTGAACTTGGACGCTCATTCGTTCAGCCTAAATACCAATCAATTTTTCGTTTAGGGAAAGGTATTTATGCGTTAGATAACCTTTGGGATGGCCTAGGTGCATTGATAGTTATCAATCCAAATATCAAGTATTTCTTTGGAAAGGTTACGATGTATCATACCTATAATGCTGATGCTCGTAATATGCTGCTCTACTTCTTCGAAAAATACTTTTTGGACAGGGAGGGTTTGGTTACTCCAATTTACCCAATGGTTGTTGAGATGGACAGAGACAGAATGTCTAAAATATTCATTGGAGAGGACTATAAAGAGGATTACAAGATATTATCAAAGGAGATTCGTGGTTTAGGAGAAAATATCCCTCCGCTTATCAATTCATATATGAATCTTAGCCCATCCATGAGGGTTTTTGGAACGGTTATTAATCCTTTCTTTGGCAATGTTGAGGAAACAGGAATTATGATCACAATATCAGATATATACGAGCATAAGACCGAAAGGCACGTTTCCAGCTTCTTTAAAAATATTAAAGAGAAATACGAACTTCGTAAGTTCGCTAAATACCTTCCAAAGCAAAAGAAACAGGACTAGTAAGCACGCTGATTTCTTCCTTCGATAAAGTTGATAAACGAGGTGTTAACCACCTTGTTTCCTCCGGGTGTTGGGTAATTACCTGTAAAGTACCAATCGCCTAAATCGTTAGGGCATGCTGTATGTAGGTTCTCGATGGTTTGAAAAACAATCTTAACCTTGGCTTTAATTCCCTTTGGTGTTAGGATTTGAGCAATTCTATCCGATATCTGCTCGGCTGTAAATGGACGGTAAATATCTTTCACGTAGTTTACCATCTCCTCTTTTGGCAGATTTTGTTGCGCTTTACAATTCTTGTAAACATTATTGATTACACCCTCTTGCCCTGTCTCCTTTAGAAGTTCAATGGCAGCCCTAAATGCCACAAAATCCCCAAGCTTTGCCATATCTATTCCGTAGCAATCGGGGTAACGAATTTGTGGGCAAGATGATACAACTACAATCATTGCTGGATGCAGCCTGTCGAGTATCTTTAGTATACTTTCGCGAAGCGTTGTGCCACGGACAATTGAGTCGTCGATTACTACAAGGTTATCAATATCATTGCGAACGATTCCGTAGGTAACATCATAAACGTGCCCCACAAGGTCGTCGCGACCTTTATCTTGAGTAATAAAAGTACGAAGTTTAATATCCTTTACAGCTACCTTCTCAACCCTAGGGCGCATGGCGATTATTTCATCGAGCTCTTGCTCGGTAATTGCGCTTCCCTTTTCGAGGATCATGCGTTTTTTCTCTTTTTTCAGAAAGTCTTCGACCCCTTTAACCATCCCGTAGAATGCTGTTTCAGCGGTATTTGGGATGAATGAGAAAACGGTATTTTGATAATCGTAATTAACTGCCTCGAGAATTGCTGGAGTTAGCAGCTCGCCAAGCATCTTACGCTCTTTGTAGATGCTTTTATCGGTACCTCTTGAGAAGTAGATGCGCTCGAATGAGCATGATTTGCGTGTTTGAGGAATCCTTATCTCATCGTGACTAATTTCACCATTCTTTTTAACGATTAGCGCGTAACCGGGTTTAACCTCTGAGATTTCATCAACAGAGATATTCATTACGGTTTGTATTACTGGTCGCTCCGATGCAACAACAACGATTTCGTCGTTAGCAAAGTAGAATGCTGGGCGAATGCCCCATGGATCGCGAAGCACAAACGCATCGCCATGTCCTAATAGACCAGCAATGGCGTAGCCACCGTCATAATCCCGTGTTGATTCTTGTAAAATCTTTTTAATGCTGATGTTTTCAGCAATTACGCTGCTTATATCCTTATTGGTTAACCCTTCGTTTTTATAATGACGGAATAGCTGCTGGTTCTCCTCATCGAGGAAATGACCTATTTTTTCAAGAACGGTAACTGTATCTGAATAATCCTTTGGATGTTGACCCAAATCCACCAATTTTTTGAAAAGCTCATCAACATTGGTCATGTTGAAGTTGCCAGCAAGTACAAGGGTTCTCGACTTCCAGTTGTTCTCTCGCATTACTGGGTGAACATAATCTATGCTGTTGTTTCCAAAAGTGCCATAACGAAGATGTCCGAGATATAGATCCGCTGCAAATGGTAGATTTTGTCTAGCCCAAGCAGCATCATTTAACAGTTCGGGGTGAGCATCGTATTTCTTTAGAGGTCTATTTACTGCATCAAAAACATCTCTAATAGATGCTGAGGAGTTTGAGCGTTCCCTATCAATATACCTCTTCCCAGGCTCAACTTCAAACTTGATACTTGCCAACCCGGCTCCATCCTGACCACGGTTATGCTGTTTCTCCATTAAAAGGTAGAGTTTATGGAGGCCATATCGCCAAGTTCCATATTTAACTTGATAGTACTCTAGTGGTTTTAATAGCCTGATGAGAGCAATACCGCACTCGTGTTTAATCTGCTCGCTCATAATCGAATATGGTTGATGGTAGCTGGTTTATACAAAACAATGATTGACAAGAATAGTTCGTATAGCAAAATAGGTTATTCGAGCCTGCATGAGAAAGTTTTAGTGTATCATCCTTGCGGATTCTTTTTATTCTTTCTTCCTGCGACCGAATATTTACTATCATTTGCATTTTAGTTTATTCTAGTGGAGGGAAATTAACCCATTCAGGGATTATAAAAGCTTTCGGATAATCCTCCAGCAGCTGGTGATACAGCTTAAGCGCATTATCTTTTGTACGAAAATCGCCAACCGATACTTTGTAGTACGGGCTAACGTACGATCGGTAAACTGCGATGCCCGGATAGTTTGTCATAAAACCGGCTGCAACATCTTCCGATTGCTTACGCGATTTTTGGCCTAGGTCAAAGTAAATTCTGATTCTAAATCCATGCATGCCGGGCTGACGAGCGCTTTGAAGAATATCGAGGTTGAAAACTCGCTCAATTTGTGGATCTTGGTTAATGCTAACCTTACCCTGATTTGGGTTATTTTTTTGAATGCGAACAAGAATATCCTCGCTGCGTGAGTTCGATCCTTGACCAAAAACGGTTAAGGAAACACACGTAATTGCTAAGGCGATAAGGATTTTCTTCATTAATGATCCGTTTTAATAAAGCACAGCAAAGGTAGAAAAAGATGTCAATATCGAAAAAGTGATTTTAAAGATTTAATATTAATTCGAATTAAAGCTTGTCCGTTTTGTTAATCATAAAGACTTTGTGAAACTTAGTGTCTTAGAGCCTTTGTGGCTAAATCAAAGAGTGCCACTAAGACACCAAAGCACCAAGATTCACGAAAAATGTATTTATTATATTGTTGATAATTAATCACTTTATTCACCAATGCTTTTTTCAATCCTTAATTCGAATTAATAAATGTTAATTTCCATTTTAATAGGTCTTGCGATTCCCCAACTTTTTCGAAGTTATTGTTTGTTAGAACCTTATACGATGCAACATTATCAATGTTTGTAGATGCTATAACTGAATTAATATTTTGTTGTTTTTTTAGCCATTTTGTAATTCCGCCAACTGCTTCGGTCATGTAGCCTTTACCCTGAAACTCATCATAAGTTCCATAACCAATCTCAATTGCTCCATCTACGCCAGTTTCATCTATTAAGCATAAGTCGCCAACCATTCTATTATCTTCTTTTGAGATAATAGTCCAAAGGGTAGAGAAAAGGAAATTTTTACTGCTATCCGCAACATTGGGAAGTATTGTTTGCTCAATGGCTTCCTTTAGTTCATTCGAAATAGCTCTTGTTGTTGGATTAAGATTTAACTCGTCCTCTAAAGAGTTATCATTTTTAAGATACTTAATCAGCTGATCGAATGTTAGTGGCTTGATGAAAAGCCTTTGAGTTTCAATCATATTTTATTGATTAAACTTATATTGAATATTTGCAGTATTTACTTCACTTTAGTGGTGTCTGAATTTTCTTCATTATCAGTATTCCGTTGCTGAGTTTGTTTTTCCTTATAGGATTTTGCTAAATCGGTAAAAGGTTGTTTTTCAATTACAATCTTTTTCGAAAAGCACATGGCTTTACCTTTTATATAACCCTCGATGATAAGTTGATCTAGAATATCTTCCTTTAACCCCATTAGTTTAAAAGCATCGGCAGCAGTGCGAAGCACAATTTCGATAGGAACTTCAACCTGTGAACGTGATTTTGGGGCAAGGACAATTTTTTCAGAGTTTTTTATTGTACCAAGTTCGCGGTTCTTAAGCCAAGTTTTAAAATGTATACTCGAAACGGTTATCTTTCTATTATTTGGATTCTCTATATCAAGTGTAATATTTATGAGCAATCGTCCATTTTTCATCCCTCTGAATTTGAAATCTTTCATGCCATGAATGGCTATTTTTTCAAATTTTCCGCAGCTGCTCAACATTACAGCGATGATTGTAACTAATAGTAGGATTGTACTTTTTCTCATTTTAAAAATAATTTGGATGGCAAAGATAGCTTTTCTATTCACTTGCAAACTTTAAACCAATAATTACAAACGTAAAACCAGGCATTGAATTATCAAAATAAGAGTAGTTTAATAGTATTTAACAGGAATTAAGCATCACCTCTGTCCGAGTACTTATTGCTACCCTAAGGAACTTATATTAATCGGATGTCAATTTCTTTCTCTGTGATCTCCGTGTCTCCGTGGTGAATTGTTACAAATTCAAATTAGTTTAACTCATCATCAACAGCCCAAAGTTTAGCCCTATCAACCGCTTTAAGCCAGCCTTTGTAAAGTTTTTCTCGTTGCTCATCGGCCATTTTAGGGTTGTAAACTTTACTCCCTTTAAGAACAGTTTGAATTTCGTTTCTTTGATAAAACCCAACTGCAATACCTGCAAGCAGCGCTGCTCCAAATGCTGTTGCCTCAGGGAATGGAGGGCAAACAACTGTTTCGTTTAGAATATCGGATTGGAACTGCATCAAAAAACCATTTGCCGATGCCCCACCATCAGCCTTAAGGCTTTTGAGTTTTATTCTGGAATCAACCTCCATTAATCCAAGAATATCGCGAGTTTGGTAGGCAAGCGACTCTAGAGTTGATCTAACAATATGTTTATCGGTTACCCCTTGGGTTAGCCCAAGTATTGCGCCTCGCGCATACATATCCCAGTAGGGAGCGCCTAAACCAGAAAAGGCAGGTACTACATAAACGCCCTGATTATCTGTAACCGAAAGCGCTATTGCTTCCGATTCGGAGGTTCTATCGATGATTTTTAATCCATCACGTAGCCACTTAATTGCTGCACCAGCAATAAACACGCTACCCTCAAGGGCATAGTTTACCTCATCGCCAATTTGCCATGCAATTGTTGTAAGCAATCCCGATTGTGATATCACCGGCTTACTTCCGGTATTCATCAGCATAAAACATCCTGTGCCGTAGGTGTTTTTAGCATCTCCGGCTTCAAAACATTTTTGTCCAAATAGGGCCGATTGCTGGTCGCCAGCAATACCTGAAATAGGGATTTTACAGCTATCGAAGATTCCTTCAGCGGTATGACCAAACAGTCCCGACGAAGGTAAAACGTTTGGCAAAACGCTTTTGGGGATATCTAATTCGTTTAAAAGTTTATCATCCCAAGTAAGGGTTGAAATATTAAACAGCATTGTACGCGAAGCGTTTGAGGCATCGGTAGCATGAACTTCTCCTCCAGTTAATTTCCAAAGAATCCAAGAGTCGATAGTGCCAAATGCCAAACGACCTTCCTTTGCAGGTTTCTGAGCACTAGGTACGTTCTTAAGTATCCAATGTAGTTTTGTTGCCGAAAAGTATGAATCGATTACAAGTCCGGTTGTTTTTCGGATATAATCTGTAAGCCCCTTCTGCTTTAGAATTTCGCAGGTATCGGCTGTGCGCCTATCTTGCCAAACAATGGCGTTATGAATTGGTCTACCGGTTTCTCTATCCCAAACAACCGTGGTTTCGCGTTGGTTGGCAATGCCAATAGCAGCTATTTGCTCAGGTTTGATTTTTAGCTTCTTGAGTAATTTATTTGCAACGAGTATTTGGGAATCCCAAATTTCCTCGGCGTTATGCTCAACCCAACCTGGTGCAGGGTAGTATTGAGTAAACTCCATTTGTTCCATCCCTAGCGGTTGCTGATATCTATCGAATATTACAGCTCGCGAGCTGGATGTTCCCTGATCGAGCGAAAGAATAAATTCTGCTTTCATACAATTGCGAATAAAAAAGGTCAGACATTTTGATACCTGACCTTGTAGTTATTTACTCTAGATTATTGCTCTTATCATTCAAAAAATAGATTGGCTAATCCTCTTTATCCATCGCAGCCGCAACCTCATCGGTTACATCGAGGTTATGGTAAACATTTTGCACATCCTCATTATCCTCAAATTCATCAACCAGCCTTAGCACTTTGATTGCTGATGATTTATCAACGCTCTTTAGCTCATTGGGGATTCGTTGCAAAGCGGCATTCTCAACCTCAATTTTTAGCTCCTCCATCTTCTTATTCATCTTCCCAAAATCCTCTTTTGCAGTTGTTACAATAACCGACTCATCGGTAGTCTCGATATTCTCAGCACCAGCATCTATAAGGTCGAGTTCTAACTCATCAAGGTTTATTTTTTCTTTTTGGATGGTGAAAATGCCTTTTCGCTCAAATAGAAAATCTAAGGAGCCATTGGTGCCAAGGGTTCCCCCTCTTTTTGAAAGTTGAGAACGAATAGCGCTGAGAGTCCTATTGTTATTGTCTGTTAGGCATTCGATAAAGATTGCAATTCCTCCAGGAGCGTAAGCTTCAAAGTTTACCTCATGAAAACTATTAGGATCTTTTTCCGCTTTACTAATTGCCCTCACAATATTGTCCTTTGGCATATTCTCACCCTTGGCGTTGTTAATTGCCAAGCGGAGTCGAGCGTTACCTTCTGGATCTGCCCCTCCCTCTTTTACCGCTACGGTAATCTCCTTAGCAATTCTCGAAAATATTTTTGAGCGTTTTGAATCAAGCGCTCCTTTTTTCCTCTTAATGGTCGACCACTTATTATGCCCTGACATGCGTTGATAAATATTAGGTTACAAAACTTTTTCTATTGAATAGATGTTAAAAATAGAACACAAATTTAATTCATAAATTTAAAGGGAAAAACCCATCTGCTTAAATATTATTTGGATGAGTTGACTAAATTTGCAAAAAATATTACCAAATGGAATTGAACGAGGATCTGGGAGCGCTTTTCGAAAATGTTGATAATCAGCCCAACGATGAAAGACCAAAAGTCTTTATTGAAACCTATGGCTGTCAGATGAATGTTAACGATAGCGAGGTAATAGCATCTATTCTGCATGCCAACGGTTATGCTATTATTAATAAACTTGACGATGCAGATGTAATTCTCATCAACACTTGCTCAATTCGCGAGAATGCCGAAACAAGGGTTTGGGGTCGCTTAGATGTATTTAAGCAGATAAAAAAGCGTAAACCTTCGGTTTTGGTTGGCGTTGTTGGTTGCATGGCCGAAAGACTCAAGGAAAACCTTATTGAAGAGCAAAAGGTTGTTGATCTTGTTGTTGGTCCTGATGCTTATCGCGAACTTCCCGTTCTTATTCGTGCTGCCGAGGATGGGCAAAAGGGAATTAACGTTCTTTTATCGCGCGAGGAAACCTATGGTGATATTAGCCCTGTTAGGCTCGATAAGAATGGCGTTTCAGCCTTTGTATCTATAATGCGTGGATGTAACAACATGTGCACTTACTGTGTTGTTCCTTACGTTCGTGGAGGCGAACGTAGCCGCGATCCTAAAACTATTCTTCGCGAGGTTCAGGAACTTATTGATGCTGGTTATCGTGAGGTAACTCTTCTTGGGCAGAACGTTGATTCATACCACTGGAAGCACGAAGGGCTTCTGCATCATGTTCATTATACCAATTTCTCTGATTTACTCGAGATGGTGGCAACGCTCAGTCCAAATTTAAGGGTGCGTTTCTCAACATCACACCCCAAGGATTTGAACGATGAGGTGCTTTACACCATGGCCATGTACGAGAATATTTGCAATCATATCCATTTACCCGTTCAATCGGGCTCATCTCGAATCCTTGAACTGATGAACCGTGGGTACGATAGGGATTATTATATGAAGCGAATTAATGCGATTCGAAATATTATTCCTGATTGCGCCATTTCATCTGACTTCATAACTGGGTTTTGTACCGAAACTGAAGAAGATCACACCCAAACGCTAACCCTTATGGAGTGGGCAAAGTTTGATTTTGCTTACATGTTTAAATACTCCGAAAGACCAAATACAAAAGCAGCTCGTAATTATACTGATGATGTTGCCGAGGAGATTAAAAGCCGAAGATTAACTGAAATAATTGATCTTCAAGGAAAATTATCCGAAGAGAGTAAGAAACGAGATATTGGTAAGAGCTTTGAAGTTCTGATTGAGGGTGAGTCAAAAAAATCGAAGGAGGAATTTTTTGGCAGAACTTCGCAGAATAAGGTGGTTGTTTTCCCAAGGAAAAATCACAAAATTGGCGATTACGTTTTAGTCGAGATTACCGATTGTACGCCTGCCACGCTGCTAGGTAAAATTATTGAGGAATAGTTGATCTTTGTTGGTGTGTTTTTTACTTGCCACTTACCCCTTGTCACTTGCCTCTTATCAGTCTAGCCATATAGAATCCATCAAATCCGCTGATTGAGGGCAATATCGACCTTTCCTCTTCAATGGTAAAAGCTCCATTCGATCTTTCGATGAATGCTTGAATTTGCTTGCCATTCTCCGATGGTAAGATGCTGCAAGTTGAGTAAACGAACTTACCGCCAGGTTTAACCATTTGGGTGTATTTATCGAGTATGTAAGCTTGTAAAGTTCTTATCTCTTCGATCTTTTCGGGTGTCAACCGCCATTTCGAGTCTGGATTACGGCGCAATACGCCAAGTCCTGAGCAAGGAACATCAAGCAAAACCCTATCAGCCTTATCTCTTAATCGTTTTACAACTTTGGTCGTTGTAATTGTTCTAGTTTCAATTATTGAAAGACCGGCTCTGGCGGAGCGTTTCATGAGCTCATCGAGTTTCCAATCTGCATTATCAAGGGCAATGATTTTGCCTTTATTTTTCATCAAACAACCAAGATGCAAGGTTTTTCCACCATGCCCAGCACAAGCATCAACAACGCGCATTCCGGGTTCTACATCTAGGAATGGTGCAACCAGCTGCGATGATGCATCCTGTATTTCGAATTGCCCATCAGCAAAGGCCGATGATCTAAATATATCGGCACGTTTATTTAAAATAATTGCATTAGGCTGATCTAATTCCTTAACCTGAAAGCCCTCATCATTAAGCCTCTTAAGTAAAGTTGAACTATTCGTTTTTAATGTATTAGCCCTTATGATAATGGGAGGAAGGTTATTTAATGCCTTAATTTCATTGTGCCAAGCACTACCTAACTCTTCGTTTCCAAGAGACTCTAGCCAATTGGGAATCGAAAGCGAAATGGTATTCTCGTTAATGGAATTATAATATTCTATAACCTGCGATTGAATCGATTTTGGAAGATATTCATATACCCGTTCATCATTCTTTTTGATAAAAAGATAAATCAACACCATATTTCGATAGGCATCATGATTGCTCGACTTCATGCTTTCGTTTGCAATAGTATCTAAAAGCCTCCACCAACGTACAACTTCCATCAATGTTTCGGCAAATAAGCCTCGTTCTTGCTCATTCCAGTCGGGATTTTGCTTAATCCAGAATGAACTAACCTGATTTAAGGCCCTTCCATCATCCATTACCTCCTTAAAACTTAAGGAAATTGTGTCAACAATATGGTTAAAATCTTTAATTGCCATCCAAGAAAATTAAAGGACAAAGATAGTAAAAGGGTCTAAAGTGATTTACTTTTTATTTCTATCGAAACACTCTTTTAATCGCCTAACGATTGGGAGTTATCAAGCATTAAACATTTGTTTAAACGATGTTTAGCAACATTACTTATTAACAATTTATATACTTTACTTGATTAATAAGTTCAATATTGGTACTTTTCAACTTCCAAAAATGTTCGATATAACATTGATTAAGTTGTTGATATTTTAAGAGTTGCATTATCGTTGTTTGGAAAAGCATTCCCTAAAAAGATTTAAAATAAATCTTCTCATATTATGACTCTTTTATATGTAGTTATTGCACTTGTGCTAATCTTCGATTTTCTTAACGGATTTCACGACTCTGCAAACTCAATCGCCACAGTTGTTTCAACAAAAGTATTATCACCATTTACTGCGGTAGCAATGGCCGCTTTCTTTAACTTCATTGCATTTACCGTTTTCCCGCTAAAAGTTGCAACTACTATCGGAAAAGGTGTTGTAAACCCTGATGTAATTAACCTTACTGTAATTACTGCAGCTCTTGTTGCTGCCATTATTTGGAATATAGTAACATGGTGGTGGGGTCTTCCTTCAAGTTCATCGCATACCTTAGTTGGAGGATTAGTTGGGGCTGCTGTTGCTTTTTCAGGTTTTGGCTCTGTTGTAATATCGGGAGTTGTTAAAATTGTTGCTTTTATTGTTATAGCGCCATTACTAGGGATGGTTTTATCCTTTATTGTATCTACTATAGTTGTTTATATATGTCGAAAGTTTACTCCGCATAAAGTCGACAAAATATTTAGAAAACTCCAAATATTCTCTTCTGCAACTTTAAGCCTTGGGCATGGTGGAAACGATGCTCAAAAATCGATGGGTATTATTTGGGCTGCTCTAATTGTTACCGGATATACTACCAAGGATGAGCCTATTGCATTATGGATTATTCTTTCATGCCAGACTGCAATTGCGCTTGGAACGCTTTTTGGCGGATGGCGTATTGTTAAAACTATGGGCCAAAAAATTACTAAACTAAAACCATTCGAAGGGTTTAGTTCTGATTTTGCAGGTGCCATGACGCTTTTTGGAGCAACCCATTGGGGTATTCCAGTTAGCACAACTCACACAATTACAGGGGCAATTATTGGTGTTGGCTCTCGCAAAGGGGTTTCAGCAGTAAAGTGGGGAGTGACTAAGAAGATTTTTTGGGCTTGGATATTAACAATCCCAATTTCAGCAGCAATTGGAGCCTCGATGTGCTATTTTTTAAAATGGGCTATTTAATTTTTAAAATCGAATTTAACTTATAAACCTATATCATATGAACTTCGATAAATTTTTAAGGTACTTTACGCCCAAAGATCCTTCATTTCATCCTTTGTTCGAGAAAGATGCTTTGAATCTTAATAGCACCGCTGAGGTATTAAAGCAATTGCTTAGTACTGAAGACTCAGGGCAGCAGGAAAACTTCATTAAGCAAATTAAAGAGCTCGAAAAAATAGGTGATGATGTAACCCATACAATTTTCGATCAATTAAATAAATCATTTATTACCCCTTTTGATAGAGAAGATATTCAAGAGTTTGCATCTAACATCGATGATGTTGTTGATACCATAAATGGTGTTGCACAACGTATTCGTTTATACAAGCCGAAGGCTTACATCCCAGTTTATCTTGAATTTGCTGATATTTTGTGTCAAGCAGCAAAAGAAATAGAATTCTCGGTTAATCTTTTAGTTGATCCAGGAAATAATAAGGAGAAAATTAAACAATCGTGTATTACTATTAATACATTGGAAAATAAGGCTGATGAACTTTACCACTTGGGTATTTCATTGCTTTTCGAAAATGAAAAAGATCCATTCGAGTTAATCAAGAAGAAAGAAATACTTGAGACACTTGAAAAGGCTGTAGATAAGGCGGAAGATGTTTCTGATACAATTAAAACCATTTTGGTTAAGATGGCATAATAGAAATATAATCTAAAAAAAAAGCCGGGTAATCCCGGCTTTTTAATTGGTGAAATAAATACTTATACCAATTTCTTTTTATATTCTTCCTTTGGCTCATTAGCATTGAACCAATTGCTAAGTCCAAAGAATGCTCCACGAACACCTTGTTGACTATAAGTTTTTAAAACTTTATCCTTATTTGCCATCTTAGTTAAGGTTGTTGAAATAGCCATTCTAACCCTATCGCGATCGCTTTCGTGAATTTCAAATTTCTCAATGGCTGCTTGAGTTATAGCACTAGCGGGTAATAAAGTATTTTTTGATGAGAGTGACTCAAATATAAAATCATTCCATTTTACCTTATCCTTACCTTTGCCACCTTTAATAGGCTTGCGAAGCGATTTAGGCTTTCTTCCTCTTTTTTTTGGCTCAGCCTTTACTATTTTTTTTTTTGAAACCTTAGGTTTTCCCTTTTTTTCAACTACTTTAACTTCTGCTTTATTTTCAAACGCTTTCGCTTCGGTAGTTTTAGGTTTCCTCCCCCTTTTCTTTGGAGCAGGCTTCTCTTTTAATTTGGCAACCTTCTTTTTAGGTTCTTTGGCAATTACTTTTTTTACAACCTTTGCTTTAACAGGAGCCTCAGCAACTTTTATTTTAGGCTTTCTGCCCCTTTTTTTAGGTTCTGCCTTTACTATAACTTCTTTTACTTTTGGTTTTCTCCCTCTCTTTTTAGGTTCGGATGTTATCTCTTTTTCTGCTTTCACAACAGGAGATTTTGCTTTAGGTTTTCTTCCACGTTTTTTAGGTTCGGGAGCTACCTCCTTTACAACTTTTTCAATTGGAGTTTTTGATTTTGGTTTTCTCCCCCTTTTCACTTTAACTTTCTCAGGTTTTTCCTCAGGTGCATCAACGTTTTTCCCATCGGAGATTTTTTTAATAATACTTTTTAAATTATTAATCCTACGCTGTGCCCTATCAATCTCTGATTGATAAAGGTCAATGAGGTCATTTACTTCAACCTCAGAAAGAGAAATTTTCTTCATTATAGGTTTGGGTTTAGTTTATTATTAATTATTTTTGATTCTTCGGACTATCTGACTATTAATTATTTGTCAAATATAAAAAAACAAAAAGCATTGTCAATATTTTAGTAATAAAAAATAATATTAATTCACAAAATGAATTTATTTATTTGTTATTAATAATGCTATTTAGTCTTATTTTATTGTATATATAG
>CAYMII010000024.1:0-53194 GCA_964390565.1 uncultured Rikenellaceae bacterium
GGTGGAGTGATGCTTTTCTTCCTTTAAAGGTTAATTCTTTTAAAAGATTTATTCATTTTGTGATCAAAATAGGTTAGTTTTATCCTAACCATTTTTAAAAGCAATGAAGAGGTCATTTATCATTATCACCCTTCTGGTGACAGTGTTTGCCTGTAAAACTACTCATGAAGTTAGAGTAAATAGTGCAAAAAACGCATCGGTTAATGCATTCTTAGAACAACCTTTTGGAGTTGAAGAGAGCATAAAAGCGTTACAGTCGCATTTTGATAAAAGCGTGAAGGTCCGAAAGATGATTCGTCGCAATAAGCACGATGCCAATAAGGTTGATACGATTATTCGATTTTACTCACGGAAATCGGAGGTTTTTGTTTATAAAACCTACTTCAGTCGCGAGATGCTGCTAGGTGGAGTTATAAAAGATGCTAAATTCCCGCTCGTTAATGGTGTTGCTCCGGGAATGAGCCGTAACGATTTCTTCAAATCGTTTAACGATTTATCAGCAAACACAAAAGATTCAGTTGAACTCTATAGCAAAGAGCTCATGCGGAAGTTTACCTTCACTTTCGATTCAAAAGGAATTTTGAAAAAGATAAGTTTTGCTTCGTATGTAGATTAAACTCTACTTTTAACCTCAGCAATAACAGTTTGAATACCCGTAACCTTTTGGTTTAGTTTCACCTTGATGTCTGCGTCAAGTGGCAAGAATAGATCTACCCTTGATCCAAACTTAATGAATCCCATTTGCTGGCCTTGATTTACAGAGTTTCCCTCTTTTGCGTAGCAAATAATACGACGAGCAACAAAACCTGCAATCTGGCGCATCATAACGGTCATCCCATCTTTACGCTCAACAGCTACGGATGTTCTCTCGTTGTGAGTCGACGACTTTGGATGCCAGGCCAAATAAAAGTTCCCGGGGTGATATTTGAAGTATTTAACCGTTCCGCTATATGGAAACCAGTTGATATGCACATTCCATACCGACATGAATACCGAAACTTGAATACATCTAGCCTTTAAGAATTCAGTCTCTTCAACCTCTTCAATAGCAACAACATGACCATCGGCAGGGGAGTAGATGATATTCTCCAAAAGTTCAGGGTTACGTTTTGGAACTCTGAAAAATCGGAGTACGAATATTAACCCAAATAGCGAAGGTGCAAGTATGATATAAAGACCAAGTTTGCCAAAGGCAAAATAGCAAATCAGGTCGATTGCGAGCAGAACGAAAAAAGCAATGGTTATAATGGTGTACCCCTCTTTGTGAACTCTCATAGAAATTGTATTAAACTAACATCATTATTTTTAAGTACGCAAAAACAATTGGTGCCGATAGGTAAATAGAGTCGAATCGATCAAGTATTCCCCCATGACCGGGTAAAAACTTACCAGAGTCTTTAACTTCGAGGCTTCTTTTGTACATCGATTCCACTAAATCGCCGAAAACACCGGCGATTGCGCTAATTATCCCAATCATAAACCAGTGTGCAAAGGTAATATTATGAAAATAATGAGAAATAGCCCACGCAATAATTGTCGTAAAAATTATTCCACCAAAGAAACCTTCCCACGATTTTTTTGGTGAAATACGTGGAAACATCCTGTGTTTGCCAATGCTTACTCCAAAAAGGTATGCTCCGGTATCGTTAGCCCATATTAAAAAGAAATAGCCAAGCAATATTTCGTAGGAGTAGGTTATGTTTATCGATGTTGAGCTGAATACAATAAAATTAAATAGCGAAATAGGTATCGCTATGTAAAGAATTCCTAGGTATGTAAATGCAATATTATGGAATGGGCGGCGATGATTTCGGTATAACTCAAAAATAAAAACGCTCATAATAATTGGAATAAACCCACTTAACAATATTCCTTCAATTAGCCCTGCTACATATAAATATGAACCAATAAATATTGATAATCCAATTAGTATCCCTAGAAAAATTTGGGGTTTAATTCTTGCTTTTAGAGCAAGATTGTAGAACTCATACATTGATAATGCTAAAACAGCAGCATAAACAATTAGGAATGATACTTTTCCTATAATAAGAGCCCCAATTATGCTAGCAACAAAAAGGGTTCCGCTAATGGTTCGAAGTAAGAAATTGTTCAATTCTCGATGTTTTTTAATAGTTCTTTACTCTTTTCTGCATACTCTTGAGAAACATAAACCTCTATTTCGCCAAAGACTGTGTATGATGAATCTTGCTTATTTAAAACAACGGCCTCGATCCCATTTTCAGCAAGAATTTGTTTTGCAATATCTGCCTGCCATGGATGAGGTGTTGAAAATATTGAGATCCAGCTATCTTCCATTATTCAGTCTGTTCTTTTGCTTTACCATTTTGCTCCTGCTGAGCTTGAAGTATCTCCTTCTCGAATTCTTCCTCGCGACTTAACGATTTACGAGGACCAAAAATAGTTACTAAGTCTTCACTAAATATAACTTCTCTCTCGAGTAACAATTCCGCAAGTTTAGTTAATCCTTCCTTGTTCTCAATAAGAATTTTTTTTGCATGATCATATGCCTTATCAATCAATTCTTTTACTTCTTTATCGATTGATTCAGCAGTTTTCTCGCTATATGGTTTCCCGAAAGAAAATTCTGATTGGCCTGATGAATCGTAGAAACTAACATTTCCAGTAGTTTTACCCATTCCGAAATAGGCAATCATTGCATATGCCTGCTTAGACACTTTTTCAAGGTCGTTTAAGGCACCAGTCGATATTTTATTGAAAGTCACCTCTTCAGATGCTCTACCTCCAAGTGCGGAGCACATCTCGTCGAAAAGTTGCTCAGTTGTTGTTATCTGACGTTCCTCAGGAAGATACCATGCAGCTCCAAGCGAGCGTCCACGAGGGATAATTGAAACCTTTAAAAGTGGATTTGCATGTTCTAACAACCAGCTAACGGTTGCGTGTCCGGCTTCGTGGTATGCAATGGTTTTTTTCTCATCCAATGAGATAATCTTGTTCTTTTTTTCAAGTCCACCAATTATTCTGTCGATGGCATCGAGAAAGTCTTGCTTTTCAACAGTTGTTTTGTTTTTACGAGCAGCAATTAGCGCGGCTTCGTTACACACGTTAGCAATATCTGCACCTGAAAAACCAGGGGTTTGCTTTGCTAGGAATGTGATGTCAAATCCTTCCTCGAGTTTTAATGGTCGAAGGTGAACTTTGAATATTTCGAGCCTTTCTTTGCTGTCAGGAAGTTCTACATGAATTTGCCTATCGAAACGACCAGCACGTAAAAGCGCTCTGTCAAGAATATCTGCACGGTTAGTTGCTGCAAGGATTATAACGCCTTGGTTAGAGCCAAACCCATCCATTTCTGTGAGCAGCTGGTTTAGCGTGTTTTCACGCTCGTCATTACCGCCAAAGTTGGCATTTTTTCCACGAGCACGCCCAATGGCATCAATCTCATCGATGAAAACGATACAAGGTGCTTTCTCCTTTGCTTGCTTAAATAAATCGCGAACGCGCGATGCGCCAACTCCAACAAACATCTCAACAAAATCGGAACCCGACATGCTAAAGAATGGAACATTAGCTTCTCCAGCAACAGCCTTTGCAAGTAATGTTTTTCCTGTGCCTGGAGGGCCTACAAGCAATGCGCCTTTTGGAATTTTACCTCCTAAGTCAGTGTATTTCTTAGGGTTTTTGAGGAAATCTACAATCTCCATCACCTCAACTTTGGCTTCCTCTAGACCAGCTACATCTTTAAAATCTTTTTTTGTTGTTGATTCTTTATCGAATAGTTGAGCTTTGGATTTTCCAACGTTGAAAATGTTACCAGCACCCCCAGCACCTCCTTTGCTCATTCTGCGGAAAAAGAATATCCATACACCAACTAGTAGCAATGGAAAGAAGAGCCAGCCAAATAGATCCCAAAAACTCGCTTCATCTTCATATTTAATTTTTATTTCTGCAGGATACTTTGTTTGAATCTCTTCAAGTTGTTTTTCAAAATTTTCTAGAGAACCTATTGTGAAAAAAAAGTGTGGACCTGTCTTTGGAACTGCGTTAACTCCCTTGCCAAGTTGATCGGCATATTTACTGAGGCTAGAATCTTTTAAAAAGACTTCAACTTTCCCCTTGTTTTTTATTACTCTTAGTTTTTCAACATCGCCATTGGCAATCATTTGAGTCTTAACATCCTGCCAGCCCTTTTCAATTGGACCGCGTCCCCCATAGTATAAGTTTAGAAGTATAATTGCTCCAATTATCACAATGTAAACCCAATAAACGCTGAATTTTGGAACTTTTTTATTGCCTTCGCCTCCAAATATAGGATCGATATTGCTTTTATCTTGTTTTGTATCTTTCTCTGCCATAATAATATATTCGCGTTATTTTTTTACGATTTTTTTTGGTGATTTAGGTTTAATAACCTTTTCGACAATTACGGGTTCATCGGTATAGTGTTTCGTTGGTGCGTCAGCCCATAGCTTCTCGATTTTGTAGAAATCACGAGATTCCGTTTGGAATACGTGCACAACAACATTAACGAAATCGAGAACAATCCAAATGGCGTTATCATACCCAGCCGATTTCCAAACTTTTTCATCGAGTTTCTCACGGACTTTAGCCTCAACATTCTCGGCTATTGCATTTACTTGCGTTGTTGAGTCAGCATGACAGATAATGAAATAATCGCAAACAGCGTTGGGTAGTTTGCCAATCTCAAGCGATATTACCTCTTTCCCTTTCTTGTCCAATATAGCATCAACAATGCAGCTGACCAATGGTTCAACTTTTGATGCATCGCGTTTTTTCCCCATTAAATAGAATTATTCATTTAAGTCCACAAAGTTAATGATTTTTTGATTCTTGTAGCTCTTTGCCCTTTTTAGTAAAAGGAGGCTTAGGGTTTCATAAATCAATGTATAAGCATTGATAAATATCGTGCCATTTATTGAGAACTGACAAAATGCTACATTTTTGATTTGAACTTTTTATTCATTTTTAATAAATGCACTTTTGCTTTAAATTTGCTCATAAATAAAACTTGATCCATTATGCCATTTCAACCTCGTTTCATTTGGCTCGAAAAAGTTGATTCTACAAATACGTATTGCATGAATTTAGCGGCTAAGGGTGAGCCAGAGGGAGTTGCCGTAGCTGCATACTTTCAAGAGCATGGTAAAGGCCAGCGAGGAAACGCTTGGGAAAGCCAGGAGGGCGAGAATTTAACTTTTAGCTTGATACTTCGTCCTACTTTTTTAAAAGTTGAGGAACAGTTTATTATATCTAAAGCTGTGGCCTTGTCTGTTTGTGATTGGATTAATACAAATGGTGTACAAGCAAAGGTCAAGTGGCCAAATGATATTTATATTGGAGATAAAAAGATTTGTGGAATCCTAATAGAGAATAGTTTTAGCGGACCAACATTAGAAATATCGGTTGTTGGGATAGGTTTAAATTTAAATCAAAAAGTTTTTTCTGACGATTTACCAAATCCCATATCTATGAGTTTTTTAAAAGGGTATACATTTAGTCCAGAACTGGTACTAACCGAAATTGTATCAAATATTCAAAAAAGATATGCCGCTATAAAAACTAATAAAAAATCTATCGATGAGGATTATTTAAGTCAATTATATCGCTTTGATGAAGTTCATCATTTCTCAGCAAATAATGAGGAATTTAATGCCAAGATTGTTGGTGTTAAGAATACAGGTGAACTTATTATAGAAGATGAGTTGGGGATACGGCGAAACTTTGCTTTTAAGGAGGTTAACTTTATTATTTGATAATCATTAAACCAAAAATCCCACTGATTTAAGTTTAGAGTTTCACAGAAACAGAATTGCTTATTCTTTTAAACCTAAAAAAAAGAGAGAGAACAAGTAATATCAATCAATGAACAACCCCTTTATTAAATGCCTCTGCAATCACTTCTGCCATTTTATTTATTCCCTCTTCCAACTGCTTTTGCAGCATCATTTTAAGCATTACATTTAAGTCGGCTTTTAGGGTAAGTTTCATCCTTGTATCGTTTGGATTAGCTTCAACTAGCTGCACCCACAAAAAGAACTCAAATGGGAGTTTCCCATCACCTGTAACCTTGATGGTTTTAAAAGGTTCTTTTTCAACTATTTTCAGGCCCGTTTGCCCAACGCCCTTAACAATAAAGCTGCACGAATCCTCCTGAGCAGCCCAACCCTCAAGTTTATCGGTTGGGATAAAGGGTGTGAAAAGCCTAAAATCAGATAAAACTCGGTACACATCTTCTGATTTACGGTGGATTGCTACAATTTTACTCTCGAATTCAGTCATTGGGGTATGGTTTTTTTAATTTCAAAAGACAAAAAGATATTTATTGTCTAATTAGCTTCGCTGAGCTCGTAAACTCGGTTTGCATATTGCCTAATATTGTATTTACTTCCCCCAGTTCGCTGGGTCGTTTCGCCAAGATTTGAGGAGTTCTAAATGCTCCTTATTTACATACCCTTGCTCAATTGCCTGTTCAATCATCTCATTGTAGTTGCCTAAAGTGTCGAGGGTTACGTTTGATTGCTTGAAATTTTGAGCAGCATGACTAAATCCGTATGTAAAAATGGCTACCATCCCAAGCACTTCGCAACCAGCGTTTCTTAGCGCTTCAACAGCAGCAAGACTGCTTTGTCCGGTTGAAATAAGATCCTCTACAACAACAACTTTTTGGCCAGGTTTTACTTCACCTTCAACCAAATTCTCAAGACCATGCTTTTTTGGAGCCGATCTTACATAGATAAAAGGTTTATTCAGTCTATCTGCTACAAGCATGCCATGTGCAATAGCTCCAGTCGCAACACCTGCAATAACATCCACATTCGGGTATTTCTCTATAATAAGTCTTTTAAAGCCTTCGGCTATCTGGTTGCGAACTTCTGGGTATGAGAGAGTTTTGCGATTATCGCAGTATATTGGTGATTTCCACCCCGAAGCCCATGTAAAAGGATTTGCAGGATTTAATTTAATTGCATTAATTTGAAGAAGGCTAACTAAAACCGAATTTTTTGTCATGTCGAATGATGTTTCAATTTTTTTTGAAAAAAGAAAAATAGTTCTTACTGAGAATCTTGAAGCCCATTTTAATTCAAATAATGGCTTATTTACTCGCTATCGCTCTATTCAAGAACTCTCAAAAATACTTGAATTTTTTCAATCGACGACTCTTGTTCAAGATGTTTTTATTTCAGGAAGAGATATCGCAACAATGACCGATGAATTTTCATGTATGTTCCGTTTTATAGAAGCCGCTGGAGGTCTGGTTATTAATAGTAAGGGAGAGTATCTAGTTATTTACAGATACAATAAGTGGGATTTGCCAAAGGGAAAACTTGAGCCAAAAGAGGAGGTTAGTGTAGCTGCCCTTCGTGAAGTGTCGGAAGAAACAGGAATAACAAACATTGAACTTTTGGGGCATATTACAGATACTTTTCATACTTATAAACTTGGGAATGCCACGGTTCTAAAGAAAACGAGTTGGTTCAGCATGCGGTATGCGGGTAATGAAAAACTAACCCCTCAAGAATCGGAAGATATCAGTATAGCTAAATGGATGCCTGTTAAACAAATTGATGAAGTTACTGGCAATACATATGATACAATTCGACAGGTATTGTCTTTGTCCGGTGTAATTAAATAAACCTAACCCTTCAAATTAAATCTCCCCTTTCGACCGAAGAAGTTTAAAGAATTTTATCTCAAAATCTTCTTGGGGAGATGGTGCCGGAGAAAGCAGTAATTTTCTATCAGGTCCTATTAGAAAATATGTTGGGTAAGCTCTAATATCAAAATCTTTAACAATTTCAGGCTTATTCCCATAGTGTAAGAATGTCCAATTATAACCAGTATTGTTAAGGAGATTGGTAATATCATTTTTGTCATTATCAATGCAAATCGTTACAACCTCAAGCAGTTGCTTATGCTTTTCGTAAAGTTTTTGAAGTATTGTGAATTCTTGCAAGCATGTGTAACTCGAAGATGTACAGAAATTTAAATAAACATATTTGCCTTCAAAATCACTCAACTTTACTAGTTTTCCTTTCGAGTCGTATAGTTCGAATGGTGCAGGCACAAAGCCTGAAAGAAGATGCGTAACCTTTGTTCTTATATTTTCTGCAATCACTAAATGTTCGGGTATTTTAGTTGTAAAGTACAGTGAATCGAGAATGGTAAGAAGCGCTGAACGCGAAAATTTATCATCGAAAAAACCATCATGCAACCCTTTGAGGGTAACTAGCTCCTTAAGGGTATCGTTCGAGAGCACATCATCGGTTGCCAATGTTTTCTTTAGTGCGAAATAGCTTTTATCCTGAGTTATGTTTTTGAATACAGCATTCCCTTTTTCAGTTCTCGAGAAGAAAATAAAGTACTTATCATATACTAGATTGAAAAGTTCCATAAAAGCCATGTTGTTATACTTAACTGGCTTGTTAAGAAAGTAATGTTCAGAGGTGCTTCGTGCTTTCTGGATGTATGTTAGCTGCTTTAAAAGCCCATAACGGTAGTAGCGATAGGTGTTAAAGTAAGAAAGTTTGTATTGATCGTACCTGCTTTCGAAGGTATTGATAATTGAATCAATATTAATGTTAGTTTTTCCCTTATAAGCATCTTTAATTAGGATATCAAACTTTTCATTGAACGACAAGTCAAACGAATTGATCAGGAAGTTCAAATCGTTTTTATCAATATTGATGATTCCAACAAAAAGTTCTGTCTCGCGAAAATAGGGGTTAAGCCTTTGCGATTCAGATTTGCTCTCTTTGGGAGGCAATGCCAACTTATATGTTTTCCCCGGTTCTGCAAAAAAGTAGATGCGATAAATGCCTAAATGGCTAAAAAGATAAATGGTTTCATCAGTTTTGATTTGACAGCTAAAAGCCCCATTGTTATCAACTTTACAACGGCCCATCTCCTCCTCTGCCATGGTTATAAGATCTGCATATCGATAAAATACTATTTCATCGCCAGCGTATGATTTGGAAATTCCTGAAATGGTTGCTGGTTGAGCAAATATTTTTGTTGATAAAAGGAGTAAAGCAACAAATAAAAATGATTTGATGAGGGCTTTTCGCATAGTTCAGCTTTAAAAGGGAGCAATCAATATCATTAACGTGGTAAATACTCTTTTATGTTGATCGATTTGGGTAAAAATTGTGATGGATCTCCGTTGTGAATTAGTATATCACGAATAACGGTTGAGTTAACAGATGTGTGCTCGGGTGTCGTTAGTAAAAAAACTGTTTCCAAATCGTTGAGCATTGCCTTATTTACTTGTCCAACGGCACGCTCAAATTCAAAGTCGGCAGATGTGCGCAATCCGCGAAGGATATTTTTTACTTTGATTTTTTTGCAAAGATCAACGGTAAGCCCTTCGTAGCTGATTACCTCAATTCGGGGTTCATTCTCAAATACTTTTCTGATAATCGCAAGCCTTTGTTCAAGTGTAAAGAATGATTTTTTGCTGGCGTTATACCCAACTGCGATGATGATTTTATCAAAAATCGTTAATGCACGGAGGGCAATCGATTCATGACCCACGGTGAATGGGTCAAATGATCCTGGGAAAACGGCTACCTTTTCCATTCAATTAAAATTTGATCGAAAGTTAACCTTTTATTTATTAAAATCGGCAAGCATTACGCTTGCCGATAATTTTTAGTCCATATTAAGCGGGTTTGCCGCTTTTTCATCTAAAAGGGCATAGTTAAACACATCCATAATATTATCAACATAGATGAATTTTAACCCTTTGATATATATGTCTTTAATCTCCGAGATGTCCTTTCGATTTTCTTCAGAAAGGATTATCTCCGAAATATTTGCACGCTTTGCTGCAAGAATTTTCTCCTTGATACCTCCAACAGGAAGGACTTTTCCGCGTAGTGTGATTTCACCAGTCATTGCAACTCCCTTACGCACCTTACGTTGCGTAAATGCCGAGGCTATTGATGTTGCCATGGTAATCCCTGCCGATGGACCATCCTTCGGAATTGCTCCTTCGGGTACATGTAGGTGAACATTCCATTTCTCGAAAACCTCGGGTTTGATGTTTAGGAGATCTGAGTGCGCCTTGATGTACTCAAGGGCAATCACAGTTGATTCCTTCATCACCTCGCCAAGGTTACCTGTAATGGTTAAACCACCTTTGCCACGACTTAAACTTGTTTCGATGAAAAGGATCTCGCCACCAGTCTCGGTCCATGCTAAACCGGTTACAACACCAGCTAATTCATTGCCTTGATATATATCCTTTGTATATCTGGGGATGCCAAGTATTGTCTGAACCTCTTTAACGGTAAGGTTTTTATTGAATTTTTCTTCAAAAGCAATCTTTTTGGCAATTTGCCTTACAACCTTAGCAATTTTCTGATTAAGGTTACGTACACCGCTTTCACGAGTGTAGTTCTGCACTATCGTCTCAAGGACCTTATTAGAGAAAACGATATTCTTATTTGTTAACCCATGCTCGGTTAGCTGATTTGGTATAAGATGTCGTTTTGCAATCTCAACCTTCTCCTCCATAATGTAACCGCTAACATCAATCATCTCCATCCTATCGCGAAGCGCAGGGTTGATGGTCGATATATTGTTTGCCGTTGTTATGAATAGAATTCTTGAAAGATCGTATTCTAGTTCAAGGTAGTTATCGTGGAAGGTGCTATTTTGCTCTGGATCGAGCACTTCAAGCAATGCTGATGCAGGGTCGCCATGGAAATCCTTGCCAATTTTATCAACCTCATCGAGGATGAATACTGGGTTAGATGATTTAACCCGCTTAAGGTTTTGGATTATCCTACCCGGCATTGCGCCGATATATGTTTTGCGATGACCTCGAATTTCAGCCTCATCGTGTAAACCACCCAGTGAAATTCTGGCATATTTGCGGTCAAGAGCGCGAGCAATTGATTTTCCAAGTGATGTTTTACCAACGCCTGGAGGTCCATACAAGCAAAGGATAGGAGCCTTCATGTCTCCTTTAAGTTTTAGAACAGCAAGGTGTTCCAAAATACGCTCTTTAACCTGATCGAGCCCAAAGTGATCCTCATCGAGAATTGCCTTTGCCCTTTTCAGATCAAAATTATCGGTGGTATACTCGTTCCAAGGAAGTTCGAGTAAAAGTTGAACGTAGGTAAGTTGAATTGAATACTCACCAGCCATGGGGTTCATGCGATGAAGTTTATCCAACTCCTTTTTGAATAGGTCATCAACCTCTTTCGACCATTTCTTGCTTTGCGCTTGCTTCTTAAGATCTTCAATCTCTTTCTCAACAGGGTTTCCGCCAAGCTCATCCTGAATGGTTTTCATCTGCTGATGAAGGTAATACTCCCTCTGCTGCTGATCCATATCCTGCTTAACCTTGGTTTGGATATCGTTTTTCAGTTCAAGCAGTTGAACCTCACGGGTAAGGTATTGAAGAAGCTGAACGCCTCGCTCTTTTAATATATTCTTCTCAAGTAAACCTTGCTTTTCGGTATTCTGAATGTCGGCATTTGAGCAGACAAAATTTACTAAAAAGTGGTTATTGTCGATATTCTTTATTGCGAATGATGCCTCATTGGGGATGTTTGGCGATAGATTTATCACCTTTAACGATAGATCCCTAATTGATCCAACTATGGCTTTGAATTCTCTATCATCTTCCACAGGATGAACATCCTTAAGAAGGTTAATTTTTGCTGCAAAGTATGGATCCTCGGCGGTAAACTCTTCAACCTCAAACCTACGAATACCCTGTAAAATAACAGAAGTACTGCCATCGGGCATTTCAAGAACTTTAAGCACTTGAGCTACTGTTCCCACTTTAAATAAATCCTTTGTCTCTGGCTCTTCGATTTTTGAATCGATTTGAGAGATTGCCCCTAAAATCTTTTTCTTTGAGTTTAGCTCACGGATAAGTGTAACCGATTTTGAACGTCCAACAGTGATTGGGATAACAACACCAGGGAATAGAACGGTGTTCCGAAGCGCAAGAATTGGAATTACGCTTGGAATATCTTCGTCTTTTATAACAGGTTCGCTCTCGTCAGATATAAGTGGAATGAAATCAGTATCCTGATCCATTGAATCAATCATTAGGGGAGTGCCAATTTTAATTTCAAACTTTCTGCTCATTTCAACAAATTCTCCATAAATGATAAGTGACAACATGTCACTTATTGCTGCTTACATAATTGGTTGTACCCTTGTGCAAGGTGTATGCCAATTATTAATGAGTGATAAAACCCCCAAAAGTGATTGCTTTATCAAAAACGAATCAATGATTTAAAAATTTCTAAACTCTTTGGTTATTTCAAAGATATGAGTAAGAATTTTTTTGTCGATATCATCAAATGTTAGCCCTCTGCGCTCATAAACCAATTTGGCCGTTTCGAATGCTTTTTGGGTTGTGTAAACAGTAAAACCTTGAGCACCTCCCCAGGCAAAGCTTGGAATGAAGTTGCGAGGGAATCCACTTCCAAAGATATTTGCGCTAACACCAACTAGAGTTCCTGTGTTAAACATGGTGTTAATTCCACATTTGGAATGGTCTCCCATGATTAACCCACAGAACTGCAATCCAGTATCAACAAATCCTTTTTTAGTGTAATTCCAAAGTTTGACGTTTGCGTAGTTGTTTTTTAGATTAGAGTTGTTGGAGTCTGCTCCAATATTACACCACTCACCTAGCACTGAATTGCCAAGGAAGCCATCGTGTGCTTTGTTTGTGTTGCCAAAAATTACGCTGTTATTTACTTCGCCACCAACTTTTGAGTTTGGACCAATAGTGGTTGGTCCATAAATCTTTGCACCCATCTTAAGGCTTGCTCCTTGGCAAAGGGCAAATGGTCCACGAACAATTGATCCCTCCATGATTTCAGTATCTGCACCAATGTAAATTGGTCCATTATTTGCGCTGAGGATAGCACACTCAATCTTTGCGCCCTTTTCAACGAAAATCTTTTCGGGACATAAAACCTTGTTAGTATCTGAAATGGGCTCTGATTTACGCCCTTTGGTTATTAAATCAAAATCCATTTCAAGCGCTTTCCCATTGTATTTGAAGATATCCCAAGGGTTAGCGATGATAAAAGGGCTATCGTTTAGTTTTATAGTGTTAGAAAAATCTTCAGTTTTTGGGACATAATCTAGGTTTGGTGTAGATTGCATTGATGCTGCAACGACAGTATTCTCCCAAATAATTGCTTGGCCAACCTTTAAGTTGCTGATAAGGGATAAAAGATCATTATCAGGAATTACACCACCATTAATCAGGACTGATTCTTTACCATTTTGGGTTAATGGGAATTTCTCGCGAAGATAATCTGCAGTTAAGAAAGAGCATGGCTCGGCTAGCATCTTTTCCCATTTTTCCTTTATTGTAAGGATTCCAATACGAATCTCTGCCACAGGCCTTGTAAAGGTTAATGGGTAAAGGTTTAATCTTCTTGAATCGTCGAATAGGATGTGGTTTCGTTGCATGATGTTTGGATGAGTTGAAAAGCAAAAATACAAAATGGTAATGTATCAGCTGCCTTGCAGTTGTTAAATAAATAAAAAAAGCTCCTTTTGGGAGCTCTTTCTATAGTATTAAAATAAGTTGCAAATGCTATCTACTTCTTTTTCTTATCGAAATGATCCTTGTAACGGTTCATGAACTTATCAACGCGACCTGCTGTATCAACAAGTTTCATCTTACCAGTATAGTAAGGATGCGAAGTGTTCGAAATTTCGACTTTTACCACAGGATACTCAACACCTTCGTGAACGATGGTTTCTCTTGTGTTAACGGTAGATTTGGTGATAAAAACATGTTCGTTTGACATGTCCTTGAATGCCACCAGTCTGTAATTTTCCGGATGTATTCCCTTTTTCATTATTGTGTATGTTTAACTTACTGCTTTTTTCCGTTATTGGGCTGCAAAGTTATTAACTAATATCAAAATAACAAATCCCTTACACGAAAATATTTCTTTTATGCGCTGATTGTAAGTTAGCAAGGCTTTTAGTCGCGGCTGTAAAGTTTTGAGAGCAGTTTCAAAAACTCAATATACAACCAGATTAGGGTCACCATTAGGCCAAATGCTCCGAACCATTCCATATATTTTGGAGCACCTTGGGCCGAAGCTCTATCAATAAAATCGAAATCGAGCAACAGATTTAGCGCAGCAATTGCAATAACAGCAATGCTTATCCCAATGCTTAATAATCCATTACCATGTATATAACTAGTGCTTACGCCAAAAAGGCCAATAATAAATGTTACGAGATACATCACAGCAATAGCGCCTGTTGCAACAAGAATAATAGTTCTAAACTTCTCTGTTACCTTAATCAATCCTGTGCGGTATGTGATTAGCATAATAAAGAAAGTGATAAAGGTTAACCCAACTGCTTGCATAACAATTCCGCTATACTGCATTGCAAAGAATGCCGAAATGCCTCCAAGGAACAAACCTTCTAAAACAGCGTAAATTGGAGCAGTATAAGGGGCCGTTTTAGGGGCGAAAATTACAATTAACGAAGTGATAAATCCGCCAATTCCACCAACTAGCATCCAAACTATAACCGATGTTGGTAAAGTAACATTTTCAGCACCTTCAACTGGCATTGCATCAAAAAATCCTTTCCATGTAAATGCTGCGCCAAGGATAACCAAGATAAGCATCAATAGTGCCTTATTCATTGTTCCTTGAACAGTCATTGTTTCATCCGATGTGTAAGCCCCTGCTTTTGAAAAAATCTTTTCTGAGAATGCAGGGTTCGACGATTTAAATAAATCCATATTCTATTTAATTTAGTTTTTTCTGTTTTGTTTGGAATCAAAATTTGTGCCTTTTCGCCATGCTGACAAAGCGGCATGCTTACTCCTCGGTTAATTCAAAAAGGAGCTGGTTGCCAATCCAGTTTGCGATGCCAAATTCTGATTCCGACATCCTCTCGGCGGCTTTAACCACCTTGTCGTTGAGGTAATCGCTTCGCTTGGCAATTTGCCTAAGGGCGTATAACGATGAATTACTCAACATTTCCTCATCACTTTCGGCAATTTCCTCAACAATACCGATATAAGGCTCGAAAATTGAATCTTTAATAGTTGAGTCTAAGGCTCTATGACCAATAATAAGTAGACCTGCCTTTTTCATCAGCTCATCATCCTCGATACACCATTCATAGCTACGTGAAAGCGCAAAATCCGATTTCCAAAATAGGTTATTGCACACCTGCTCAATAATCTCGGTATTATTAAAATCCTCGCACCAATCATCAATTTGACTCCCGGTAACTTGCGCTGGATCGTCAATAATTGAGGCAATTATCTTACATTCTCTAATATCTTGTTCAAAAAGTTGCAGGGCAAGTTCATGGTTACCCTTGTATGGTTGAGCAATCTCCATTAGTTCTGGAATAGTTACACCATAGCTTACTTTGTAGATAACTCCAGATTCTCTCATGGATTCAACAACAGCCCCATTCATGCGTTGTTTTATCTGAGTGATTATGTCTATTACTTTTTCATCCATAATCGCCTGTATTGCGGTTTAGTCGAGCAAACCTACAACTTTTTTTAATTCCCATCAAACATATTTTGCACTACAAGTAATATTTAAACGTTATATATTTTCAAACTTTTGTAAGTTTGAAAGATGATAGTCATTTATTAGAGACCTTTTTGAGCCTGAGAATTTTTAAGGGAAACTATATGCAAAGTGCAAGTATTAAGTTGAATTATGATTATGGTTACCATTGGTTTAACCATGTTAACGTTTATGCAAAGGGATGGGTTATAGATCAAAATGGTAAATCATATATCGATCTTGAAGTAGCGAAATATTTCTCAGATGTTGCATCAAGTTCAGATTTGATAGAACTTATTTTAAAAACCAATGGGCATTTTGCAGTTATACTCAGGTATGATGATTTTTTATTGCTTGCAGTTGACCGGGGTCGTTCATTCCCCTTGTATTTCAGCAATGAAAACAATTCATTTAAAATTTCTGACTCAGGTTTTAGCGTAATTGATGGTGATTTAACAGAATCGAATTTCAACCCATATGCTTTTGATGAGTATTTGGCTGCAGGGCATGTAACAGGAAATAAAACTCTTTTAAATGGAGTCAGCCAACTTGGAGCAGGAGAGATGGCTTGTATGTCAGCAAATAAAGTTGAAGTTATACCATATTTTGAGTTTCTTCCATCGAAAAGAATTGTTGATTCTTTTGAAAATTTGAAAACAAAATTGATCGATATTTTAGATAGAGATTATAAAGCACTTATAAATGGGTTAAATGTCCGTACGGTTGTTATTCCCCTTAGCGGAGGATACGATTCACGTTCAATAGTTTCAATGTTTAAGCGTCATGGGTATCAAAATGTAATATGCTACTCATTTGGGAAGATTGATAGTCCAGAAATGATAACCTCAAAAAGGGTGGCTGAAACTCTGGGATATAAGTGGCTATTTATAGAGAATACAACTGAATTAGTTGATGGGTTTGTTGATTCTGATGATTTTATTAGATATGTAGATTTTGCTGCGAATGCCAGCTCTTTTTATATAATCCAAGATTATTTTGCGGTTAAAAAAATGCGAGCTGAAGGGTTAGTCCCTGATGATGCTGTTTTTATGCCCGGCCATTCGGGCGACACACTTGGGGGAAGCAATTTTTTAGAGTTGTTCTCTGGGGTTGAAAGTAAGCAAGAGATGATTGATAAGTTGATCTCTAGCCGGTACGATTTGAATGATGTTAGTGAGGCTTTTTTAGATTCGGTTCGAGAGCGATTGTCAGAGCAATATGATGAGAAATCAACACCTGCCGAATGGTTCGACTACTGGTGTATGAAAGAATGGAACCCGAAAATGTTTGCCAATGGAATAAGAGTCTATGATTATTTTGGATATCGATATTGTTTGCCATTGTGGAGTAAAAATTTGTTAGAGTTTTTTTCAAATATCCCGTTTGAATTTAGATTGCAAAAAGAACTTTATGAGCACACACTGGAAACAACTCTTTTTGAACCAATAGGAATTAATTTTAGCCCAAACAGACGACTCAATTATTCGCATAGCGTTTCATTATTTCAAAAATTCAAAAACATAGTGAAACGATGTTTGTCTCCTCGGGTTGTATATGTTTATTTTTTAAAGGATTTTGTAAATTCAAAGTTTTATACTCGAGAGATGCTTGAGAATATGAAATCTAAAGGAGCTAGAATTAGATATATCGGCACAAACTCTGTAAAGATTCAATGGTATGTTCAGTTTTTAAGGTTAAAATGTATAATGAAAAAATAGAGCAATGAAAAGGGCTGTTGTTTCCATCTTTGGATTTCTATTTTTCCGTTGGGCGTACCCCGGATTCGATTATCATAACTTTCCTTTTCGTTTGTTGATGAAATGCTTTTTTGCACAAAAAGTATTTAGGATTAACAGCCGTGTGCCATGGCCAGTACATTGGACGTCAGAAGTGAAGGGGTATGAGAATATTCAGAGAGGACCCGAAACTCCTGGGTCGACATTAGGAAGCTATATAGATGGTAGAAATGGAATTATAATTGAGGATAATGTTTGGCTAGGGCCAAAAATTTCAATTATCAGCATGAATCACGATCTGTTGAACTATAATAACTATCGGACAGAAAAACCCATTCGAATTGGGCATGATTCCTTGATAACATCAAATTGTATTATTCTCCCTGGAGTTGAACTAGGACCGCATACTGTTGTCGCAGCTGGAGCAGTGGTTACAAAATCTTTTCTTGATGGTAATCAGCTGATTGGAGGTAATCCTGCAGCAGTTATCAAAAAGTTGGAAGACTATAAACATGAGTTAAACAACGCTATGTGTTAATTTTTTTTCGCAACTTGATAAATATATTCTAAAATTATTATCTTTGCAGCCTCAAACGGTGGGGGTAGCTCAGCTGGTTAGAGCATCAGATTGTGGTTCTGAGGGTCGTGGGTTCGAGCCCCATTCTCCACCCAAAATCCTGGCAATTAGCCAGGATTTTTTATTTTATGCAATTGGAATTCTCAATCATCTTTTTAAATGATGCAAATCAATTGAAAATAAATTGCAATACAGATTAAAATTCCCTAATTTGATGTTAGAAATAGAACCTGTTATGCGACACTCAAAACAACTTGTTGATCGTATTTGTAACAAGTACATGATGCACAATCCCTACTTTTTTTATAGGGAGGTCATCTTCTTCAATCTTGAGGAGCCAGCAAAACCCGATCAGGAATTTTTAACTTTTTACGACATGTTTGTTCGTCAGGTTGATATAAAACTGATCGAGGAGCAATCGGAGGAGAGTCTTCGCAGAACTAAGGCGTGTTTCTTTTTCAAGAGTTAGCCCAAATTATCCCAATATCCAAAATAACGAGGTAAACATTTTTGGTTACCTTTGTTTTTATATGAAACTTTTATGAGTTAGCATATTTAATAGATCAATCATGAAAAGATTATTCATCATATTAATTGCCTTGCTTATGGCTATTAGTTCATTTTCTCAAAATGCTGAATCAGAAAAAACGGCACTGCTAATTATTGACATTCAGGATTTTTACTTTCCCGGTGGAAAGTCGGAACTAGTTAACCCTCAGGCTGCTGCTGATAATGCTGCTATTCTACTTAAATACTTTAGAGAAAAGGGAATGCCTGTAATCCATATTAAGCATGAGTCAGATACCCAGTCCGATATCCAAAAAACAATTGTCCCAATCGAAGGCGAAAAGATAATTACCAAAAAGGAGATTAGCTCATTCAACGGAACAGATCTCAACGACTACTTGAAAAGTTTGGGTGTGAAAAATCTTGTTATTTGTGGAATGCAAACACACATGTGCGTTGAGGGTGCCGTTCGTGCTGGGTACGACTTGGGTTACAAAATCACATTAGTCCACGATGCATGTGCAACCCGCGATTTAAAATGGGGCGATGAGGTTGTACCAGCAAAAATGGTGCATCTTTCAACTCTTTCAACTCTTAAAGCATATGCAAAAGTTGTGAGTGTTGAGGAGCTTTTGTCGGGGAAATAATTTTAATAATAAGAACCCCAAAGTTTTAACCTTGGGGTTCTTATTATGCAATATTACTATTGAAACACCGGACTTGCAAACGCTTTTACGTCCTGATCTGTAATCTCCTTGTTGCAAAGGATAATCAATCGTTCAATAACATTCCTGAACTCGCGAATATTTCCTGTCCATTTCTGCTTTTGCAATGCCTCAATGGCTTTGGGAGTAATGGTCTTTTTGGGCATCCCATGTTCATTGCAAATTAGCTCAATAAAATGATCGGCAAGCATTGGGATATCTTCAGCCCTATCGTTTAGCGATGGAACATGAATTATTATTACGCTTAGTCGATGGTAAAGGTCTTCGCGGAATTGAGCCGCTTCAATTTCCTTTGTAAGGTTTTTATTGGTTGCAGCAATTACCCTAACATTCACGTCAATATCCTTATCGCTGCCAACTCGTGTAATTTTATTCTCTTGCAATGCTCGTAAAACCTTTGCTTGGGCGCTAAGGCTCATATCTCCAATCTCATCGAGGAATAGCGTTCCCCCATCGGCTTGCTCAAATTTCCCCTTGCGCTGCTTGATGGCTGAGGTAAAGGCCCCCTTTTCGTGACCGAAAAGTTCGCTCTCGATTAGCTCTGATGGAATTGCCGCACAGTTAACCTCAACGAATGGCATCGATGAGCGATTGCTCTTTTCATGAAGCCAACGGGCAACTAACTCTTTCCCAGTTCCGTTTGAACCAGTAATCAAAACCCTTGAATTGGTTGGTGCAACTTTATCTATTATGTCTTTTACTTTAGTTATGGCTACCGATTCGCCAACAATATCATAGGTTTTATAAACCTTTTTCTTAAGCGTTTTTGTTTCCTGAATGAGTGTGGTTTTATCAGTAGCATTGCGAATAGTGATCAATAAACGATTTAAGTCAAGTGGTTTTTCGATGAAATCGTAAGCCCCTTTTTTGATTGCCTCAACAGCAGTATCGATATTGCCATGTCCCGATATCATAATTACAGGAACTTCAGATGAATGTTCTTGCAGCTTATCAAGCACTTCGATACCATCCATGTTGGGCATTTTGATATCACAGAGAACAACATCGTAATTGCCAGACTTGAATATTTCAATCCCAGTTGCTCCCTCTTCGGCAACGTCAACTTCGTGCTTTTCAAACTCAAGAATTTCCTTTAGCGTGTTACGGATTGCCCGCTCATCGTCAATAACTAATATCTTAGACATGGTTCGCTATTTTACAATATTTATGATACTTTCACTTCGTTCAATACTTCCCACAGTGCGCCTTCCTTAAGCGCATAGTTCGATTGATGTATCGACTCAATATTGAGTTTTTCAATTATAAAACTTGTAAAGATGGATGCTAAAACGATAAAGTCTACCCTAATCAACTCCATTCCTGGCATGGCTATGCGCTCCTCTTTTTTTGATTTTATTAAAGTTTTATGAAGTTCCTTATAAGAAGATAAAGGGATTTCGATTGTCTTATCTTTAATTAACGGAAGTTTACCCGAGTGCGCCAGTAAACTTCTGTATGTATCAAATGAGCCAGAACTGCCGACTAATCTTATTGGCTTGCATTTCTGCACTGCAGAAAAAAGAAGTTGCAATTCCTGCTCAAGAAATAGTTCAACACGACCTACTTCTTCAGATGTAATTGGGTCGCTAGGCTTGAAATGGTTTAGCAATCGTTGAACCCCAAGGTTGAAGCTATGCTTCCAAAATACTTGATTTGCATTGCAAAGGATTACCTCGTTGCTGCCACCACCGATATCGAGAATCAGATTAACATTATCGCCTAAATCAACAGCCTGCTTAACCCCTTTGTAAATAAGGCTTGCCTCTTGTTCGCCGCCAATTACATTAACTTTAAGATTAAATCTTTTTAGAATTTCATCAACGAAACTTGCACCGTTCTCGGCATCGCGGGTTGCTGAAGTTGCAAACGCAAAAACCTTATCGGCATTGAAGTTTGATATGGTATTCATATGCGATTCGATGGCCTTTAGGCCTCGTTCCCAAGCATCGGGTGCTATAAACTTTTTATCGATACCTCCTTCGCCCAATTTAACAAAGCACTTGCTATTGTGCAGCGTTTGGTAATGGGTTTCATCACTAACCTCAACCACAAGTAGGTTAAAAGTGTTTGTTCCCATATCGATAATTGCAACTCGCATAGAATTACTTATTTGAGTGTAAAAGTAGTGAATTTAGTTGACACCTGCCTGCCGGTAGGCAGGGTTTTTAGTTGAGCGTTGACAGTAATGTAAATAATGATAAACCTTAATCTGTCAGCTGTGAGCTGTCAACTAACAGCTAAACTATGTCCCATTCAGCATAAAACTGCTCAAGAAACTGAGCCATGAACAGATGTCTTTGCAAGCCAATTTCTTTGGCTGTGTCAGTGTTTAACCTATCTTTTAAAAGCAGAAGTTTTTCGTAGAAATGGTTAATTGTTGAGGTGCGAGTGCTTTTGTAATCTTCATAGCTATTATGAAGTGTAGGCGCAAGATTCGGATCGTGCATTGGCTGTTTTTTGAATCCTCCATATGCAAAAGTCCTTGCAATACCAATTGCCCCAATGGCATCGAGTCGGTCGGCATCCTGAACAGCCATTCCTTCTATTGATGATGGTTTTGTTTCAGTCCCTGCTCCCTTATAGGAAACCTCCTTAATAATCTTAACCACCCTTTCAATAAACTCTGTAGTTGCACCATTTTTAGCTAAAAGTTTTCGCGCAACAGGAAGGGTTTCGCTGTCGCTATCGCCTAGTTTCCAATCATCTAAATCGTGAAGTAAAGCAGCAATTTCAATTACGTGCAAGTCAGCTCCCTCTTTGCTACCAATATGTTTGGCAAGGTTTACAACTCTGTAAATGTGCCACCAATCGTGACCTGATGAGTCGTGTTGGCAAAGTAGTTTAACTGATTCTGAAAGTGAATTTAGCATGAGTTGTTTTTTTGTAGTTTAGAAAAAAGTAGCCAGTAGTGTTTTTATTTCTACTGGCTACTAAATTATGATAAATCAGAATTAACTCTTATATCTTACCCATTTCCACATCTCTTTCCATGTGTACTTTTTACCATACAAAAGAATACCTGTACGATAAATCTTTGCAGCCATCCAAGTAACTACAATAAAGGTTGCAACGAGTAAAAATGCTGATAATGCAAGTTGCCAAGTTGGAACACCAAATGGAATACGGGTTAGCATAATGATTGGTGATGTTAAAGGAATCATCGAGAACCAGAATGCCAATGGGCCATCGGGCGATTTGATGCCGCTTATCATTACAATAATCGAAATAATAAGAGGCATTGTAATTGGCATTACAAGTTGCTGTGTGTCTGTTACATTATCAACTGCTGAGCCAACTGCTGCGAAAAGAGCTGCATATAGTAGGAATCCGAAAAGGAAGTAGAAAATAAATGATCCAATAATAAGTAATACATTTTGTCCTTCAAAAAGTTTTAAAATATCATTTGAACTCATCTTCTTTTCAGGTGATTGAACATTGCTTGGCATATTCTGCTGTTGCAACTCACTACCAACTATTTGTTGAGCCTGCTCCGTTTTAACAGGTTGTTCCTTATCGGCTATAAAAGATATAGCAATGTTTCCAATTGCGTATGTAAGGATAATCCAGGCAAGAATTTGGGTTAAGCATACAGCTGCGATACCTAGGATTTTTCCCATCATCATTTGGAATGGCTTAACCGAAGAGATAATCACCTCCACAACTCTATTGGTTTTCTCCTCAATAACTCCTTGCATTACTTGTGTGCCAAAAAGCAAAACCATCATATACATTAAGAAACTCATTATATATGCAATTCCCATGGTTACGAATTGGTTGCTCTCCTTCTCACTACCATCTTTCGACCATTTGATAGTTCTAACATCTATATTGGTTTTAACAGCCTTCAATATTTCGTCGATATTCTCAATTTTGTAGGCTTTTAGTTTGTTTGTTTCAACCTCTTTCTCAATGGCGTTTGAGATATGAGAAACCACATCGATTGATGGCTGTTTATTAGAGTAAATAATGATGCTATCAGGATTGGTTAACGCGCTCTTGTTTATAAATAAAATTGCGTAGTAACCTGATTTTTCAAAATCTTTTCTGAATTCATCTATTGAACTATTGCTGAGGAAATTAAACTTGATGTAATCAGTTTCTTTTATTTTACCCTCGAAATATTTAGATTCGTCTATAACCGCAACCTTAGTAAGTTCTGTATTCTCCATAGATGCAAGCAAACTTGGACCTACCATTAGCGCTGCAAATAGGAGAGGGGTTAGTAAGGTCATTATGATGAAGGATTTTTTCTTAACCCTCGACATAAATTCCCTCTCAATGATAAGTAATATTTTATTCATGGCTAATTTCTTTAATTGATTAACGATTAGTTGCTTGATACACCGTTGGTGCGATTGTAGTCTTGAACAACCTGAATGAAAATGTCGTTCATGCTAGGGATTACTTGGTTAAAACCAACAACCTCAACAGCAGGCAACACAAGATTGAGTAAACGGTTATCGGATGAGAAGTTGTTTACTTTTATTAGGGCTTTTTTAACACCAGCCTCATCCTTTTCGCTAACCAATGAGTAGTTTGTATCGAGACTAGCGCTTAATTTATGAGAATCGCCACGATACGCTAATTCGAAGATATTGCTTCCATACTGCTTGCGGACCTCATTTATTTCGCCATGTAAAATATTTTTTGACTTATTGATTAGCGCAATGTGATCACAAAGTTCTTCAACCGAACTCATGTTGTGGGTCGAGAATATAATGGTTGAGCCTTTTTCTTTAAGTTTTAAAATCTCATCTTTTAGAAGATTTGCATTAATTGGATCGAATCCGCTAAAGGGCTCATCGAATATTAGCAGTTTTGGTTCATGAATTACAGTTACTATGAACTGAACTTTTTGAGCCATCCCTTTTGATAGCTCTTCAACCTTCTTATCCCACCAGCTCTGAATTTCGAATTTTTCGAACCAAATTTTAAGCTGTTTGATTGCATCATTTTTGCTAATGCCCTTTAATTGTGAAAGGTAAAGCGCCTGTTCGCCAACCTTCATCTTTTTATATAGACCGCGTTCCTCGGGAAGGTAGCCGATTTGATAGATATCATCGGCCTTCATCTTTCTTCCAGCGAAGGTTACTTCGCCCTTGTCGGGTCCTGTTATTTGATTGATAATTCGGATAAGCGTTGTTTTTCCTGCCCCGTTTGGACCCAAAAGGCCAAAGATACTTTTCTCGGGTACAGCAATGCTCACATCGTCGAGCGCAAGATGGTTTGCGAATCGTTTCTCGACATGCTCAGCGGTTAAAAGATTCATAATAATTTTAAATTAATTGGTTATAGAATGAGTTTCGAAATTTACTACTTAATTAGTATTGCATCGATGCTGTTTGTTACAAATTATTTTTCACAGTGAAACTCTGTGCTCTACTCAGTGGCTCTCCGTTGTTAATTCAAAGAGAAAATAAAAAATCCCTGAATTATTACTTTCAGGGATTTTGTTTTGAGTATTAATTTTTTACTCGAAAAATCCCCTCATCTTTTCGAAGAAGTTCTTTTCGCTGCTATCTGGGTTTGGCTCAAAGTTTTCCGATTTCCCAAGCTTCTCAATAATCGCCTTTTCATCTTTTGATAAATTTCTTGGAACCCAAACATTGATGGTTACAAGCAAATCGCCTTTGCCATAGCCATTAACATCAGGAATACCTTTGCCTTTTAATCGAAGAACTTTGCCAGGTTGTGTTCCTGGGTCGATTTTGATTTTTACCTTTCCATCAACTGTTGGAATTTCAACTGGAGCGCCCAAAGTAGCTTCAGGGAAGCTAAGGTAAAGGTTGTAAATAAGATCGTTGCCATCACGAATAAGATCAGGATTTCTTTCCTCTTCAATCAACACTAGCAAGTCGCCATTAACACCACCTCTACGAGCCGCATTTCCACGTCCCGATACGCTCATCTGCATACCTTCTGCAACACCTGCGGGAATCTTGATGCTTATCACCTCATCGTCGCGCATTACGCCTTCGCCGCTGCAAGTAGTACATTTATTCGTAATAATTTTGCCTTCACCGTTACATGTTGAGCATGGGTGGGTTGTCTGCATTTGTCCTAACATCGTGTTTGTAACACGAGTAACATATCCCGAGCCACGGCAAGATGTACAAGTGCTGTACGATGAGCCCCCAGCAGCGCCCGATCCGTGACATGAATTACACGAAACGTATTTATTTACTTTAAGTTTTTTCTCAACACCGTTGGCAACCTCTTGAAGGTTAAGTTTTACCTTTACCCTAAGGTCTGAACCTTTGTTAACTCTCTGTGAACTTCTGCCACCGCCAAATCCGCCAAATCCGCCAAAGTGACCTCCGAAAATATCGCCGAATTGCGAGAAAATATCCTCTACAGTCATGCCTCTACCGGAGAAACCACCACCGCCACTGCCACCGTTCATGCCAGCATGTCCGAACTGATCGTAACGGGCTCTCTTATTATCGTCGCTCAACACCTCGTAGGCTTCGGCTGCCTCCTTAAAGTGATCCTCCGATTTTTTATCTCCAGGATTCTTGTCAGGATGATACTTGATAGCCATCTTTCGATAGGCTTTTTTGATCTCGTCCTTCGAAGCATCGCGTTGAATACCAAGAATTTCGTAATAGTCTCTTTTGCTCATAGTTTGTTTTACTTTACCTATTCCCCAATTACCACTTTAGAGAAGCGAATTACCTTATCGTTAAGGGTATATCCCTTAAGAATCACATCCACAATCTTGCCCTTTTTCTCCTCTTCTTGAACAGGGATTTTGGTGATAGCCTCGTGTAAATCAGTGTTTAGCTCTTTGCCAACAGCTTCAATTTCTGTAACACCTTTTGTTTTTAAGAAATCGCTGAACTTGTTTGAGATGAGATGAAGGCCTTGCTTAATAGCATCCATATCAGTAGATATTTCGAGGCTATTTATGGCTCTTTCAAAATCATCGACAACAGGTAAAATGGATTTAATAACATCTTCCGAAGCGTATTTGGTAAGATCCATTTTCTCCTTAAGCGAACGCTTACGGTAGTTGTCGAACTCCGCTGATAGGCGAAGGTATTTATCCCTCATCTCATCGAGCTGTGCTTGCAACTGCTGAACAGGATTAACTTCAACTTTCTCTTCAATTTTTTCTTCTGCCACTTTTCCCTGCTCTTCAATATTGTTTTTAATAAACGAGGGTGCTTCAGCAGCAGTTGGATCTAAAATTTGCTCATCGGTTATCTCCTCAGGCTTGCTCTTTCTCTTGGTCATATCTTTATTATCTTTTTTCTTTTTAGTCACCAATGGTACACAAATATTTTGCCATTGATGTTTTCGGTCAAATTGGCACAAAAGTACATAAAAAAACCCACCTGCAAAGGATGGGTTTTTTCGGTGGTTAATTAATTATTTCTATTTCTTCTTTTTAGGATCTTTTTTCTCCTCTACCTTTTTTTCTAGCAAATAATATCCATCGCGAGAAAGTAGATGATCGAGATTAGCAATGCCATAAACAACAACAGCAGTTACGATGGCAGTATGCTCTTGGTATTCAGCAATGCTCTTATTGTAAAGGTCGCGTTCGGTGTGCCAAATTTCACCATAGCTAAAGTTATACCCTTTTGGATCTTCGGTATTAAATGTCATGGTTGGAACGCCAACAACAGAGAATGGTCCACTATCGGTGCCACCAGCTTTTTTAGGTTTCTCTCTTGCTTCCCTTTTCTTAAGAGTAAATGGGAAGTCAGGATTTATGTCATTAAGTGGTTTGCAAATCTTCTCAATATCAGCCCACATAGCTTCCGAAACGCTTAACCCGTTGGCAACAGTTGGTCCTCCGTCGCGGTTAAACATGTTCGATATCTTATCCAGTTTATCCTTGTTTTTTTCAACCCAACTGGTTGATCCAAGCAATCCAAATTCCTCACCAGCCCAAAGACAAACAAGGATTGTACGTTTTGGTTTTCCACCGGCTTTCATGATTAACCGAGCGGCTTCCATAGCAGGAGTCAAACCTGAGCCATCATCTACTCCACCAGTTGCCACATCAAAAGCATCGAGGTGACCACCCATGATAACATACTCATTAGGGAATTCGGTGCCTGGAATTATTCCAATTACATTATGGTATTTGATTGGGCCCAATTTAAAGTGATTGCGAATATCGAACTCAAGGTCAAAGGTTCGGCGTTCTTTTACCATCTGCTCAATAATCTTATACTGATGCTCATCAAGTTTGATATCGGGGATAGTTGGTAAAGTCTCAAAGGTCATGCTATCAACATTCTTACGGTCATATAGCGCAGTAATTGGAACTGGAGCCGATTGGATTATCCCAAGTATTCCTGCTTCAACCATTTGTTTATAAAACAATCCAGGTTCTTCTTTAAGGGGGAGTAGTTCAATCTTTTTTGCTTCTGTACCTCTATTCATCCAATTAATTCGGTTGATTGAATCATTCTGCTTTTCGATCTTCGCATTCTCAGCAATAACTTTGGCGCGCAATGCATCTGCTCTTTTTGAGTAATCGATTGGCCAACCTGTACTTGCACCAGATACAAGAACCCAAGCCCCTTTTAACCTTCCCTTCATCCTATTTAATTCGGCCCAAGTTTTTGGCTCGATAAGCACATGTCCTTTTTGAACGCCCTTAGTCCCTGATGTATATGATGGAGTTGCAAAATGAAGAGTCATTCCATTATCGCTAAGCATTCGTCCAAACCAAGGTCCACGGTTAAAACCAACAGGCAAAGTGCCCGACTCGTCCATTTCAACTTGCATTCCCCACTCTTTGAATTTACTGGCAGCCCAAGCTGCAGCATTTTCATATGCATCCGATCCTATTGGGCGACCTCCAAAGCGGTTGCAAAGAATGTCGAGATGCTTCATGGTTTGGTTATCGGTTTTACCGATTTCGATGATTTTTTTTACTACAGGATCATCTTGTGAAAACGAATTTGATGAAAAAACGAGCTGTAGTGTAACGGCAATAACAAGGAATAAGTTTTTCATAGGTTTAGGGTTTATATATTTTGAACGAATTATTAGAGCAAACAATTCAAAAATGGTTTAATGATAATGTTTGATAGTCTCTTTATTTGATTTTAATTTAACAAGTGGAGGAGGCATTAGATAAAAACAAGAAGAGAAGTTGAATGATTCCAACTTCTCTCTATACTGTCAACGGACAACTATAAACTGTCACTAATTCTATCCTATTCTTCTGATATCTGCACCAATTGCATTCAAACGTAGGTCAATGTTTTCGTACCCACGATCTATCTGCTCGATATTATGGATTGTGCTCTTGCCATCGGCAGATAGAGCAGCAATAAGAAGTGCAACCCCAGCACGAATATCGGGCGAGGTCATAGTTGTTGGGCGAAGGCGAAGCTGGTGGTTATGGCCAATCACCGTTGCACGGTGAGGGTCGCAGAGGATAATCTGAGCGCCCATATCGATTAACTTATCGACAAAGAATAGTCGACTCTCAAACATCTTCTGATGAATTAAAACAGAACCTTTAGCTTGCGTAGCAACCACAAGGAAAACGCTCAGTAGGTCAGGCGTTAAACCGGGCCATGTGGCATCAGCAATTGTCATAATTGAACCATCAATAAAAGAATCGATTTCGTAGTTGCTCTGCTCTGGAATATGAATATCATCGCCAATTCGCTCCATCTTAATTCCCAATCGGCTAAACGAATCAGGGATAATACCTAGGTTTTCGTACGAAACATTTTTGATAGTGATGTCGCTACGGGTCATGGCTGCAAGGCCAATGAATGAGCCTATCTCAATCATGTCGGGGAGAATAGTGTGCTCGCAACCTTTTAGATATTCAACGCCATCAATAATTAGCAGGTTTGATCCGATTCCCGATATTTTGGCGCCCATGCTAACAAGCATCTTGCTAAGCTGCTGTACGTATGGCTCGCAGGCTGCATTAAAAATGGTAGTTTTACCAGGGGTCAAAACAGCAGCCATTAGTATGTTTGCAGTACCGGTAACCGATGCCTCATCCAATAGCATATATGAACCTTTAAGGTTTTTGCCCTCAACCTTAAAGAAGCTCTCCTTGGTATCGTAGTTGAAGGTTGCACCAAGTTTCTCGAAACCAATGAAGTGGGTATCGAGCCTACGGCGACCAATCTTATCGCCACCAGGTTTTGGGATGTAAGCTATACCAAAGCGTGCTAGAAGTGGTCCAACAACCATAATGGAACCCCTAAGGCTTGCAGCCTTATTCTTAAAATCGTCGGTGGTTAAATACTCAACATTAACGTTGTTGGCTTTGAATGTGCAAGTAGAAGAGTTGATTCTCTTAACCTCAACGCCCATGCATTCGAGCAGTTCTATTAATTTAAGCACATCCCTAATATTGGGGATGTTGTTTATTGTAACCTTTTCAGGTGTCAAAAGTGTTGCACAAAGTATTTGTAATGCTTCATTTTTGGCGCCCTGAGGGTGTAGTTCACCCTTAAGCTGCCTACCGCCATAAACTTCGAATGTGGCCATAGTCGCTCGTTTTAAGGTTATTTTTTACGTGGAATAAATTTGCGTTTGCTCTTGAATGCTTCGCGATTATCGCTTAGCCTAGTTCCGGGTGCTAGTTTTAATGCACCTTTCGAAAGCACGCCCATATCGCGGAGGATATCCTCATCGGAAACGGAATCGTTGCTCCACATCAGGTATGATTTTTTCATGTGGTTGGCAATCAGCTGTGTTAGAGCATCCTTTTGTTGGCCTTCCTCCATCTCGATTGCCTTTTGGATCATCATCTCAATAGATCGTCCGTAATGTTTAAAGGAAATAGGTTGAGTAGGATATGGTACCTTTTTAGGTTTCTCTTCGTAGGTTTCAAGGCTTGGGATTGGGTATGGCGAGTCAATATCAAGTTTAAAATCCGACATGATAAAGATATGATCCCAGAGTTTATGCTTAAAATCGTTGATATCCCTTAAGTGTGGATTCAAGTTCCCCATTATCCCAATAAGCGAACGTGCTAAACGGTTTCGCTCGTCTCTATCCTCAACAGTTGCAAGGTGATCAACCATTTGTTGAATATTCCTACCGTACTCGGGGAGGTTTAGCTTCTTTCTGCTTGTGTTATAATCCATCGTATCGATTTGTTTGCTATCAAATATAAGAAAACGATTGCTTTTTAAGGTAAGGAAAAGTACTTTTTTATCTCCGAAGGGTGGTTTTATGAACTACTCCCAATAGCAAATTGCCAATCGTTTCACAATGATGCAAAGCTAGCTGATTGTTGGAGAAAAACAAAATCATATAACAATTGAAGTTTATTTTTCTTTTAAAAGAAAAAGCGGAACCAAATTTTGGCTCCGCTTTAATCGATTTAGTAATTAAATGTTATTTCCAAACAGGTATTCTTCCTGTAGTATAAGGTGCCCCTTTTTCGTCCATCAATTTTCTTGCTTCAACCATTTTGGTTTGTGCAATTGCTTTTACTCTATCTAAAACAGGAGGGAATTCCTCTTTGAGAATATTGTAAAGCATGGTAGATGTAGTTGTAATATCCGATGTGCTGTTGATTTGAGTATCGATTAGCTCATATAATCTATTAATTAAAGGCATATCAACAGGAGGGAGTTCCTCGGCGCTTGCTTTTGCCTCAAAACCATTGAATAAGAATAGAATATCATCTAACTCTTTTTCAATTTCCGATAATGCGGGTAAAAGCTTTTCGTGCGATGAAGGAAGCGTTAAGGCTGTTTGTTTCATGGCAATTACCTCTTCCTTTAAATCCTCAGCGAGCTGAATTGTCCCAATCATTGCTTTCGATAAGTTTGATATTTCGCGGTGGAAAGCAACCATCTTCTCGCGACTTTGAGCTGGAAGTGTGGTGTTGTTAAGCGCTTTTACATTAAAACTTGTTGGCTTGGTTAGCTGTGTTATTTGTCCATTCTGAACCATTGATATTTCAACGGAATATGTTCCGGGAAGAACAAATATGTTACCATCTCGCTTTGCAAACGGGTCGAATTTATCGGTTTTTCTTACTCGAGTATTATCGTAGCATAAATCCCAGTTGATGCGTTGGATATTCTTTGATGGTTTTTTTGTAATGGTACGAATTATATCACCTTGACCATCGCGAATTGTGATTAGTAGATAGGCTGGAATTTCATTCTTTTCATCTTCTAAATCTTTCAAACTTGGCTGTGGAATTGGTTTGCCATCCTTGAAAAGTTTCTTTTCAGCATCGTGGCGAATATCCTTCTTAAGTTTAGGAGTTTCTTTTAAAAAGAATGAGAATGTAGCCCCAAAATCTGGGTTTGGTGCGAGGTAGTACGAAGCGCCTTGACCATACTTTTTACCAGTTTGAATGTAAAGTAGGGCATCTTTTATTGGGAAAAGATAGCTACCCATTTTTGGAAATTCACCATTGATGTCGCGTAGCGGTGAATAGTTGTCGAGAATATAGAAACCACGACCAAAGGTGGCAAGAACTAAATCGCTCTCTCGTTTCTGAATAGCCATATCGTAAACTGCAACCGAAGGCAGTTCTGATTCGAACTGTACCCAGCTTTGACCACCATTTATTGAAAAGAATGCTCCAAACTCAGTGCCTGCAAAAAGTAAATCAGGTTTAACGAAATCTTGCTCGATGCAATGAACTGAGCCATTCTCAGGTAAATTTGCAGAAATAGATGTCCAGTTTTTTCCTTTATCGATACTCTTTAGAATGTAAGGTTTGAAATCGTCGCGTTTCAGGTTGCGAAGCGAAGCGAATACAACATTTTCATCAAAACGAGAAGCGAATATGTCGCTAACGTATGAGTTTTCGGGAACACCAGGGAATGATGATGTTTTTCTCCATGTTTTCCCAGCATCTTCGGTTACTTGAATTAGACCGTCGTCAGTTCCAACGTATATTAAATTCTCTTTTACTGGGGACTCATCCAAAGATACGATTGTGCCGAATAATGAAGTTGAGACATCTTTCGCAACAGCATCAACACTCCAGTATTTGCCCATTACAGGCCAAGTATTTCGATCGATTTGTGCAGTTAAATCATCAGAGATAACTTGCCAAGTATTTCCTCTATCATCGCTTCGGAAAAGTTTATTGGCAGCCATATACAGTCGGGTAGGAGAGAAAGGGCTAATAATTAAAGGGCTATCCCAGTTCCATTTATAGGTTTTTTCACCTTTACGAGGTTGGGGTTTTATGTTGATGCGTTCGCCACTTTTCTTATCGTATCGAACTACATTTCCGTATTGCGATTCGGAGTATATGATATCAGGGTTGTTTGGTTCAATTCGTGGCCAAAACCCATCGCCACCTACGGTTACAATCCATTCTCCGCTACTTACGCCATCTTCGCAAATATTTCTAGATGGACCACCTAGTGTATTATTATCCTGTGTTCCGCCATAAACGTTATAAAAAGGTTGTGCGTCATCAAGTGCTACTCGGTAGAATTGTGTAACAGGAAGATTTGATACCTGATACCAGTAACCTTCATCTACATTATGTGTAATATAAACTCCTCCATCGCCACCTATCATTACATGTTTATTGTCGGTTGGGTCAATCCAAAGGGCATGATCATCAACATGTCGGTCTTTATTGCTAACTCTCGACCAGTTTTTGCCACCATCACTGGTAACAAATGTTATTGTTTCAACCGAATAAACCTTATCGAACTGAACAGGATCGCAATATATTTCGTTGTAATACTGTCCGCTTGATGCATGATCGCTCATTTTTGACCAGGTTTCACCTCTGTTTGTTGTTCGGAAAAAACCACCAGCATTATTTGCTGCCTCAATTATTAGGTAAAGAACATCGGGGTTTTGTGGTGATATAGCTATGCCCATACCTCCCATGTGTTCGGATGGTAATCCGCTAGTTAACTTTTTCCAGGTTTTTCCAGCATCTTCCGATTTATGAACTGCCGATTCTGGACCTCCTCCAATTTTAGTGAAAACATGCCTGCGACGTTGTTCAGAAGTTGCGTAAAGGATATCGGGATTACGAGGATCACAAATAATATTTGTAACACCTGTGTTCTCGCTAATATTTAAAACCTTTTCCCATTTTTGTCCACCATCAATTGTTTTATATAAACCTCTATCGCCACCTGGTCCCCAAGCAGATCCTTCTGCTGCAACATAAACAACATTGGAATTACGAGGGTCGATAAGAATCATCCCTATTTGGCGACTATCTTTTAAACCCATATTTTTCCACGACTTACCTCCATCTAAAGATTTATAGACGCCATTGCCATAACCCAATGCTCGTTGATGGTTGTTTTCACCAGTCCCAGCCCAAATTACGTTTGAATTGTTAGGATCAAGCGCAAGACAACCAATAGAGTATGCTCCATAGTTGTCGAAAATCGGCTCAAAGGTTAATCCCTTATTTGTTGTTTTCCAAATATGTCCACTTGCAACCGCAACGTAAAACTCAGAATGATTTTTTGGATTAACTGCAAAATCAGCAATTCGACCAGATGTAAAAGCAGGTCCAATATTTCTGAATTTTAACCCAGAAACTAGGCCGCTCTTAACTAACGAGTCTTTTATCTCAGGTTTTGGTGTGGCTTTCTTCTGCCCAATAGTAATAATGGGCGAGAGCATTATTAAGGCAAGAACAATAATTGATGCCTTAAGATGAATTCTTGAATGTTTCATTGATTGAAAGTTTAGGGTTAACTAGGTATGGAAATATTTCTAAAATTTAGACTTTTTTTATGAAATAGGTTTAATAGTAATTACTCAAAATGCGTTTTAAAAATGGTTTTATTAACTGTGCTGAATAATAATTAAAACCTGAAAAAAGTATTTATCTTCGTTTTTCCTACTCAATTGCAAAAATGGATTCCCATGAAAAAGATAAGGTTCAAATTATTCTACTTTCTACTTTCTACTATTATTATTCAAAACGTTACTGCTCAGCATCAGGAATACTATCCTGATAAGGATACTGCAATTCAACATCGACTTGAGCAATGGAAAGACCTTAAGTTTGGACTTTTAATGCATTGGGGAACTTATAGCCAGTGGGGAATTGTGGAGAGCTGGAGCATCTGCCCCGAGGATGTTAGCTGGGCTGTTGGTGGTAGGAAAAAGGGAATTGCCGATAACTACTTTGATTATGTTAGTGCCTACGAAAACTTGAAAACAACTTTCAATCCAACAAAATTTAATCCCGAAAAATGGGCTATCGCAGCCAAGGATGCAGGAATGAAATATATGGTTTTTACAACTAAGCATCACGATGGATTTTGCATGTTTGATAGTAAGTATATCGATTATAAGATAACCGATAAAGGATGCCCTTTTTCTTCGAACCCAAGGAGCAATGTTACTAAGGAAATTTTTAACGCATTTAGAGGTCAAGATTTTTGGATTGGAGCCTATTTCTCAAAACCTGATTGGCACTCCGACTACTACTGGTGGCGTAAGTTTCCTCCATTCGATAGAAACGTTAACTACTCCATTGAGAAATATCCAGACCAATGGTCAAAATTTACCGAGTTTACTCATAATCAGATTAATGAACTTGTTAGTGATTATGGAAAAATTGATATCCTTTGGCTTGATGGCGGATGGGTTCGAAAGAAAACAGATAATGAGGTTAAAAGCGAGTATTTTGAGCTGATGGAGGGAGCACGAGTTATAAGAAACCCTCAGAGCCAAGATATAGATATGCCCCGATTGGTAAAAGAGGTTAGACAAAAACAGCCAAAGCTAATTGTTGTTGATAGAGCGGTTCCTGGCGAGCAGCAAAACTATCTTACTCCTGAGCAACATATTCCGGAGGAGGGTTTGCCTTACCCATGGGAAACTTGCATGACCATGGCCACAAGTTGGAGTTATGTTCCCAATGATATCTATAAGCCCACGGGCGAAATCATTAAAAAACTAGTTGATATTGTTAGTAAAGGTGGAAATTATCTACTGAACATAGGCCCAAATCCCCATGGGGAGTTTGATGATACGGCCTATAATCGATTAAAAGAGATTGGAGAATGGATAAGAGTGAATGGTGAAGCCATTTATGGTACCAGGATGTATTCAATCTACAAAGATGGAGAATCAGTTAGATTTACTCAATCGAAAGATGGAAAGACAAAATACATTTTTATGCTCGATTTCCCGGAGAATAATATTCAACTCACAAAAATCAGCATTCTAAAATCATCTAAACTTCAGCTGCTCGGAAGCAATAAAAAGATATCATGGAAAGTAAATGATAAAGGATTTGAAATACTTGTCCCAAAGGAGTTAAAGAAGGTTTCTAGCCATGTTTGGGTAATAAAAATCACAGACTAAGATATATTAACTTGTTAATTGACATGAAAGCATTTCTATTAAGTTCTGTTTTAATTGTTAGTTCTCTGGTTCTTTTTTCACAGGTGCCAGATTATTTAAATGCAAATCTTCCAGTCGAAACTCGCGTTCAGGATTTGCTTAAACGGATGACACTTAAAGAAAAAGCATCTCAGATTAACAATACATCTCCGTCAATTGATAGATTAAGGATTCCTGAATACAACTGGTGGAACGAAGCATTGCATGGTGTTGCACGTGCAGGTTTCGCTACTTCATTTCCTCAACCCATTGGTCTTGCTGCAACCTTTAACGCTGATGCGATTTACAAAATGGGCACAATTATTAGCGATGAGGCAAGAGCAAAGCACCATCAATTTGTTCGAGACGGGAAACGAGGGTTATATGAGGGATTAACATTTTATTCTCCAAACATTAATATTTTTCGCGATCCCCGTTGGGGCAGAGGTCACGAGACCTTTGGTGAAGACCCATTTCTATCAGGTACTTTGGGCGTAGCATTTGTTAAAGCAATGCAAGGCGATAACCCAAACTTTTTTAAAACTATTTGTACAGCCAAACATTTTGCTGTTCATAGTGGACCTGAGCCTACTCGGCATGAGTTTAATGCAATACCATCTAAGCAAGATCTTTGGGAAACCTACTTGCCCGCTTTTAAAATGTTAGCGCAGGAAGGCCATGTTTATTCATTCATGTGTGCTTATAATAGGCTTTATGGCGAACCCTGCTGTAGCGATCCATTTCTATTAAGCGATATTCTTAGAAAAAGGTGGGGCTTTAATGGTTTTGTAGCCACAGATTGTGGTGCAGTTTATGACATGTATATTTCACATCATACAGCAAAAGATTCTGTCGAGGGTATGGCTAAAGCCATAAGGGCGGGAGTTGATAATCATTGCTTGGGTTATGTTGGCGCAATAATACCTGCAATAGAACAGGGATTACTGCTTGAATCGGAACTAGATAGCGCCGTTGCAAGGTTGCTGCGAGCAAGATTTAAACTTGGAATGTTCGATGCTGATTCGATTAATCCCTATTCAAAAATCCCTTACAGCATTGTCAATTGTAAAGAGAATAGAGATTATGCTTTGGAGATGGCAAAACAGTCCATTGTTCTTCTAAAGAATAAGAATAGTATTCTTCCTTTGTCTAAAGAAATAAAATCAATTGCAGTTATAGGCCCAAATGCTAACGATGTTGAAGTGCCTCTTGGGAACTACAATGGAACTCCCGACCATGTAATCACAGTGGTTGAAGGAGTTAAAAATATCATTGGAAGCAAGGCGACTGTTTTATACGAAAAGGGATGCAATATCACTGATACAGTGAATTACAAAAGAGAAATAGACTTTATTCCAGCAATTAATATTGCAAAAAAATCAGATGTTATAGTTTTTGTTGGTGGAATTTCGCCTCGTTTGGAAGGCGAAGCTTTGCAAGTTAATATCGATGGTTTTAATGGTGGAGATAAAACGAACCTTGATTTACCTACTGTTCAAACAGCCCTTTTGAAAGAGTTAAAGAAAATAGGAAAGCCCCTGATTCTAGTTTTAATGAACGGAAGTGCTCTTTCAATTAACTGGGAGAATGAGAATATCGATGGGATAATTGAAGGTTGGTATGGTGGTGAGGCAGCTGGACAGGCAATTGCAGAGGTGTTGTTTGGCGAATACAATCCTGCTGGTAGGTTGCCTATTACATTCTACAAATCAATTAACGACATTCCCTCGTTCGATGACTATTCAATGTGTGGGAAAACGTATAGGTTCTTTAATAAACCAACGCTTTATCCGTTTGGATACGGATTAAGTTACACTCGGTTTGATTATAAAAGCCTAAAACTTTCATCAACGGTTTTAAAAGATAAGATAGATATTTCGCTTTGCGTTAAAAATACAGGAAAAGTTGATGGAGATGAAGTTGTGCAGTTGTATATTCATCAAATTGGACAAAAACCATTAAAAGAACTCAAAGGTTTTCAACGAGTTCATTTAAAAGCGGGTGAATATAAGAATGTGACTTTTACTTTAAAGCCATCCGATCTTTTGCATTATAATGAAATTGAAGATGATTTAGTTTTAATTCCAGGGAAAATTGAAGTTCTAGTTGGAACTTCATCTCAAGATATTAAGCTGAAATCGTCTTTTTTAATTGATAATCCAATGGAATAGTTTTTAAAGCAAGATCTAGAAAATGGCTTTTATCCCCATAACAAAGTTAATGCCGGGGGCAACCATTCCCGAGCTGTAAGGCCTATAACGCTGATCGGTTATGTTCTCAATATCTCCAGAAATGGTAAATGTTTTGTTGATTTTGTATTGAGTTTTTAAATTCAATGTGTACCAACTAGGAGAATATGGTTTTCCATTGCTATCAATGGCATAAATGTATGGTTTACCCCGTTCCTCATCTGCCAGATTTTTGTATGATACTTCCCCGCTGTAAGCAGCATAAAGGTCGAGTCTTATTTTTTTATCAGAATAAGTAAGTCGAGAAATCCCAAACCAAGGTGCTGCATGACGAAGTGGGCTCTTTTCCCCATTATCAAGTTCCTCTTCTCCTTTTTGGTAATTATATCTCGATGAGATTCCAAATCCAGCAGGTAATTTTAGCTCAAAGTCAGCTTGTATTCCCCATACTCTTGCGAATGCAGCATTTTGGATAGATTGTACTTGGCTTAACACCCCATCGTACATAATGCTATCTTGGCCATTTAATGTTGAATTTCTTTTAACCAATGCATCATCGAGAATTGTATAGAATGCTGCAACGTCGATTTCAAGAAAATCTCCAAATACTTTTGTGACTCCAATTTCAGCATTGTATGCATATTCAACTTTTAGGTTTGGGTTTGGTACAACAACCGAACCGGGTTCAGAATCGAAAATCTTTCCCATGTCATCAACATTTGGAGATCGGAATCCTGTTGATAGATCCGCATTAATGCTCCATTTGCTATTTGGATTATAGGTTAACCCAATACTTCCTGTTAACGCCCCATTGTTAATGTTTGCTTTTGTAAATGGGAATGGGTAAAAGGTGTTATGGAATTTGGCGTTCAGGATATATTGATTGTACCGACTACCTAAATGTAGCATTGTTTTATCTGTTAACTTTCGTTGGTAGGTCAAGTATGCTGCGTATGAAGTCCATTCCGATTGTGGGTAGCGCGATGGCCCATCAACCTTATTGCCCGTGGATATATCTTCATCTTTGCCTGTTGAATTAACATCATTATATATGGCTTCAATGCCATAGAAAAGTTTGTTTTTTAAACCGATAGCTTTTTTAAAATCAAAATTTGTAGAAATGGCGTTAACCTTTTCAAATCTATGCTTTCGGTTTGTGTTATTGAAGTTCCTATCAACTCTGCTCTCTTCGAAAAGTTGATGTGCTGCGTGAAATGAGACTTGATCGTATAATCTATTGCTTTTGTGGCTGTTAAGAATTATGCTATTCATTAACCATTTTTGTGGACCATAGTACCATTCAGCGCTTTTTGGTAAGCCATTTTTATATATGATTAGCCTATCATATCGATCGTAATCGGTTGTTGTTGAGTAAAGAATGTTATATGATAAATCCCATTTCGTATTTGGTTTGTATAGTACTTTTTGAAGTAAGTTAATCTGAGAGTATCCAGTAGGGCGTTGTAGCTGGTCGTTTGAGTTTTTTGTTACAACATCGGTATTCCCAATTCGTTCTACATATTCTTTGCGTAAATACTCCTTTGGTCCATTCGAACCCATTCTAACATTGCCGTAATTATTGTAGCTAATACTCGAAACTATCGCCCACTTTTCCCAACCTGAATTGATGTCAATATGGCCCGTTTTTTCATTGTTAGCAGATGAGTATCGTGATGAAATACTTCCCGAAACAATTGATTTATCCTGATAAGAGAGTTTTGGTGATAAGGTGTAAAAGCTCATAACACCACCAATGGCATCGCTTCCATAGATAACTGAGCCTGGACCAAATAGCACCTCGGTTTGTTCTATAGCAAATGGATCAAGCGATATAATATTTTGAAGATTTCCGCTGCGGAAAATGGCGGTATTCATTCTAACCCCATCAATAACAATAAGCAAACGATTGGTGGCAAAGCCCCTAATCATTGGACTACCACCACCTTGCTGGCTTTTTTGGATAAAAACCTCACCCGAGGTACCTATCAAATCTGCAGCCGTTTGGGGGTTTTGAAATGCGATATCAATTGGGGTGATCGCAGTAATTTTATTTGGAACTTCCCTTGCTGTCTGATTCCATTTTGAAGCCGAGATTACAAGCTGGTCAATCGAAAAGGAGGATTGTTGAAGTTCAACTTTAAACCCCATCTCCTCAAGCTCCTTATAGCTGTAGATTTGAGTAATGTAGCCTATTATCCGAAATTCAATCTCTTTTGATTCTTTAAAGCCAGTGATATCTGCTTCTCCGTTAATATTTGTTGAAGTTGATATCGGGGGATTTTGACTTACAATAGAAACAAATTCAATCGGGGTAACACTTTCTTTATCAATAACCTTTAGAGATTGTGCAGTGCTGCATAAACCCATAAAAGAGATTAAAATGGTAAAAACAGGCTTCATTTTTTATTTTTGTATGGCTAGTGCTGAAGTATCATTAACTCTGACGCTTTAAGGAACTTTTGGTTTAAAAAGATGGTAACCTCTAATTTTGATAGTACATAAAGTTCTCACCCTTCTGCTGGCTAATAATTTACCGAACTATTCTATCCTCAGGGATATTATTAATTACCCTACAATCTTCATCCTAGCAAATTTTAATAGCAGTTGCTTTTGCCCAGCTGATTGGAAGAAAACGGTTGCCTTGCGGTTTTGCCCTTCACCTTCAATATTAATAACCTTCCCAACTCCAAAACGTTCATGAGTTACCTGCATTCCTGTAACAATGCTCGATGGGTCGCTTACATCACTAGAACTATTGTCGGAATTCGAAGCCGTTTTACCATAAAGGTTACCATTTCCTTGGATGGATGTTCCTGTTTTAGATAGCGGTGTTAAATTTTTAGGCGGAGAGTTTTCTAAACGCGCTCTAATTGAATCCGAATTGGAGTCCTGCTGCGATGCCATTAAATCTGTTGGCATATCAACCCATTCAGGGTCAATGTCATTTAAAAACCGGCTAGGTACACAATGCGAAAGATTTCCCCACTTGTAACGGGTTTGAGCGTACGAAATGGTTGCTTTCTTAGCCGCTCGGGTAATTGCAACATAGAATAATCGGCGCTCTTCCTCAAGCCCTTCGGGCGAAGTAAGCGTCATTTTGGATGGGAATAAATCCTCTTCAACCCCTGTTAAAAACACATAGCTGAACTCAAGACCTTTTGCCGAGTGAATTGTCATAACCGTTACCTTGTCTTTATCCTCAGGCTTTTGGGTATCGGCATCAGTTAGGAGCGATACATTCTCCATATAATCTGCAAGGGCAATGGTTTCGGTAACGCCTTCCTCTTTTTGGGTATCGGTAAATTCCTTTATACTGTTTAATATCTCCTCGATGTTCTGGAAACGAGCCATCCCCTCGAATGATTTATCCTCCTTGAGTTCTGTGATGATGCCCGAACCCATGGCTATAGCATAGGCGGCCTCGTAAGCTTCGGCAGTGTAAACCATGGTTTGGAACTGCTTCATTATGCTGGTGAAGCCTTTTATCTTTTTAATTAAGCCGGGGCTTATTCCGCAATTATCTTGTTCTAATCCCTCAATTGTTGCCCAAATGCTCTGGTCTTTGGTGTTGGAAACCTCTGAAAGGCGTTCCATCGTTGTATTGCCTATTCCTCTTGCTGGGTAATTGATGATACGCTTTAGCGCCTCATCATCGCTGGGGTTGAGGGAAAGGCGGAAGTAGGCAAGAATATCCTTAATCTCTTTACGTTGATAGAATGATAAACTACCAAATACGCGATAAGGGATGTTTCGTTTGCGTAGCGCCTCCTCGAAAATTCGCGATTGGGCATTTGTACGGTATAAAATGGCAAAATCTTTATATGGGATATGGTCGCGTTGAATGATATTCAATATCTCTGATGCAACAATAAATCCTTCCTCCTGATCGGTAAAGGCTTTTAGTACTTTAATTTTATCGCCAGTCTCTTTCGATGAGAAGGATGCCTTTTTAATCTGCCTATTATTCTTGGCAATAACGCTGTTTGCAGCGTTAACAATATTTTGAGTTGAGCGGTAATTTTCTTCGAGTTTAAATAGTTTGTAGTTGGGGTAATCGTTTCGGAAGTTGAGGATATTCTCGATTTTTGCTCCACGGAACGAGTAGATGCTCTGCGCATCATCGCCCACAACGCAAACATTTTGATGCTCTGCCGCTAGTTTCTTTACAATTAAATATTGTGAGTAATTGGTGTCCTGATACTCATCAACCAAAATATACTTGAATTTTTGTTGATATTTTGCTAGTACATCTGGAAAATCGCGGAAAAGAATGTTTGTGTTAAGCAGCAAATCGTCGAAATCCATTGCTGATGCTTTGTAGCAACGCTGTGCGTAAATTGAGTAAATGCGAGCAATCTCAGGTTTGCGGTTCTGTCTGTCGAAGGCAACTAGCTGCGTGTTGGATGCATACGCCTGTGGCGTAATTAGGTTGTTTTTTGCGGATGAAATCCTGCCAAATACATCGCCCGATTTGTAAATTTGAGTATCGAGGTTTAGCTCTTTGATGATTGAACCTACAAGGTTTTTTGAATCGGCAGTATCGTAAATCGAAAAGGTTTTTGAATAGCCAAGCTTGTCAGCCTCGTTTTTCAAAATCTTTAAAAACATCGAGTGAAAAGTACCCATCCAAAGCTGCTGAGCAGTTTTTTCGCCAACAACTTTGGCAATACGCTCTTTCATCTCCTTAGCAGCCTTGTTTGTAAATGTAAGGGCTAAAATCGACCATGGGGGAGTACCCTGTGTAAGCAGATGTGCGATGCGATAGGTGAGAACTCGGGTTTTACCCGATCCTGCTCCCGCAATAACAAGACTTGGTCCTTCGATTGATGTTGCCGCTTCGCGCTGAACGCCGCTTAGCTCTTCGAGAAAATGCACTTTTAACCCTTTCGTTTTTTGATTAGCCAACAAATGTACTTGCGCCTATCCATTCTAACAAGCTTTGATATAATTTGTTGTTAACAATCTATTAGACCCATGCAATAATTCATTGTTAATGGTGTTAATGTTTAAGTTAAAGCAAAAAAATGGGCGAGTAAAAGTGGCAGTTAATCACTATCAGCAAACAACAATCAACGAGCAACCGTTTTTTTTATTAATATTGTGACCTATTTGATTTAACAAGATGACAACGCGGCTAATACGATATAGTTTTATTTTACTAATCTCCATTTTGGAATTATCATTTTCTTCCAATGCCCAAATTTCATCACCGGGAAGGGATTGGTCTGACACAACAAAATATACCAAAGTAGGGGTTAAGCAAGATTCTATTTTCGTGTTTTTTTCTTCCACTGCGAGCCCAAAAAAAGGGTCGCTCAAGGCAAAGTTTTCAGATGGTTCAACAACTAACTTTCACTGGTATAAGTACGATCAAACAAAACCTGTTGCTTCAAGATTTGTAAGTCTTGCGGTTGAATATGGGGTTACTGAATCAAACCTGACAAATCTTGATAAGGGTGGTTATAAGGTTGTAATGACCCGAACTTCTGATCTTGCAGTTGATTCCTCCTCGTGTTGGGTAATGATTGATTCTGTAAAAATCACCAGTTTAAGTGTTGACAATAGGTGCAATTTTCTTGAAATAATTACAAATACTTTACCCACAAAACTAAGCATCATCAACTTTAGCGTATTTAGCTATTGGGATTTTAAGAGTTCCACTTCCTACCATCGAATTATTGATGGGCTAAGCCGTGATTATTTTAAGGTTATCGAATGGCAAAGAAGTAATTCTCTGGTGCAAATACCAAGCGATGCTTCGCTAATACTTACTGTATCCCCCGCTCCTTTGTACTACTCCAAATATAGTATTGCAATTACTAATCCATTTGGGCGTATACTTTCAGCCGAAACAGTTGTTTTAGAGGCAAAAGCCACCAAGGCTGATTTTACATTATTTGTTGATAAGGATGGTAATAATAATTGGGCTGAAGGTAACGATGGGGAAGCGCCACTTCAACTAAAATTCGACACAAAGGCAATTAATGCCGATTCGGTTTATTGGCAAATACTAAATGATGCCGATTTGTTTAAAAGAGGAGGCGATAGCATTATTTGGCGCGAAGGTTACCTCGCTACAAATGGTTTTGAAGTTATACCAAATGAGAAATTGGTTCCTGGAACTTTTAATATCGAACACATTGCTGTTAAAGTTGCCTCTGGTTGTCGCGATACGATGATTCTTGCAGTTGAGGTTGATACCTCTTATATTAATCCTGCTGATATACCTAATGTGTTTACGCCTAATGGTGATCCGAATAACCCAAAATTTGTTTTTAAAGATAAAGAAAATAGCACTAAATCAATAAAATCCTTTAAGATATCAATCTTTAGCCGACAAGGAATGTTGGTGTATTCATATTCTGGAAACCCTAAAGAATGGGAGGGATGGGATGGTAAAATGGATGGTAGCAAAAGAGATACTCCAGAGGGAATTTACTATTTTATTATAGAAGCGAAAGGCTGGGATGGTAAAACATTTAAACGAGGGCCGTATAAAGGATTTCTTTATTTATATAGAGGAAACTAACCCTTCAATTTATTATTCTTAGCTGAAAATACCTTTTACAATTACTTTTAGCACATTTACATTAAACCAAATATGTGCATAAACACTGTAAAGTATAAAAAGCAAAACAAAAAAGGTAATATATACGCCAAGTGTTCTTCCAAAAAGATTATTCCCTTTCTTTAAGAATCGAGTTGTGATTTTCTCAACTATTCCATTTAAATACTCAAATGCAGGGTAGAATACAACAACAATAACACCCATTCCAATTGCTGTAAACTTAAGAGGGTTTATATTCCCCTTATATTCCATTAAATAATCGGCAATAAAAGTTGTTAGCAAGTTTACAAGCAGGATAGTAATTGCCAGTACAAAAAAGTTAAAGATTCGTCGATTCATATTTGTGAAAATAAAAAAAGCGAGATGGAGTTTATCCAATCTCGCTTTCGATTATTAGGTTCTACCCTTCAATAATTAAAATCTTATCAATCTTATCACCACCTTTAATGGCATCAATCACTTCGAGACCTTCGTAAACTTTGCCAAAACAAGTGTGCTGCCTATCCAGGTGTTGAGTGTTTTGACGGCTGTGGCAAATGAAAAATTGTGAACCACCAGTATTCCTTCCAGCATGTGCCATAGAAAGAACTCCTCGATCATGATACTGATTACCACCAGTCAATTCGCAATCGATTTTATAACCTGGGCCACCAGTTCCGACTCTTGGGTTACTCATATCCTTTGAGAAAGGGCAACCACCTTGAATTACAAAGTTTGGAATTACTCGATGAAATGCTAAACCATCATAGTAACCTTCTTTCGCTAATTTTATGAAGTTAGCAACTGTTTTTGGAGCATCCTCTTCATAGAAGTTTAATTTCATTACACCTTTAGCGGTGTGTATCTCTGCTGATTTCATTCTTTAATGTTATTATTTTAATTACAAAAGTAGAGAGTTTTGTTATTATTACAATAGTTGAATTTTACAATATTTATTTTGCTATTGGTCCAAATTTTTACTTTAAGGTTATTGTAAATGAATAAATAATCAAATTTTTCATTGTGTTGAGGTTTATTTCTTCTTAAATTTATCAATTATGCGTTTTTTTTGATTCAAAGGTATTTTAAATCAAATACTATCAATATGAGCAAAAAAATATTATGGGCTGTATCAAAATGCATGATAGCCTTCGGATTGTTTTTTTTCTCGATAACCTCAAATGGTCAGTTATCCAAGAGTGTCAGAATTGATAAAGTCGACATTATATTCAAGGATAATTTAGTAAACATTCCTTATTCGATAATCAACAGTAACGAAAACGAGAGTTTTATTGTTTGGGTTGATATTTTTAACGAAAAGGATGAGAAAATAAATGCCCAATCTTTATCTGGAGATATCAATAAAGTAGTTGGTTATGGCGATAAACAGATATTGTGGGATGCAAAGAAGGATGGTATTAATCTGGATGACAAAGTTTATGCGAAAGTTTCAGCAAAACTGATGCCTTCAGCCAATATGTCAAAGGCGCTTATCCAATCAACTGTATATCCAGGTTGGGGCGATTATCAATATAAACCAGGAAGACCTCATTGGGTTATTGGTGCTGCTGGATACAGCATGCTAGGAGCATCTGTTTTTATGTATATGCAAGCCAATAAAAGTTACGATAGCTATTTGAAATCAGGGTTACCTTCAAATCAAGACCAATCATTCGATGCCGCTAAAAATCAACGTAACTTATCATTCATTTTTGCAGGAGTTGGTGTGGCTTTCTGGGCTTACGATTATTTTAGCCTCTTAAAAAAATCGAAAAGCCACAAAAAATTAACAACAGATGCTGTTTTATCCGATCCTCACTATAAATTGTTTGCAGGCACATCTACTGTAAAAAGAATCACAACAAGGGGACTTCCCCCAAATCTTTTCGCCGATCTGAACTTCTCCGACGAGAACAATAATGGTTTGCTTGAGGCACGCGAGAAGGCAATGTTAAATATTGTGCTCTCAAATCAGGGTAAAGGCGATGCTCTGCAGCTTGAAGTAAATGTTACTGATAGTATTCAGGATAAAAGCATGATTATTGGTAATGCTAACCAAAAAATAAGTGTTCTTAAGCCAGGAGAATCAATAAAGGTTAGCATCCCAATTACTTCTGAATTAGCGCTTAAGACTGCAACGCATAAGCTTACTATTAATGTTACCGAGCGTTATGGTTATGATATGGATCCAGCTCTTTTAGTATTGAACTCTGTTGCATATCAATCGGCTCAGATTGTATATTCAGGTTTAGAGATAATTGATTCTGGTTCGGGAACTGCTGCCATAACTGAGGATGGGAAAATTCAGGCTGGGGAGCAAGTTAAGGCTAAAGTAGTTGTTCAGAATATTGGAAAAGATATAGCAAGAAATACTGTATACAGCGTTAAGTCAACCGATCCTAATATTTACATTGAGAACTCTGAGGGTAACTTAGGGAATTTAGTATCCGGTGAAATAAAAGATCTGTTTTTCACACTTAGCCCTAATAAGAGGGTTGTGTCGAAAGGATCTCTTCCTATTTTTATTACTATTAATGAGGAGGCCGGGCTTGGAAATCTTACAGATTTTCAACTTCCAATTGCTTTAAACCAAAAACCACCTCAGGCAAATATCGTAACGATTAAATCTACTGTTGATTTGTCAGAGAAAAAGAGTGTTGCTCGGTTTGAGTTCAAATCGAATAAATTCAGAGCAAACGTTTCAAATATTGTTAATATTGCCTCAGTTGTTCCTTCAACAATAAAACGGCCAAATTCTGTGGGCGTTGTTTTTGGTGTAAGTGGTTATAAGGATTTGCCTTCTGCACCATATGCCGATAAGGATGCAACGATTATAAAGGAATACTTCGAAAAAGTTTTTGGGGTCGAACAGGTAATCATTTACATCAACGAGCAGGTTTCTGGATTTATCTTCGATGATGTTTTTAACCCCGATAATGGTGAACTGCAGCGGGCGATTGCGAAAGGCGAAACCGAGGTTTTTGTATTCTATTCGGGACATGGAATTCCCGATAAAACAGGCGATAATATATATCTATTCCCAAGCGATGGTAAAATATCGCGCCTCGAAAGTCAAGGTTATAACATCGAGAAACTTTATCAAAACTTATCAAGGCTTGGAGCAAAGCATGTAACTGTTATTCTCGATGCATGTTTTAGCGGAGGTTCACGTAAAACCGAAAAAATAAAAACCGAAAATTTAATTGCTCAAAAGGGAGTTAAGGTTCGCCCAAAAAACTCCTGGTTAGGCGATTCCGGTTTTACAATTATTAGTTCTTCTACAGGCGAAGAGACCTCTTTAGGATTCGATGCTACAGAGACTGGTCTTTTTACCTATTACTTCTGTGCTGGTTTGCAAGGGAAAGCCGATAGCAATAATGATAAAAAGATAACTCTCGGCGAGTTGAAAAATTACGTTATCCAGAATGTAATGGAAACATCAAAAAAGATAAGCGGTTTGCAAACGCCAATTTTTACAGGCGATGAAAACTCAATATTAACCACATATTAAAAGGTTATGAAAAGGGCAACTACTCTGTTAGCATTGGTGATTGTTATATTCATAATGCTAAAATGCAAACAGCTCGATATAGTTCCAATAGCAAAGGTGCAAACAACTACTGTTGTAGCTGGAATAGATAAAATCAAAGCGCAGGGCAAAATAGTTGAACTTATCTCCTCTGATGACGAGGTTGGGTTTAGCTATAGCACAAGTGGTTCATTTACAAATGAGTCAAAAGTGGAAGGTGTTTCTTTTCAAAATAAAGAGTTTAATGCTGTTATAACAGGGTTAACAATTGGAACTAAATATTTTGTTAGGGCATATTGCAAACATGGTGGTGAAGTGGTATACGGTGAAACTAAAGAGGTAAGTACAATATCTAACGATCAATTTGTTACCGATTATGATGGCAATAAGTATGCTAAAGTAACAATTGGGACACAGGTATGGTTGGGCGAAAACCTTAAAGTTACGCATTTTCGCAACGGAGATCCAATCCCAAATGTTTCCGATGCCATAACCTGGAATTCACAAACTACACCTGCATACTGCAATTTTAGGAATATCCCTGCTATTACTGAAAATTTTGGTGCGCTTTATAACTATTATACCACAATTGATTCACGTGGATTATGTCCCACAGGATGGCATGTTCCAACCGAAAGCGAATGGAATTTACTTTTTGACTTTTTAGGCGGAGCGAGTATAGCAGGTGGAAAGATGAAGGAGGTTGGCGTTCAGCAAGATTGGTCTGATCCGAGTACTGTTAACCTATACCATTGGCAAGCACCAAATGCAGGTGCAACAAATGAAAGCGGTTTTACAGCAGTAGCTGGAGGGTTTCGTAAAGAGTATCTAGGATCTTTCGAAAGTATTGGTGATGATAGCTATTTCTGGTCTTCTCAGGAATTTAATACGGCTAATGGTACTTTTATTCATTTAAGTAAAATGAATGCATCTGCAGAGAAGGGAAATGAGAAAAAACTTTTCGGACATTCTGTTCGTTGCATCCAAGGAACAGATAAATATCCTCCAGTTGTTACAACTGGTACTACAATTACAAGCCTATCGCCAGTTTCTGCAACTATTAGTGGAGTTGTTACATCAAACGGTGGCGGCTCAATTATTGAGCAGGGTGTATGCTATTCTAGTTCAACAAATCCGACCATTGATCACCAAAAAACAACTGCCGCTCTAACATCGTCTACCTATTCATGTGCTATAAATGCTTTGATGCCGAATTATACATACTATGCAAGAGCGTATGCTAAGAATGAGGTTGGCGTTTCTTATGGCGATGAGGTCAGCTTTACCACATCAAACCCTGCTTCAATTGTGCTAAGTATTGTTGGGAGCGAATTGGGTTGGGATACTGATATCGATTTTACCTACGATAATACAAATGGTTCTGCATCGTATTATAAGATTAATGGCCGACTTTTTAAGCAGGATGAAGATTTTAAAATAAGAAAGAATCATGCGTGGGATCTTGGTGCTTGGGGTTATAATGAAGTAACTATAAATGGTGAAGCCAATAACTTTGAGGCACGAACAGCTGTAAGTCCGAACATTAGCGTTAAATCCGAGCGAAAATATGATGTTATTCTAGAAGTTTTGTGGGGGAATAATGCGATGTTCTTAACGATGAATAATATAACACCATCCATAACTACAAATGATATATCAGATATTTACTCAACAACGGCTCAGTGTGGTGGTAATGTAATAAGCGCAGGCACTTCTAGTGTATCCGAGAGGGGCATTTGTTGGAGCACAAGTCCCCTGCCTACCATCGCATTACCTACTAAAATAGTTGTAGGTTTAGGTGTCGGTACTTTTTCAAGTAATCTTACGGGTTTATCTACAACTTCAAAATACTATATTAGAGCATATGCAACAAATAGCTCTGGGACATCATATGGCGAAGAAAAATCGTTTACCGCTGCATATAAAATTGGTGAAATGTATGGTGGAGGATATGTTTTTTATGTTGATGGAACAGGTTTGCACGGATTAGTATGTGCTAATGTTGATCAGGCTACCGATATTTCATGGTATGGAGGTACAAATGCTTTAACGAGTGCTCAAGCTACAGATGTTGGAACAGGAATGGCTAATACTAATACCATAGTGGGATTTCATGGTGCTGGAACATATGCTGCTAAGGTTTGCTACGATTTAGTGTTGAATACTTATAATGATTGGTATTTACCATCTAAGGATGAACTAAACCTGATGTATATAAATTTAAAGTTAAATAATAGTAATCAAGGCGGATTCCCTAATAATTCGTATTGGAGTTCTTCCGAAGTAAATATTGATCAGGCATGGTTTCAATACTTTGGAGATGGTGGGCAGGGATATGGAATAGGTAAAGGAGCAACTGGGTTACATGTTCGTGCAGTTCGATCATTTTAAAATTGATATATTAAATATTTATAAAAAGAGGGTGCCTTTTGGCACCCTCTCTCGTTTGGTTGTATATATGTAGGTTTAGGGTATAAACTATTCCTCATCCTGCTCAGCTTCGTAAGCCTTAAGCAGTTTGTCTTGAACATCAGATGGAACTTGCTCGTAAGAGGCAAATTTCATATTGTATGTAGCGCGACCGCTGGTTAATGATGATAAAGAGGTTGAGTATTTGTTCATCTCAGCAAGTGGAACACGTGCATTGATAATCTCAAATCCTTTTTCGCTTCCCATACCCATGATAATAGCTCGGCGGTTCTGAAGGTCACTCATTACATCGCCCATTCTATCTGCAGGAACTAATACCTCTACATCATAAACGGGTTCCATAATCTTTGGACCTGCATCTTTAAATGCCTGCTTAAATGCATTACGACCTGCAAGTTTAAACGAGATTTCGTTTGAGTCAACAGGGTGCATCTTACCATCGTAAACGGCAACACGGATATCGCGAGCGTATGAACCTGTAAGAGGTCCTTGCTCAATCTTTTCCATGATACCTTTAAGAATTGCAGGCAAGAAACGGGCATCAATTGCACCACCAACAATACAGTTGTAGAATACAAGTTTTCCACCCCACTCAAGGTTAATTTCCTCTTTCCCTCTAACGCTGATATTTACCTCTTTGCCATTGATTTTATATTTGGTAGGATCTGGATTACCTTCAATGTGTGGCTCAACAACCATATGTACCTCACCAAATTGCCCTGCACCACCCGATTGCTTCTTGTGACGATAGTCAGCAGCAGCAAGTTTTGTAATGGTTTCACGGTAAGGAATACGTGGAGGAATAAACTCAATCTCAATTTTATGAAGATGAGTTAAGTGCCATTTTAGAATATTTAAATGGTGCTCACCTTGTCCCGAAACAAGAATTTGACGAAGTTCCTTTGAGTGTTCAACAATAATTGTTGGATCTTCTTGGTGTGCACGGTTTAATAATTCGCCCATCTTCTCAGTATCAGACTCGTTTTTAGCCTTGATAGCTGCACGGAATTTTGAGTTAGGGAATGACATTGATTCATACTTAACACCGTTAAGCGCAGGAACAGCAAGCGTATGGTTTGTTTTGGTATTTTTAAGTTTTACGGTAGCACCTATATCACCAGCTACCATTTCGGTAACCTTAACGCGGTTTTTACCTGCTACAACGAATAGCTGTGCAATACGCTCCTTTGTGTCGTTGTTACTGTTTACTAAATCCATACCTTCAGTAACTTTTCCAGACATTACTCTGAAATAGTTGATTTCACCGATATGTGGCTCAACTGAAGTTTTGAAGATATATAGTGAGGTAGGTGCAGACTCGTCGCATTTAATCTCTTTGCCGCTGTCGTTACCTGGCATTGGAACTTGACTTGGGAATGGAGCAACGTTAAGAATAAAATCCATTAAACGCTTTGTTCCAATGTTGCGTTTACCTGATGTGCAGAATACTGGGAATAAATTGCGTTTGGTTAATCCTATTGATAATCCTTTACGCATCTCATCTTCGCTAAGTGATCCTTGTTCAAAGAATTTCTCCATAAGCGATTCGTCATTCTCAGCCGCAGCTTCAACTAATGCATTGTGAAGTTCGGTTGCCTTATCCATCTCCTCAGCAGGAATTGGAAACTCCTCACGAACACCTGTGTCACCCTTAAACTTATATAGTTTCATGGTAAGCACGTCAACAAAAGCGTTGAATTCATTACCTGGGTTAATTGGGTATTGAACTAAAACTACCTTATTGCCAAAACTTTGCTTAACCGATTCTAGTGTTTGATCGAAGTTTGCCTTATCCTGATCGAGTTGGTTAATTGCAATAACCATAGGTTTGTGCATGCGATCAGCATGACGGTTGAAAATCTCGGTACCAACTTCAACGCCGTACTGCGCATTAACTACCATGATTACGGTATCGGTTGGACGCATTGCCGAAATAACAGCACCTACGAAATCGTCGGAACCTGGAGTGTCAATAATATTTAGCTTACGATCGAGGAATTCGGTATAAAGGATAGTAGAAAAAATGGAACGTTGGTTTTGTTGCTCAATTTCAGAGTAGTCCGAAACAGTGTTCTTCCCCTCAATTGTCCCTTTTCGTTCAATGACTTTACCCTCAAACATCATCGACTCGGCTAGAAGTGTTTTACCTGAGCCGGTGTTTCCCAGCAGGGCCACATTCTTGATTTGATTAGTAAGATAAGTTTTCATCCTTACGCAGCATTAAAATTGTTATTATAAAAAACATTAATTTTTTTGATGGACAAATTGTTTATATATAATAAGGTATATTAATCTTTGCACAACCGATAATTGCTACACCTTATTTTTTAAACCCTCCAAAAATAGTAAAATTTTGATATAAACATCATTTTAGGGCATCGAAGTTGCATCCCATGTTCAATATGCATGATAATTAGTTACTTGGCAGATAAGATATTTTTTACTTCTCCACTGATATTTGTTAAGTAATATGAAATCAGCAAGATGTGAATTATTTCTTTTATCTTTTTTATCTATTATTTTATTGAATCGTAATTCGAGTCCAATATCCGTATTTTTTAATTTCTGAAACAGCTACACTTCAGCAAGGCATTGATGTAAAACTCGGTTATTTCAGAAAACTCTCTATTTTTGCACCTTTTATAAAAATCAAAGCCCTAAATAGCTAGTTTGCAATAAAAAAAAGATTGAATTATGTTGTAATTAGAAAAAAACCAATACCTTTGCGAGCCCAAATTGTAATGATTTTTTAATTAAATATATAGTGTTTATATGCCTACAATTCAACAGCTAGTAAGAAAAGGAAGGTCGAAGCTGGTAGATAAGAGTAAAGCGCCTGCGCTTGATTCTTGTCCACAACGACGCGGGGTATGTGTACGTGTGTACACCACTACTCCTAAAAAGCCGAATTCGGCTATGAGAAAGGTTGCTAGGGTTAGGCTTACCAACGGTAAGGAGGTGAATGCCTACATTCCTGGAGAAGGACACAATCTTCAAGAGCACTCAATCGTGCTAATTCGTGGCGGCAGGGTAAAAGATTTACCAGGCGTTCGTTACCACTTAATTCGAGGAACCCTCGATGCTTCTGGTGTTGAAGGACGCAACCAACGTCGTTC
>CAYMII010000025.1:0-51587 GCA_964390565.1 uncultured Rikenellaceae bacterium
AATCGAAAATAAAAGTGCAAATGAATATCATTTTTGTTAATTTCGAAGCCAATTACTAAAACACTTATCAACATGAAGAAAATAATAAACACCGATAAAGCCCCAAAGGCAATTGGACCCTACAGCCAAGCAGTTGAGGCTAATGGCATTCTTTTTATTTCAGGTCAAGTTCCAATCGATCCCGCAACCGGGAAATTGGTTGAAGGGGGAATTAAAGAGCAGACTGAACAAGTAATGAAAAACATAGGAGCAATCCTTGAGGCTGCAGGCCTAAACTACTCAAACGTACTTAAATCGACCTGCCTTCTTAGCGATATGGACAACTTTGCTGCGATGAACGAGATTTATGGTCGTTACTATTCAACTGATATGCCGGCACGTGCTGCTTATGGCGTGGTTAGACTTCCTCTTGGCGCATTAATTGAGATTGAGACTATTGCTGCACGCTAGTTCGAATTTTATTCAATAAAAAAGCCCTCAAGCAATTGCATGAGGGCTTTTTTAATATATAACTGGAATTATTCGGCAATAACTTCAAATTCAATTTTAACCTTAACCTCGCGGTGAAGTTTAACTTCGGCGATATAGCTACCAACCTCTTTAATTTGCTCCTCTTGAAGGCTGATGGTTCTACGATCGATATCGAAACCTTTTGCAGCAAGTGCTTCAGCAATCTGAATAGTGTTAACAGAACCGAAGATTTTACCAGTTGAGCTGGTTTTAGCACCAATAGTAAGCTTAACGCCTTCTAATTTGTTTGCTATAACTTCAGCATCAGCTTTAATCTTAGCTTCTTTGTGAGCACGTTGTTTAATATTCTCAGCAAGAACCTTTTTTGCAGACTCTGTAGCAGTGATTGCAAATCCTTGTGGAATTAAGTAGTTACGTGCGTATCCGTTTTTAACCTTAACAATCTCGTCTTTGTTACCAAGGTTTTGTACGTCCTGTTTAAGAATGATTTCCATCTAAAAGTCCTCCTCTACCTTAAATTATTTCAATAAATCGGTTACGAATGGCAAAATAGCCAAATGACGAGCTCTTTTAACAGCGGTAGCAACTTTACGTTGGAACTTAAGTGAAGTACCGGTTAAACGGCGTGGAAGAATTCTTCCTTGCTCGTTGAGGAATTTTTTAAGAAACTCTCCGTCTTTATAATCAACGTATTTGATTCCATTTTTCTTAAAACGGCAGTATTTTTTCTTCTTAACCTCTACAGTTGGAGGTGTTAAATACCTGATTTCTGATTGATTCTGACTCATGGTTTATGCCTCCTTTGCTTTAGATTCAACTTTAGCGCTACGCTTCTTCTCAGCATACTCAACCGCATACTTATCCATTCTAAATGTCAAGAAACGGATAATACGCTCGTCGCGACGGTACTGAATTTCAAGCTTATCAATCAACGCACCTTCAGCTTTAAACTCTACTAGGTAGTAAAAGCCGGTGGATTTCTTCTGAATGGGGTAGGCCAACTTGCGTAATCCCCAATTTTCTTCGTGTACGATCTCACCGCCATTGTCAGTGATAACACTCTTGAATTTAGTAACCGCTTCCTTCATCTGGGCCTCAGACAAAACGGGAGTTGCAATGAAAACGGTTTCGTAATGGTTTAACATAGTTTAATTGATTAGTTTATAAATAATGAGGCGGCAAAAGTAGATAATTTTACTTTAACTAACAATAATTGAGGTCTTTTTATTCAAATATATTACCATCATCAGATAAAAGTTTTTGCAATATATCTAAATCACTTATCTTCTCTTGATTACCTAACTTTTCGTAAGAGTAAATTAGGGTAGAAATTAGCTGCGATAAAGTGACCTTATTTGAGCAGGGTAGAAAAAATTCGTCTTTGGCTTCAATGTTTTGCTGATTTAAAAAGTGTTCAATCTCCCTTCGACCTAAAACCGATCCTCTGTTGAATGGGTTAATATAAAACAAGATGCTATCCTTAGGATCTTCAGATGTCACTGTTCTGAATCGATCTTTAAAAGCAAGGATAAAATTTTTGGGAAGATTTACTGTATAAATAGGTAGGCCTAGCATTTGAGCAACTGTTGAGTAAAGGATTGCCAAGGAAATGGGACCACCCTTTTTTGACTCAATTACTTGATTGATAAAGCAGTTTTGTGGCGCAAAAAAATTGGATGTGTTGCTCGAGAAACCATGAATATCATAAAAAATATGGTTCAGGATTTTAACCTTTTCGAGAGCTGTTAGGTTTTCGTTCAGCTCTATCCAAACATCCTTTCTTATTCTATCAAGCGCTTTCTCAATATTAGCGTATTGAATATCGGGGTACTGGTAAAGCGAAAGATAATATGCCCCTTCAAGCATATCTGTAGCGCCAGATTTAACCCAATTCTTGAGGTTGTCAATTGTACCCTTCAGCTGAATGGTATGGATCAACGATTCTATACGCCTTTGAGCCAACTCGCTACTCGAACTCTCCCACGTTTTTTCGAGAATAGAAACCACACTCAACCCATGGTTGATTATATTTTCCGATACAGCGTTGAATACCTCCTGATCGGGATCGTCCAGAAGTGCAATTAGCGCGTGTAGCTCGTTATCAGGCATCTATAATCGTTCTTTATTCAGTCAACTTTATCAGCGTTTGTTCAATTAAACTCTTAATAGCTGGTTGATAATCTTTGGTAGCATCCTTAATAACCCTATTGGCAATTATTGCACATATAGTAACAGAATCGTGCCCCATAAGTTTCGAAAGACCATTAATTGCTGAACTTTCCATTTCAAAATTAGTAATCCTTCTGCCATTATAGCTGAACGATTCAATCTTTTCGTTTAGATGTGCATCTGCAAGAGGCAATCTTAACACTCTGCCTTGTGGGCCATAAAAACCCGGAGCCGAAATGGTAACACCTTTTATAGTATAGCTCTCAAAAAGTTTAACCAATCGCTCTGATGAATAGGTGAAATATGGCTTTGCACATTGTACGTTCCAATCGGTGTGCTTTAAAAAGGCTTGCTCCATGGCTAAATCACAAACTTTATCGCGATTAGCATAGAAGTTGAGAAGACCATCAAAGCCAATGCTTATTTCCGTTAAAACAAAGCTTGCAAGAGGAATATCAGGCTGTAAAGCGCCCGAAGTACCTAATCTTACTAATGTCAATTTACGATGTGTATCCTTTGCTGTTCTTGTTTTCAAGTCGATATTGGCCAGTGCATCTAACTCGTTAACAACAATATCAATATTATCGGTACCAATACCGGTTGAAAGAACAGTTATCCTTTTACCATTGAATATTCCAGTTGTTGTACAAAACTCACGGTTCGAAACGGTGAACTCTTTACTGCTAAAAAAACTCGAAACAGTTTCGACCCTACCCGGATCACCAACCATTATTACCGTATCCGAAATCTGTTCGGGGAGAAGATGTAGGTGAAAGATACTTCCATCTGAATTTATTATCAACTCCGAAGGCTCAATTACTCTCATATTTCATCATTTAATATAGCTTGCTAAGGTACTAAAAATATATATTTACTATCAAAAAATAGAAAAGTAAACTAGTCTACCATAGATTTTTGGAACTTTTAGCTAAACCTTAGGAAAAGAAGTAACCATAAATATTCCTAAATCAATTATCTTTGCAAAAAAACAGAAAATAATAATGATTCAAAGAATACAATCCGTTTACCTATTAATTGCAGTCGTTTTAGTAGGAGTTCTATACTTCTTCCCTTTTGCAAACTTTGTTGTAGAACAGGATATGTCGATGTACCATATTTCGATAAAAGGACTATTAGCCAATATATCAGATGCTAAGCCCATTTTCAGTGTAATACCTTTGATTATAGTTATATCGGTAACTATAATTGCCCTTGTTATATCGATTATGCTTTTTAAACGTCGTATGCTTCAAATTAGGGTTTGCATTGTTAGTATCATACTGTTATTAGGATTACAGGGTCTAATTTATTATTACATTAGCGTTTCGAAGCAACAACTTGGAGCCCACATTTCATATACTATTGTTTTTGTTTTTCCGATTATTGCTGCGATTCTTACATATCTTGCAATTAGGAAAATTGCAAAAGATGAGGCTCTTGTTCGCTCGATGGACAGATTAAGATAATCTTAACTCGATATAAAAGAAAGCGCCGAAAATTTCGGCGCTTTTTATTTGTGCTTCTCCTTGCGTTATTCATATTTAAGAACATCGGCTGGGTTTCGCTTTGTTGCTTTATAAACCTCAATGCTAATCGTAACCAATGCAATAACAGTTATGATAAGGGGTACAACAAAGAATAGTATTGGATTTATTTTTGCATGATATGCAAAACTTTGCAACCACTTATTCAGGGCAAACCATGATATTGCCCATGCCACAACTGTCGATATTATTATGAGTTTTATTGTTTCGGATGAAAGTATTGCGATGATGCTCTTCTCCTCTGCCCCTAATGTCTTCCTAATTGCAATCTCCTTGGTTCTTAGTGATGTGGTAAAAGAAACCATACCCAATAAACCTAAACAGGAGATAATAATAGCTAAGATTGAGAATGAGATGAGAATTATTCCCGTTCTGGTTTCGCTTTTGTATAAACGATTTAAACTATCATCAAGAAAATAATATTCAAATGGAAACTCTGAGAACCTCGACCAAATTTCTCTCATTCCATTAATTGCTGCTTGTTCGTTTCCAGGTTCAATGCGTGCAATAACAATGCCCTCGAAGTTACCTTTCATAAATGTTAAAGCAACAGGCGCAATATTTGAACGAAGCGACTCGATATGGAAGTCCTTAACAACACCAACTATTTGCCAGTATTGAGGTGGCTGACCGGGATTCATCAATCTATGTTGAAGAGGTTTCTCAAGTTCAAGGGCTTTTGCTGCTGATTGACTTACAACAACAGCATTGGAATCAGTTGGAATTGTTGAATCTAAAAATCTTCCTTCAACCAGTTCTAATCCAAGCGTTTTTTCAAATCCTGGCGATACAAATCCCTGTTGAATAGTATATGATGTTCCGATATTAGCATCTCCTTCGAGCAAGAATGCATTTAAACTAAAGTTTCGACCAGGAATGGCATTGGCATTTGCGATACTTATTACTCCAGGTATTTTTGCAGCCTCTTGCTTAAAGATATCCATATTCTTTTTTAACCCATCGGAACGTTTGATAACTATCTTATTATCCTTAACAAATCCAAGGTTATAATTCTGCATATACCTCAATTGAAGGTAAACAACCGTTGTAGCCAAAAGAATAATCATACTAACAGTGAATTGAGATACAACAAGAGCACTTCTCAACCCGCTACTCTTTGCCCCGGCTTTTATTTTTCCTTTAAGAACCGATATCGGATTAAAAGAAGCCAAAAAGAATGAAGGATAACTCCCTGAAATAAGTCCAACAAATAGTACAAAACCTATTAATGCTGGTACAATAAACCAATTTGAGAAGTATCCCATGCTTAGCTTAATATCGAGCAGATTATTGAATGAAGGCAGGGTAACCTCAACAATAAGAAGCGACAACAATAATGCAATAAAGCTAACTAATATTGATTCTGTAAGAAACTGTGCTATAAGACGCCTTTTATCGGAACCAACAACCTTTCTAAGCCCAACCTCCTTAGCTCTTGTTGCAGAACGAGCAGTGGCAAGGTTCATAAAGTTAATACATGCAATAAGCAATATAAGGATAGCAACAATGGAGAAGATATAAACATAAAGCCTATTACCATTGGGTTCAAGTTCGTACTGTAATTTTGATTTTAAATGAATATCAGCTAAAGGTTGAATAAAGAAACCGTATGAATTGCCACCCTTTTCGAAATCTTCCATCGATATATTTAAGAACTGCTTTATTTGAGGACCTATATATTTAGTAATCAAAGTTTTTAATTTACCCTCAAAATCTTTAGCATTAGTGCCTTCTTTTAACTTAACATAGTTGTAAAAGTTATTCGATACCCAAACTGGGTTATTACTCTGATTGGGATAAGATATTGTAGAGCCAAGCATTATAAAATGAAAATGGCTATTAACCGGAACATCTTCCATTATACCAGTAACCTCAAAAAAAGTGGAGTCATTCTCAACACGAAGGGTTTTACCCATGGGATCTTCATTGCCAAAATACTTTTTAGCAGCGGTTTGGGTTAACACCATTGTTTTTGGACGACTTAGCGCCTTTTTAGGATCACCCTGTATGAGGTTAAAGCTGAAAATATCAAAGAACGTTGAGTCGGCAAACAGGAAATTCTCCTCATTAAATTTTCTATCGCCTGATCCAACTAGCCAATCGCCCATACGAGTGATTCTGGTTGTTTGCTCAACCTCCGGAAAATCATTTAGCAATGCCTTTGCCATGGGTGCACACGAAACGGCCATATTTATTGGCTCGCCTCTTAGTTTACCCTCTACTCCTACTCTGTAAATTCGCTCATAATCCTTGTTGAATTTGTCGTAGCTAAGTTCATTCGAAACGTAAAGAATAATAAGCAATGAGCCTGCAATACCAATCGATAACCCGAAGATGTTTATGAAAGAATAGAATTTGTATTTCAACAAATTCCTAATTCCTGTTTTAAGGTAGCTGTCGATAACTGACATATAATTGTTTTTAATTTTCTATGTTGATAAAAATCTCAATCAACATAGATGCCATCCATTATAATTTACTGATTACATAATATTTAAGATAAAATCTCAATTTACGTTTTTATCCTATACCGAACATGTAGTGTTCGAAATCGAACAAAATCAAGAGTTTCAATAGATGCTTACTTTCTTATGCAATAATTGTTTTGCCATTCTTCATTACGAATGCCAGGTATATAGTTACAAGCACTGCTCCTAACCCTGAAATTATAAACATTGTTGTTGGATTTATACTATACCAGATTAACCCAGCAATGCTACTGGCTAAAAGTGTAGCAATACTTTGAAAACTATTGTAGAAGCCTATTGCCGTAGCAGTATTCTCCTTTTTAACAAGATTGCTGATCCATGCTTTCGAAATTCCTTCTGTTGCTGAAGCATAAAAAGCATATAAGCCAAAAAGAATAGCAAAATGAATTAACGTTGTGGCAAAACCAAAAAGTGCATAAACGCAAGCAAAAACGAGTAAACCCGAAAGCATAATCCTTTTCATTCCTAATCTATCAGCCAGCCAACCTGTTGGATAGGATAATAAAGCATAAAGAAGATTAAAGAAAATATATAATCCAATCATTTGGGTATCGCTAAAACCCTGATGCTTCACCATCAAAAGTAGGAATACATCCGAACTGTTGATTAAAGCAAACAGCAATAACCCAATAACAAGAAATTTATACTGTGTGTTGGCAATTTTCCAATACCCAAGAAATGAGAAAAAATTCGTTTTTTTCTTTTCATCTATAGTAACAACAACTCTCTTTTTCTCCTTAACTATCCATGTAAGCGATATTGCAATAATTCCGGGTACAAATGCTATTACAAACAACCATCTATACTGTTCAGGGTAGAAATAAAGAAAGACCAATGCAATAAAAGGTCCAATTGCAGCTCCAAGCGTATCCATCCCACGATGAAATCCAAAAACCTTACCCTTAGTTTCAGGGGTTGACTCATCACTTAAAAGCGCATCTCGTGCGCTATTCCGGACACCTTTTCCAAGCCTATCTAGAGTTCGTGCAAAGAAAATCCATAAAGGAAATTGAAAAATGGCCATCATAGGTTTAGAGAAAGCGCTCATTGCATAGCCCGAGCGAATGAATGGAACACGCTTTCCAATCCTGTCGGATAAGTGACCAAAATATCCTTTACTGATCCCAGCAGTTGCCTCGGCTAACCCTTCAAGAATTCCAATCAAAACAACTGAAAATCCAATCGATTTTAGAAATATCGGCATAATTGGGTATAGCATTTCACTGGCGATATCAGTAAAAAGGCTGACAAACGACAGTAAAACAATAGCTTTGGTTAAAAATCTCGACATATTAATAAAGTGTTTATAATTAAATCGTAATTATCTAGTTATGAAATGGCTAAATCAATTTAGGAATTACTATTTTTACGCATTACTTTTTCAAAATTCGATGAATTAAACATAGAAAAAAATGAAGAATAATCATCTAATTTCAACATTAACTTTTTGCTGTATTGCCTTTTGCAATTTAGCGTTGGCTCAGCCAAATCAGGATAAACCCCTAACCCAATTTGTTAACCCTTTCATAGGAACAAAGGATATGGGGCATTGTTTTCCGGGTGCAACTGTTCCTTTTGGAATGGTTCAGCTGAGCCCCGATACCGATACCGCCCAGTATTCATTAGGCCAAGGATATAATAAAGAGGTATATAGATATTGTTCGGGATATCAATACGACGACCCAACCATTGTTGGATTCTCGCACACACACCTACATGGTACAGGACATTCAGATTTAGGCGATATCCTTTTGATGCCAACAACTGGTGAAATAAAACTTAACCCTGGATTAGCATCAAAGCCAAACTCGGGCTATAGGAGCCGATATAGTAAAGCAAGCGAAGTAGCCTCAGCAGGTTACTACTCAGTTTTTTTAGATGATTATAAGATCAAAGCGGAGCTAACCACCACTCCACGAGTTGGCTTTCATCGATACACTTATCCAAAGGGCTCTGAAGCAAACGTTATCCTCGATCTAGTTCATGGTATCTATAATTACGATGGCAAAGTTGTTTGGGCATCATTAAGGTTAGAAAATGACTCAACCATAACAGGATACAGACAAACCAACGGCTGGGCTCGAAACCGATTCATCTATTTTGCAATTAAGTTTTCAAAGCCATTTAAAACCTACGGATTTAAGAACGACGAAAAAGAGATGTACCGAGGATTTTGGCGACGTTGGCAAATGGATTCAAATTTTCCAGAACGCTCGGGTCATAAAGTAAAAGCATACTTTTCTTTTGGAGATATTGAATCGCTTGAGGTTAAGGTTGCCATATCAGGAGTTGGCACTGAAGGGGCGTTAAAGAACCTAAAAGCAGAGGCCGAAACTGTTTCGTTTGATAATGCCTTGGCAAATGCCCAAGAATCATGGCACAAGGAGTTAAGCAAAGTTAAGGTTGAAGGCTCAAATGATGAGAAAACCAACTTCTACACAGCCCTTTATCATTGCATGATATCGCCTACAATCTTTATGGATGTTGATGGTAAATATCGAGGGTTAGATGGAAATATTCATCAAGCAAATGGATCTACCAACTATACCGTTTTCTCTCTATGGGATACTTTTAGAGCATTTCATCCTTTGATGACCCTGCTTGAGCCAACAAAGGCCAGCGATATGGTTAACTCGATGCTAGCCCATTACCAGCAAAGTGTTCATGGTATCCTTCCCATATGGTCTCACTGGGGAAACGACAACTGGTGCATGATTGGTTACCACGCAGTTCCTGTTATTGCAGATGCTTACATGAAAGGGTTAACTGGTTTTGATAATGAGCTTGCTCTAAAAGCTATGGTCAGCAGCGCAAACTATGGAAAGTATGATGCAATTGATGATTACGTCAAATATGGTTATGTTCCAAAAGAGCGCAGCGGTAGCTCAGCATCGGTTACTCTCGAATATGCATACGATGATTGGACAATCTACCAAATGGCAAATAAAATGGGCAAAACTGATATAGCAAACACATTTAAGAATAGAGCTTTATCCTATGCCAATATTTTCGATACAAATAGAGGGTTTGCCATTGCAAAAGGGAAAGATGGTAAATTCCTAGCCCACTTCGATCCACTCCAAACTCATGATATGGGATATATCGAAGGAAATGCATGGAATTACAGCCTTTTCGTACCTCATGATATAAGCAACTTAATTGCCCTTTCCGGTGGAAATAAAAAATTTACTCAACATCTCGATTCGCTTTTCACAATGACATTACCTCCCAAATACTACGAAAACACTGAAGACATTGATAAGGTAGGAATCATGGGTAATTACGTGCACGGGAACGAGCCAAGTCATCATGTACCCTATATGTTTGTTTATGCTGGTCAGCCATGGAAAACACAGGAAATTGTTCGCAAAGTGATGAACAGGATGTACCTCAATAAGCCCGATGGGCTTTGCGGCAACGACGATTGCGGACAGATGTCGGCATGGTACATCTTTAGCGCAATGGGATTCTACCCTGTTTGTCCGGGTAGCAACGAGTATGTTATCGGAGCGCCTTACCTACCCTATCTTCAAGTAACATTCGAAAATGGAAAAGCACTAACCATTAAAGCCGATAAGGTTAGCGATGAGAATAAGTATATCCAATCTATCACGTTAAATGGAAAAGCATTTGATAGAGCCTTCATTACTCATGATGAGCTAACACAAGGTGGGGAACTAATTTATAGAATGGGAAAGAAACCGAATAAGAAGTGGGGAAGTGATTCAAAGGGATCGCCTTACTCATTAAGCAAAGAGTAGTGCTTATCATTAAAAACCCCGTCAGAGTTTGAAACCCTGACGGGGTTTTAATTTTCTTAATGTCCACTCACTAAGATTTTATATAAGAACTCTTCAAAATTGAAGAGTTCTTAATAAGTACAGCAGATAGGAAAAGTCTGTTACATTATACCTAGCTAATGATGGACTTACACCCACTCTAACCGTGTATGCAGTTTTTGGTAATGACTTGAATAAAAATTCATCCGTTTTATCATCCCCTGCTGCAAGAATAAAGTCGAAACTCTCATTTTTCATTAAATTTATTGCAGCTTGACCTTTATCATATTTGCCACTTTTTACTTCCAAAACTTTGTTACCCTCAATAATTTCAAATGTTGTTTTATGTCTAATAATTTCTGCGAGATCATCTCTTAGTTCATGAAGTCGCAATTGAGCAAAATCAGAATCGGCATTACGAAAATGCCATGCGATGCTTCCCTCTTTCTCTTCAATAAAAGTACCATTACAACGACTTACATATTCTTTAAGAATAGGCATAACGATTGTTTTCCATTGCAAATCAGCGCCAATTGTAGTTTTCCACTTTCGACCAGCTCTTTTAATAAAATAGCCATGTTCAGCCACTAGGGTAACGTCAACTCCTGCAAATTGCTTTTCAAGAAAATCTTTATCTCTACCACTTATGATTACAATTTTATTTTTGGGATCACTTGATAGCTCCTTAATGATTTCAAGCGTATCCTTATCAATTAAAGCCAATTCTGGGTATTTGGTAAACGAAACAAGAGTGCCATCATAATCAAGAAAGAGGATTCTATTGGCAGCTTTTTGATAATCAAAAAGGATTTGTGAGGAAATGGTTTTATCAATGAACTTAACATTCATTTTCTTTTGTTGCTCCTTAGTCTCAAAGGTTTGATTGAAAAAATCAAATGCCCAAGTGAAAACGTTGTATGTTGAAATTCGGTTCTGCATCCTTTCAAGTCGAGAAAACTTCTCCTTCTTTTTCATTTCAAGAGCCCTTAATATTGCTTCGGACATTTCGATATCATCGGCTGGATTGACAATTAATGCTTCGTTTAGTTCTGCAGCAGCGCCAGCCATCTCGCTCAGTATCAATACTCCTTTATTTTCAATCTGGCACGCCACATATTCCTTTGCTACAAGGTTCATCCCATCGCGCAATGGGGTGATAAGCCCAACATCACTCAAATCATAAAGCGCAACCATTTCATCAAATGACAACGATTTGTACTGGTAGATTATTGGACGCCAAGCCAGCGTGCTATATTTCCCGTTAATGCGACCTATCGTTGATTCTATTTCCTTTTTCATGTCCTTATACTTCTCAATACTATCACGAGAAGGGACTACAACCATATTGAAAACGACCTTTGAATGCCACTTAGGAAATCTTTCAAGAAATGTTTCGTATCCCTTTAGTCGCAGCATTAAACCCTTGGAATAATCTAGCCTATCAACAGAAAAAATAAGTTTTTGGTCGTTTAAGTGGCTTTTAATCTTTTCTTTTTCAATTAATACTTGCTTGTTCAGACAAGCTGAATGGAATTTTTCATAGTCAATACCGATTGGGAAAGCATCTGCTTTAACCAATTTATTAGGTGTGTATATTATATTCTGCTGGCACTCAAAACCAGTTGTTCGTTTAACCGACTTTATAAAATGTTGAGTGTAATCGTGGGTATGAAATCCAATCAAATCAGCACCCAGCAATCCATTAATAATAGTTTCGCGCCAATGGCGGGGCAATAATCTGAATATCTCAAACGAAGGGAAAGGGATGTGCAGGAAGAAGCCAATGGTTGCATCGGGAGCCTTCTTGCGTATCATTTCAGGAAGTAGCATCAGCTGGTAGTCATGAATCCAAATAAAATCACCGGGCTTAATTATCTTTAAAAGTTCATCACAGAATAGAGAATTTGCTTCCTCGTAAGCCTTAAAATATTCATTACTAAATACGCTATACGAAGGGAAATAATGAAATAAAGGCCAAATGAGGTCATTACAGAACCCTCCGTAATATAAATCGTTAAGATCGGGTGAAATATTAACAGGGGCGATATCAAAACTCTCATTCTCGAATTCTATTGATGAGAAGTTATCGGGTAGATTATCGGCAGTACCAGCCCAAACAATTTTACTGTTAACAAGTTGACTACTACTTTTTTTGAAATTTTCGGATAACGCAAGAATTGCAGAAACAAGTCCTCCCGAATTTTGCTCTGCTTTGAAACCATTTTTAGTCTTAATGAACTTAAAAGGTAGCCGATAAGCGGCGATAACTAACCTCTCAAAATGTATTGTTTTAGACATAATATTTACGATATGTTTGCTTTATCGTTAAAAGTTCTAATAAGATTCCATCATTCAATTACTACTTTCCAAGTTTAAGAGAACTTAATCTGATGAGTGAATAATTGAAATTAAGTTTACTAATCTTTACCTTATAACTTGACAATTAGAGCAGTTAATTATTAACGATTGATAAATAGACTTAATGTATAAAAATAAAATGCAGATTACAATTAATTTTCAATGCTTTCTGCAAAAATACAAGATAGATATTTATTTTGGAAAGAATCTGCTTTTCACAAACTCTCCATCAAGTTTTGCCCCTATATCATGTGGGTTTGTGATAGGCATATCATCAGAATATAGCTGATAACCTAATAATTCCGTTTTTCTACTACGTTCAAAAGTCGGCAGCTTGGTTCTATTGGTAGTTTCAAGATGATTTCCTTTATCATCGACAATTATAATCCTAGGGAGAAAGACACCCTTTCTTCCAATAAAGGAATCCATAATTTCTACTGCCTCTTTAAACTCATTTTTTGTTGCTCTTCCTAAAGCCTCATATTTGGATATCTTTTTATTATCCCATGTATAAACGGTTGCATAACTTTCCGATATTTTTTGGTCTATTGTTGATTTGTGGTCTAAAGTATCATGACCCGATGGCATTAGAAGTACTTTTCCTCCACCACCTTCAATATTTGCAGCATATCGGGGAACAGTAACTCCTGAAATCCAACCCTGTAGATGCTTCATATATATTTTACCAACCTGAATAGGAGTAATAAAATGTACAATACCTTTCTCTTTGTGACACTGAAGTAAGTAGTATGGATGAACACCTATCCAAAACATTCTTCTGAATGTTTCAGCCAATATTCTAAAATTATCATTGACATGGTTCAATAATACTGTCTGATTCCGAATTGTAAATCCATGCTCTCTGATTTTCTTGACCGCTTTAAATAAGTATTCGGTAATTTCCTGAAAATGATTTATGTGAGTCATAAAATACACATACTTTTCGATCCCACTGTTATACATATTAACCGACTCCTTTATCAAATTAAGTAATTCATCGGTAATTGCCATAGGTAAAACAACTGGAACTCTTGTAGCAATTCTTATGGTTCTTAAGTGAGGTATTTTACTCAACTCTTCTAAAACATATTTCAGCTTCTTTTTACTTATCATTAAAGCATCGCCGCCTGTAATGAGTACCTCATTTATATTTTGATTGTAACCAATGTAGAATATCCCTTTATCAATTTGAGTATTGTTGACATCAACTGTGCTATCGAGCGATTTTGCTCTTTGGCAATGCACACAATATGAAGCACAACTAGTATTTTCGGCAACAAAGAGCGCCACTCTATTCGGATAGCGCTGATAAGCAGCGCCATAACTTCGCATACCTTCAGACATTGCGGCTTCAACCCCTGCATCTGGGAATAGCAAATTCGCTGGTGTAGGAACACTTTGCCAAAAGATTGGATCAATTCTCTTCTGAGAAACTTCAGTAAAAAATTTAGGGTGAAAAGGATTTTCTTGCATTAACGATGCATAGTAAGGAGTAATCCTCATGGGTTCTTTGCCTTCGCTTCTTAATGTGTTTATTGTTCTATCAATTTCTTCCTCTTGATGTTTATTAAGGGTAATTACCTTTTTTAGCTGTTCAACCGTAAATATTGAGTTTTTACGTTGCCAATTTGGGTCATTCCATTGCTCATGGGTTATATTTTTCCATAGTTCAATAGAATTAAAATTTCTAGATTTAAATAAAAAATTATCATTTTGTTCCATCACATTCATCTTTAAGTATAATTATTACTATTATGTTATTCTTCGACTAACTATTCTCTTCGTTTTTTTCCTTCGAAGCACCTTTTGTAGAGCTTCAACAGCGGCTAATATTGATTTTTCATAGCTTTCGCTATTCTTTTTTACAAAATGGTTTTCACCTGGAACCGACAGATGGATTTCACAGAATTGATTTTTAGGGTTGCCTGATGCTCCCTCGAATAGTGTAACATCAGCTCGTATAATTGAGTTCTCCTGATCGAAAAGTTTGGACACCTTTTCTTTTACAAAATCTTCAAGTTGGGAACTTGCTTTAAAATGAACAGATTGAAACGATATATTATTCATGGCGTTTTTTTATTTGGTTGGAATTAAGTTTCGTAATGAAATATTTAAAGAGCCTCCTTATTCTGTTTGCAATTCTGAGAAATTAATTTTGTCTCCCCAACTTTCAGAAAGTTTTAATGTTGATAAAGGTTGGTATTTTTCAGGTACTGGTTTTACACTTAAAACAGGTATGCGAGAATGGTTAACTATCTGCTGGGAATAGGGACCTACGAAATATGCTTTGAAATCATATTCGAGATTTGCCGTAAGCACAATTAAGTCTGAATCATTGCTTTGAGCTTTATTTAAAACAGTATTTGGGAAGTCTTCGCTTGCACAATATGAAGTCTGAAAACTAACGCCATCGGTATGCAACTGATATTTAAGTTTATCTACCAACAATACAAGCTTCTTTATTTCGGTTGGGCTTTGTTTATCTCCTAGTCCTAAAAGAAATAGTTTAGAATCATTTTTCTCGACAATAGGTCTTGCAAAGAAATATTTCTCTATCGCTCCAGCCTTAAGCCGGATCGGGAAAAGTATCCTTTCAAAATATGTTTTTCCCCAACCACCTGGTATAGTCAATACAGGGCATGGAGCATTTTTCACTACTCTAAAGGCCTCTGAACCAATAAAAAATTCCTTAAGCCCTGATGTGCCATGAGTTCCCATTACAATCAAATCGATTTTCTTTTTGTAAGCATATTTACATATTTCTTCGGAAGGCTGTCCGTCAATAACTTTTCCCAAAACCATAACTCCTGTATCGATTAGGATTCGAGCAGCGAAATCCTTCATCCGATTTTTTATTTCAGCAACATGATCAGGTGAGATTTGAACTTCAGGGACAAAAACCTCAGCCGGCTGAAGATATGCCATTCTATCGATAACATGTAGTAATGTGATACCTGCATTTTGCCTTTTTGCTATAGCAACACCAACTTTTAAAGCACTTTCAGAAAGTTCAGAAAAGTCAGTGGGTATTAGGATTGAATTAATTTTTGTTTCCATAGTATTAGCTTTTTAGTTAAATATTCTATGAGCTATAATTTATCGTTCTAAATTTTTCAGGGGGCATTCCAACTACTTTTTTGAAATATCTTCCAAAATAGGAGTTATCCTTAAACCCAAGCTTATATGAAATCTCAGAAACTGATAATCCTGAATGAGCCAATAGCCGTTTCGATTCCAGAATAATCCGTTCCTGAATTAGCTCTGTTACAGTTTTGTTATAAATATCCTTACAAAGAGCATTAAGGTAGTTAGGGGTTATGTTAAGCATTTGAGCAAATTCTTTTGGCGTTTTAAGTTCCATAAATTTGCTGTTAACTAATTTTCTAAAATCGCTTAAAAGCTGTTTTTTTCGATCGGCTACAAATAAATTTTCCTCTCTATAAGCATTTCTCCGATACATCAAAATCATCACTTTTAGGCTTAGACAAATTATCTCCTTGGAGTTCTCTTTTAAGCATGAATATTCTTTCAGCATTATATCGATGACATTCTTCAACTCATTTTTATTGTCATCATCGATTTTTATGAAAGGGGTAAATTCTCCAATTAAAGATTGGTCACTCTTAATTTTAGGATTGCCTGTATAAATAAGATTATAAAACAAATCAGTGAATTGTACCATAATTCCTTCTATTCTATCAAACTTTACCCAACCCCAATTTCTAAATTTATCAATAAAGAAAAATTTACTTTTTATGGCTATATGCTCATCAAAATCAATATTTATGACAGCATTACCCTCAGTAACATAGATAAGAGTATGCCATTTCCCGTTAGGAGTATTATTCTTGATGCATATTTCAACATCGCTTAATTTCTGTATCTTAAACTCTATTGATGAATTATTTATCTGATTATTATTCATATACAATGTATTTATATTTGAATTGTACCACAAAGGTAGATCATTTCTCAGAGGTGTTGTGTTACAATTTCATTGGGTAATGGCACAAATTACCTTTTTACTAAAATTCACTCAATTAATTATTTACCAAAAAACATCATATTCTTAGCATAGCCTGAAAGAGCAATGAATAATATTAAAAAAACCTTAATGATTAGGTTTTTTTTAAAAAAATCTAGGACATAAAACCATGTACAATTAAAAATTGGGGTGGATTGTGAAGCCCCCTTTATAGCCTTTATATGTATGGGCTACATTAAATATAGTGCTCTAGGGCGCTGTATACCCCAACCCTGATAACAAAGCAGAAAAAAATGATCGTACAAAGAGTTAATATATGGCATTAAATTATTGCTCTAAAACTATACTTAAGGGCTTCAGAGGTCTTTGAATAGGTATTTCTTTGGGCTTATACCCTTTGGCAATAATAAGCAGCGCTTCGCTATCCATTGGAATTTCAAAAATAAATTCACCTTTGGCATTTGTGTATGATTCTGCGGCAGTGTCTTTCACCCGAACAGATACATTTTGAATTGGATGACCAGATGTATTCTTTACAACTCCTTTTATTTCATTCGGATTTATTCCTTTTTTAATTTGAGCCTGATATTCTTGTACATATTTTAATAAACTTTGGGCTCCTTTATTATCTGGTTCGATAGCCAGAATTTGCCTGTAGCTATATGAGGCCCTGTTAAGTGAAGAAAGCTTTCCTTCAATTGTTTTTTCAAATCTTGCCATCATAAGTTCTACGGCACCAATTCCAATGTAGCCTTTAATTTTATTTTCTTTGCTACTAGGATCAAGGTTGATTATTCTATTGTAATAATCTTTGGATTTATTGTAGTTTTCATTCCTTAAATGATAATATCCAAGATAATCGCATGCTTCGATAATATAATTAGCGTTTTTGACTGAATCAACTTTTGCTTTTTCCAGAACTAATTCAAATTTAGAATGAGCTTGACCTGATTTTAAATCTTTGTCCATTTTTGAATATGTCCTAGCATCATAAATGTAAGCATCTAAATAATCAGGATATTTATTGATCGCAATTGTAAAAATAGAATCGGCTAGATTAAATTTTTCTGCGCTGTAATACGCTTTCCCAATTTGCATATAATTTGAAACACTATTTTCTCCTAATTCAATCATTTTAGTCCAAGTTTTTGCCGCATCTTCATATCTGTTAAATCTGTAATAATTTACAGCAATTTCATTCAATAGGTTTTTATCTTGTGGATCGAATGACAAAAGTTTAGCATATTCCTCAAAAGCCCTATCAATCTCCTTATTGGATTTTGAGATCTGCTTATCAAGGTATTCGATCTTAATAGCTAAAGAGTCAATATTAAGTTTTAGCTTTGCTTTTTCAGCAACTCTCGCTTGGTTATAAATTTTATTATCACTTTCAAAACGGGTTTTATATTTATTATACTCACTAACTAGATCTGTATAATTCTGATTTTTCTTAAGCAATATTCTTGTCAAATACTGATAATCCCTTTTAATAATTCTTTCAGAAGATACACTTTTGAAAAGTGTATCTAAGTAAGCTAAGGCTTTATCGTAGTCTGGTGGAGTTTTTTCATAACATGAATACCCAGCAATACGGTTCATATAGGCTCTAGACTTATCTATGGCTATAATTTCATCTACGTTTTTAACTACTTCATCATATTCCTTCGCGTAAAAAAGTGAGGTTACATATCTTATTTTAGCAGGTATATTCCCTTCTGTAAGTTCAAGGTATTTCTTAAAATTCTCTTTAGATTGTTCGAATCTTCCTGCAGATGCATATAGCTGGCCCAATTCGCGATATGCAGGAGCATAGGTAGCATTAATTTTTATTGCCTCTTCAAAATAAGGGATAGCTGCCATAAAACTTCTTGCTCTAACATATATATTACCAATTTTCATTTTGGCAGTTGGGGATTGTGGATCGCAATATTGTGCACTGTTATAGCTTTTAATTGCATTTGATCCATCCTTAACAAGCAAATAAATATCCCCTGCTATGAGAAAGATATCTCTGTTTTTAGAGTCAATTTTTATCGCCTCTCGAATTAGAGGCAATGCAAATGAAGTATCCACTTTATCATCTTTTATGTATGATTCTGCTATTTTTGCCAGTGCAAAGGCGTAATCTTTGGCAGGTGGTTTAATCTTCTTTATTTTTTTATAGGGCAGCAGAAAACTTTTTGCCTTGGCTCTCACTTCATCTGCTGTTTTATTATCCCCTAGGTAGAATGCAATCTTTGCTAAACCTATATAGTTTAAGGGATCATTTGGATTAACTTTTACTCCTTTCTCATATAATTCTTTTGCTGCTTTTGAAGCAACGGTTAAAGAATTCGATATTGTATCGGCGAAATAATCTAAAAGATAATTTTCTCCATAGAAGAAATAATTCTTACTGTTTTTGGGCTCTTTTTGAATTAGCTGTTCAAACATTGCCTGCGCTTTATCGTATTGTTCGGATCTCGTAAGGAATGTGGCAGATTTCAAATCTTGAGCCTTAATATTGCTACTTATAAGAATTGCTGATGTTATCGTAAGCAAAAACAACATGCTTGAATTTATACTTTTCATATCGTAAACTTTATTAAATGTGAATTATCAATAAAAATAAGGTATTGAATGAATTGTAGAGTTGAATTATGCCACAAAGGTAATGCATCTTATTGGGAGCATCGTGTCATCAATCCATCGACTTATGGCACAGATTACCTATTAATTATCAATGCGAAGCAATTTGTATTAACATTGCAAAAAAACCTCTTTGCTGCTTTATAAGCAATTTAGAAAAGATTGTTAAGAACTGAAAATATGAATGCAATCACAAACTATTCCGACATTTCCAATATTCTTGGGTCATTGGTTCTTTTTGGACTTATTTTTCTAGTGCTTTTTATTCTATTTGTTTATATTTTGAAAAGGTTTAAACGCTTTATAAAAAAGACGCCCAGCAAACTAGATGATTTTATTTTAGACCTGTTTCGAGTTCCTGTACTTTGGCTTATATTCTGGCTATTATTCAAGGTTTTCTCAGTTGTATCCTTAGGAGGTTTCTCTTTTTCAGGATATATATCTCACATTAGTAATTTGTTATTGATATTATCGATTGCTTGGATTTTAATTAAACTTGTTCAGGCCAGTTCATACTATTTACAGAGTAAACTTGACATTGATGCCAAGGATAACCTGAGTGCACGTAGGAGACTTACTCAGATTAAAGTCTTTAAAGGAATTATCAATTCAATAATAGTAATTATTTCTATTGCTTTTGGTTTACTAACATTTGAACAAGCCAGAACCATTGGGCTTAGTTTACTAACCTCAGCAGGTATTATTGGAATTATCGTTGGGTTTGCTGCCCAAAAAAGTATCGGAATGATTCTTGCTGGAATCCAACTGGCCATTACTCAACCCATCCGGCTTGATGATGTTGTTATAGTAGAGGGAGAATGGGGCAGGATTGAAGAGATAACCTTAACCTTTGTGGTTGTAAAGATATGGGACGAAAGGCGTTTGGTTCTACCTGTAACTTGGTTTCTCGAAAAGCCATTCCAAAATTGGACTCGCACTGGTGCCGATATTACAGGCTCAATTTTTCTTTACGTTGATTATGGTTTTCCTGTTGATAGTATTCGAAAAGTACTACCCGACATGCTAAAAGAATTTTCAGACTGGGATGGCAGATTATGGAATGTGCAGGTTACAAAAACAACAGAACAATATAAAGAAATTAGAATACTACTTAGTAGTGCCGATGCATCGAAGAATTGGGATTTAAGGGCTGACATTAGAGAAAAACTTATTGATTTTATTAATGCTAATTACCCTAAAATGTTTGCTCAAATAAGGATTCAAAAAGAATAAATCGAAGTTATTAAACATTAATGACTGAAAATTTCTACAGGTGCAATTGTACTTGACGTTTTATTCTTCTAATGCCTCCATTATATATAACTACTTAGCAATCTAAGATTATCTAACGTCCTAAGATCCTGCTGGTTTGCGTGTGATATTTTTATTAATAGTTACATATACTTACAGGATGGAAAGTTCGCTGGGATAATCTCAAAGTCGAAACTATACAGCGAATATCGTAAAATGATGGTGCAGCTCTCGCACGAATAATCTAAAAATGTATTACAACTACCTCTCAGATAACAATTGAATAGGTTATGTAACAAACATATATCGAGATAAATATTATCCCCTCAATGCGGTCAATGCGTTTCTTTTTAAAGGTTATTGTAGAAATAAACAGCAAAATACTTGATAACAAGGCTATCCCAATATCAAAGTTTATTGGAGTGTCAATGCGTATGGGTTGAATAATTGCCGTTGTACCTAGTATAAAGAAGACATTGAAAATATTTGAACCAATAATATTTCCAATAGCAATGTCCGATTTCTTTTTCAATGCAGCGACCACTGATGTTGCCAATTCGGGAAGTGATGTGCCGATGGCAATGATGGTTAAGCCGATGACCTTCTCGCTCATGCCTAATATTTTTGCAAACTCAACTGCTCCAGCCACTAAATACTTCCCTCCAAAAAACAGCCCTATAAGCCCAATCAGGACTAGAATGGATGCTTTTTTGACTCCAATAGACTTTACGTCAGAGGTTTGTGCGATGGCATTAACGCTATGTCGTGCAATTCCAAATGTATAGACTAAAAAAATGATCATAAAACAGAGCAAAATCAACCCATCGCCTCTTGTGATAAGATTACCGGTTGGAGTACCTTCAATAAAAAGACTATTCGCCATAATGCCTAGAACAACTATGGCAAGAAGGCTGAATGGAATTTCCTTCCACTTGGTATTAGCCTGTATTGATATTGGGAAAATTATGGCCGAAACGCCGAGTATGAGTAGAATATTGCTGATATTGCTTCCGAGAACGTTTCCAATTGCAATATCTGTTGTGCCCTTGAGTGCAGAAAAAATGTTTACAGTTAACTCGGGTGCCGATGTACCAAATCCCACAATGGTTAATCCCACAACCATATCGGAAATACCAAACCTTTTTGCAAGAGCTGATGCGCCATCGACCAACCAGTTGGCGCTGAAAAGGATTAGAACGATTCCCCCAAAAAGAAATAGAATATTTATCATAGCATTAATCTTAGCGGTCGTAATTATATAAATTTATGGGAAATCAACAAACAAATTCCACGAGTTTATTTGGAACAATAGGAGTTGTAATTGATTAAATTTTCAAGGATAAAAACGTATTGATAGCTATGCTTACGAAAATCGCAAATACTAATACTGACGCAATGCGTTGGCATGCAATGGAATCCTTATAGCCAAAAGCTATGGCTTTATAAACTTTGATACAAATTTCTCCTCCGAAAACAGGGTTGCTGTATTGATTAACGCTAGGTGTGAATAGGCTTGTGGAAAATTACCCAAAAGACTTTTGGTTTCAAAATCAATATCTTCGCTAAATAAACCAAGATGGTTTCCACAGGTTAAAAGATTATCAAAAATCTGTTTTGCTTCTTCTTTCATGCCAATTCTAAAAAGCGACTGAATTAGCCAAAATGTACAAATTGTAAACGATGAGGTTGGCTTGCCAAAATCATCATCGTTTACATACCTATACATCAAGCCCTCGTGGTAAAGGGCTTTTTTAACAGCCAAAACAGTTTTTTGGTACTTAACATCATCAGGGGAGATAAAACCATACTCAGCCATAATCAGTAAGGAAGCATCGAGTTCTGAATTGCAATAGGTTTGACTAAATGACTGCAAATCCTCTTTCCAGCCTTTCGCTAATACCTCATCTTTGATATCATCAGCAATTTCGCTCCAAGTTTGGGCGTAGTATGTTTTATTAAGCAGACAGGCAATTTTTGATGCTCTATCCATTGCAACCCAACTCATTACTTTAGATGATACAAAATGTTTCTCTTCGTTGCGTATTTCCCAAATCCCTTTATCGGGTTTCTCCCAACGAGTAGATACTGTTCTTGAAATATTTCGAACAATCTCCCACATATCCTCAATTTCATCCAATGTGCCTGGAAAAAACTTGTAATACTGGTAGATTACATTTAGCAAGTACCCGAATACGTCATTCTGCTTTTGAGTATATGCAGCATTGCCAACTCTAACTGGTTTTGAGTTTTCATAACCCGATAAATGGGGTAATTCATACTCCTGAAGATCCCTTTCCCCTCTAATACCATACATTATCTGGAAAGAATCGTGCTTAGTAATAATGATATTCTTGATGTAATTTATGAAACGCCGTGCAGCACTGTCGTGTCCCATTTTAAGCAGGGTTTCTATTGACATTGATGCATCGCGTAGCCAACAAAAACGGTAATCCCAATTACGCACTTCACCAATAGTCTCAGGGATACTGGTTGTTATGGCTGCCAGCATTGCCCCACTCGACTGGTATGACATAATTTTTAGCACCAATAGGCTTCTTAGAATCTCCTCCGAATAACTAATGTAATTCTTCGAACGATTCGACCAGTTTAACCAGTAAACTTTTGTTCGTTGGAATTCGAGGTAAACTCGGTCAATGTTGATATCGATTAATTTCTGATTGTATGACAATAACAAAAACTGGTGATGTGTAAGCTCAATTTCTTTTCCTTCTAAAACATCGTTTAGGTTTAAATCAGAGTAAAGAAAAATGCAATCAGTTGGAACTACTCTTGAATAGGTTCGAATGTGATTATCTTCAATGACATGAGAAACCTCCTCCCTTGCATAATTTAGTATAGGTTGATAATGAATTTTAAATCTTGGTAAGCCTGAAATATATTTTATGTAACGATAAATTTCAGCTGGGGCAAAATAGTCCTTTTCACTGGTTTTGTACCTAGGCATAAAATCGATTACCTCAAAGATACCTTGAGGGGAACTATATTCGGTGCATAAAACATTTGTCTTTATGAGGTACTTTTGCTTAATAGTGTAGCTTTCATCAACAATGAAGCTAAAATGCCCACCTTTTTCTTTATCAAGTAATTTGGCAAATACTGATGCAGAATCAAAATCAGGCAGGCAGCACCAATCAATACTCCCTTTATCAGATACTAAAGCAGCACTTCGGCAATTGCCAATAACACCATAGTTGAGGTTGTTCATAACAGAAATTCGATATTAATTTCAATTACCATCATTAATTACCATATCGAAAGCAAATCATTTAAAGGTAAAACAAATCAGCGGAGTGATTCTAAACGTCTCTATTTTTTTTGCTCATCATCAAACCAAGCATCATTACCAAAACAGATAAAATAATTGTTTGTATAATAAGCGAATTATTAACAATAGGAATCGATTGCTCAGGTAGTATTGCCAAGAAAAGTAATATCGTAATAAGTCCACGAGGTGCAATAAACAAAAGAGGAGATGTTGAAAGGTTAGAGATTTTAAGGGTAATCCATCGAACGATTGTTATGGTTGCAACAATAGCCACTGCCCAAGGAATGGTTTCAATATTAAGAATCTCTTTTGCCTTCATTAAGAAACCAAAAAGAATAAAAAATAAAGCCCGAATAAGAAACGTGGCCTCAACGGTAATCCCCTTGAATTTTGCCACCTCTATTTCAAGTTTATCAGGATTCAATCTATTGATCCACTTAAAACGCTTCAACTCATCGAGATTTCCTAAGAATAACCCAAATATTAGAATAAAAATTAGGCCAGGTAGATGATAAATCTTTGAAATGGAATAGATGAGAATAACCAGCAGAATAATTGGAGTGTATGTTATATGATGCTTAATTCGACTCAACAGGAATGAAAGTCCTATTACTGAAACAAACGAAACAATAGTTATTATGAGAATCTGCAAAATAAAAAGCCCTATTGATTCTCCATTTATTATACTGTTTAATGCAATGAAATTGAAAAAGAGCACACCCAATATATCGGATAAACTACTTTCATATACTGTAAACTCCTTATCGGATGTGGCAAGATTTTTAACACTAGGAATTGCAATAGCACTGCTTATTACACAGAAGGGAATTGCATTGACCAAACCCATTTTAAATGATACATTCCCAAAGTACTGAAAGGCAAACGCCATTAGAAATGCTAGGATAATCATTGGAATTAGGGCAACTAGAAATGACTTTTTGATTATATGTACTTTCGATTTATTTAATTCAAGTTCCAAAGCACCCTCAAGTACAATAAGTATAAGTCCAACAGTTCCAAATATTGGTAAAAGTGGACTAAGGTTTGGGACATGAATTTGAAATAAATCAGCCCCTTGCCTTACCGCCCAGCCTAAAAGCAGCAAAAGAATTACTGATGGAATTTTAGTAAGTGCAGAGCTAATGTCAAACACATAAGCAAGTAACAGAAGAAAACAGATGGTAATAATGATTGCTGTTGACATAATCTTATGAAATTTTTATAATAACTTATTATTCTTTCAGTAACCGATGGATATCCTCGTTGTTACCATACAAAACCATAACGTCTCCTTCGCTAAGGATAGTACTTCCGTGTGCTACTTCCTGAACCCTTGGGACACTTCTTGGAACACCAATTAAATTCTTTTCAGTAGTATATTTAATAGTTGTAAGAATAATAACGTTGAAATTTCTACGAAATCCTATTTGTTCAACTGTTTTACCAATAAATTGTTCGGGTACAACAACTTCAACAATGCTATATCTTTTGGTTAATTCAAATGAATCGATTAACCCTTTTGATGTTAACTTTTTTACCCATCGTTCTGCAGATTCTTTCTCAGGATTTACAATTTCATCAATCCCCATGGCTTCGAGCACGGTTTCGTGAAGTGGCGAAACGGAACGGCTTATCAACCGTTTAACCTGCATTTTCTTCATCAGCGCGCTTACCAAAATGTTAGCACCCTCATCCTCACCAATACAAACCATTACAACATCGGTATTCTTTAAAGGTAAGCTCATTACAGCTTTAGAGTCGATGCTGTTTAAACAAATAGAATGAGTTATTTTATCTTTAATAGCATCTACTTTTTGCATGTTATTATCAACTCCAATTACCTCATTCCCTAAAAGAGTCAGTTTTTCTGCTATAGATGCTCCGAAGTTACCGAGTCCGATGATAATATATTTCATAAATGTGGAATTTAGTTAATTAATATATTTTCTGAAGGATAGTGATAATTACTGTAGTTTACCCTTTTAAATATGGCTATCATCACAGTTAGCATACTTACTCTTCCAATAAACATCGTAAATATCAATACAACCTTACTTGAAGTGCTTAAATCAGCTGTTATTCCTCTACTTAAGCCTACCGTTCCAAAAGCAGAAACACACTCAAAGGTTATATTGAGCATTCCCTTTTCCCTGTCGAATATAGAAATACTAAAGATAGCAATACATATTACAACGATTGAAAGAACAATTATAGCAAAAGCTCTATTAACTGATGTTTGTGCTATTTCACGCTTAAAGACCTCAATTCGTGTTTTCCCTTTCACTAAGCTGATAAGATTTAGCATGGCAAGTGCCAATGTACTGGTTTTAATACCACCGCCAGTTGATGCTGGTGAAGCACCAACCCACATAAGAAAAAGTATTGCCAGTGTGGTAGGATAGCTAAGTAATGAAGTATCTACAGTGTTAAAACCAGCTGTTCTTGTAGTTACCGAACCAAAAAACGAAGTAATTACTTTTCCCCAAAAAGTGTAACCCGATAATGTGTTATTATACTCAAAAATAAAAAATACGATAGCACCAAAAAGGGTTAGAATTAATGATGTAAGTAATACAACACGCGTATTGATGTTGATTATCCAAGGCAGTTGGATTCGTTTTCTTTTCCCTGATATGTGTAATAGAATATTTGCAATGTGTTTTCGTAGGTACAATAATAGATTAAAAACAATTGGAAATCCCATGCCTCCAAGTATTATAAGAAATGCAATTATCAGTTGAATTGGATAGTTGAATTGGTAAATCGGCTCGAATAAACCATTTTGCAATGTGGAAAATCCTGCATTACAAAACCCTGAAACAGAATGGAAAACTGCAAAGAATGACCGATCGGTAAAAGATGAAATAATATCATTATCTAAAAACTGAAATATTAGTAGTGCTCCTACTGCTTCAAAGATAAATGTTACTAGAATTATCTTTTTCAGTGTATTAAACACTTCCCCTATTTTCTCGTTATTGGTTATATCACTTAGCAAAAGTTGTGTTTCGTAAGTAGAACTCCCCTTAAAAAAATAGCTGAAATAGCTTGCAAAGGTCATTATTCCAAGGCCACCGATCTGAATTAGTATAAGAATTATAAACTGTCCAAACTGAGTAAAATAGCTGCTTGTATCGACAACCACAAGTCCCGTAACACAAACAGCACTTGTGGAAGTAAACATGGCATCAATAAAAGAGATGTTTGAAGTTGTTGCTTTTGGAAGCATTAGCAAAAACCCACCAACAATAATTATCAGCATAAAACTGACGATAAATAGCTGAGCAGGGTTTATTACAGTTCGCTTTAAGTAAACACGAATTGAAGAAAACTCCCTTATTAAAATGGTGACAAGTGAGATATGAACCCAAGTTCTGAGTTTAAGGATATCCATTACACCTGATGAACCATCAATAAACTTTAAGTTCAATGAAATCAATAGAAGAAGAATTACAAGGAAAAACAGATCAAATAGTTTTACCCTTAAACGAAGAGGAGTTATTTGAAACGAATACCTGACAATAATTGAAATAGCCCCAATACTTAAAGCAAATAAATACACAAATCGCAACACCACATACTCATAGGGTTTGTGATCGTACCCAAAATCGTAGAGAACAGCCAATAATGAAAAGACGCTAACGATTAGAGGTATTGGCTTTAAACGACTTAGTATTCTTTCTTTTAAAGGTTTATTCATTGCTCAACTAAACAATTCCTACTAACGATTATCTCTCCGAATTTAACAAAAAAAATAAGGGCAGCCATTAAATATAACCATTATGAGCCAAAAAAGATGCGAGCTTATTTATAAAATGAGAAGAAAGCCCAATAAGAAATAAGAACAGATGCAAAAAAGCATCCCAACTCATTAAGCAATCAACCTTAATCAAAGATCATAGGAACCAGTTAAATCAAGTATTTAACTAGCTTTTTTATTTACACCTTTTTTGGATTTGGGTTTAAATTCGCCTTAAATTGCATTATCTCTGTTATTCGAATAACAGATTTTTATGTTTTACATCATTGTTGAAGAACAATAAAAATCAAGACAAATCTCATACACATAATCAAATACAAGGGTTTACTTTTGTGAAAATTTAATCTTAAAATCAATAATATGCAATTATCACATATTGAACACATTGGAATTGCCGTTAAAAACCTTAACGAGTCAATCGCATACTACGAAAAGGCCTTTGGTCTAAAATGTTACAACGTTGAAGAGGTTAAAGAGCAGAAAGTTAAAACTGCTTTCTTCATGGTTGGACAAACCAAAATTGAACTACTTGAATCAACCGATCCCGAAGGACCTATCGGTAAATTTATTGAGAAAAAAGGGGAAGGCATCCACCACCTAGCATTTGCTGTTAAGAACCTTGAAGGTGCTTTACAAGAGGTTGAGCAAAATGGTGTTACACTTATCGATAAAACTCCTCGTAAAGGTGCCGAAGGCTTAGATATCGCATTCCTTCATCCAAAATCAACCTTTGGTGTATTAACCGAACTTTGTGAAGATAAGAACAAATAATACTACGAAATAACACACAAAATGAGCACAAGTCAGGAAAAGAAAATTCAGGAATTAATTGCCCTTCGCGAGAAAGCAAAACTCGGTGGTGGTGAGAAGAGAATTGAAGCCCAGCATAAAAAGGGGAAATTTACAGCACGTGAACGACTAAACATGCTACTCGACGAGGGAAGCTTCGAAGAGTTCGATATGTTTGTTTCGCACCGCTGTATTGATTTCGGGCTAGAGAAGGAATCATACCTTTCGGATGGTGTTGTAACCGGTTACGGTACAATTGATGGACGTTTGGTATACGTTTTCTCTCAAGATTTTACAGTTTTTGGCGGTTCACTATCAGAGATGTTTGCTGCAAAAATATGTAAGGTGATGGATATGGCCATGAAAGTTGGTGCACCAGTAATTGGTATCAACGATTCAGGTGGAGCACGTATTCAAGAGGGTGTTAAAAGTTTGGGGGGTTATGCTGAAATTTTTGAGCGCAATATCCTTGCATCAGGTGTTATTCCTCAGCTATCTGCAATTTTTGGTCCTTGTGCTGGTGGTGCAGTTTACTCTCCTGCTCTAACCGATTTTATTATGATGAATAAGGAAACCAGCTACATGTTTGTAACTGGGCCTAAAGTTGTAAAAACGGTAACTGGCGAAACTGTAACCTCAGAAGAGCTTGGTGGTGCATCAATTCACGCTACCAAATCGGGTGTTGCTCACTTTGTTTCTGAGAGCGAAGAGGAAGGTATCATGATGCTTCGCAAGCTGTTAAGCTACTTACCTCAAAATAATTTAGAAGAACCACCGCTTGTTCCATGTACCGACCCAATTGACAGGCTTGATGATTCATTGAACGAAATAATTCCCGATAATGCCAACAAACCCTACGACATGAAAGAGGTTGTTGCAGCAATCGCTGATAATGGGGAATATTTAGAGGTTCAGCGCGATTATGCACCAAATATCTTTATTGGATTTGCCCGTTTTAACGGTCAATCAGTTGGTATTGTAGCCAACCAACCAAAATACATGGCTGGTGTACTTGATATCAATGCTTCGCGTAAAGCAGCACGTTTTGTGCGCTTCTGCGATGCTTTCAATATCCCTATTGTTACTTTAGTTGATGTTCCCGGTTTCTTACCCGGTACAGGTCAAGAGTACAACGGTATCATTATCCATGGGGCAAAACTTCTTTACGCCTATGGCGAAGCAACAGTGCCAAAAATCACCGTTATTCTTCGTAAAGCTTATGGTGGAGCATACGATGTGATGAGCTCTAAACACCTTCGTGGTGACATCAACTACGCTTGGCCAAGTGCAGAGATTGCTGTAATGGGTCCTAAAGGTGCAATTGAGGTTCTTCTTAGCCGCGAACTTGATAACATTGAGGATGAAAAAGCAAAAGTTGAACTTCTACTCAGAAAAGAGCAAGAGTACAAGGAGAAATTTGCAAACCCATACGTTGCTGCTAAATTTGGTTATATCGATGATGTAATAGAACCACGCAATACGCGTTTCCGCGTGATTAGAGCATTACAAGCACTTGCAACAAAGAAGGATGTAAATCCTCCTAAAAAGCACTCAAACCTTCCATTATAACCATTGCGAAATATGAGAATAATAGCGAAGCGATTAGTAATTACACTCAGTTTTATCATTACGGGGTTTCTTGTTTACGCTCAGAGCACTTCAGACCTTAGAATTAATGAAGTCTTAATTTTAAACAACTCGAACTACGTTGATAGCTATGGTAATAGGGGTGCTTGGATTGAAATATTCAACTCCGCATACAATTCCGTAAACATTGGAGGTTGTTATCTAACCGATGACATGAGCAATCCTACCAAGTATAAGATTCCTCGTAACGACCCAAATACATTGATTCCTTCAAGGTTTTATTTAATTTTTTGGGCCGATAATAAAACAACTCACGGTACATTCCACCTGAATTTTGAACTAGATTCTACTTCAAAAATAGTTGCTCTATTCAGCGGAGATGGAAAAACGCTTATCGATAGCGTTTCAATCCCATCATGCAAAGATGATATCTCGTTTGCAAGAAGTATTGATGGAGGCGGGCAATGGCAGTTCATAGAAAAAACAACACCAAAAGCTACAAACATGACCGTTGAAGAGGTATCTGCTGGTCAAAAGTTTGCAAAGTCTGATCCTATTGGAATTGGAATGGCTGTTGTTGCAATGTCGGTTGTATTCCTTGCATTGATACTTCTTTATTTAATTTTTAAGCAAATTGGGAAGTTCAATGTTCGTAAGCAGAAAGAGAAAATTCAAGCACAAGCCGTTCTTGAAGGAAAACCAGTACCCGTCCATGAGGAGGTTTCGGGAGAGGTATTTGCAGCTATTTCAGCAGCTATTTACCTTTACCAAAACGAACAGCACGATGCTGAGTCTGCAATACTTACCATTACCCGTGCAAGTAAAACTTACTCACCCTGGAGTTCAAAAATATATGGGTTGAGAAATGTACCACAAAAGCAAACAAAGTAAATCCAAAGTAAGCCATGAAAGAGTTTAAATTCAAAATAAGCGGCAACGACTACAATGTTAGCATCACCAATATTGAAGGTAATATTGCCGAAGTGGAGGTTAACGGAACCCCATACAAAGTTGAAATCGATAAGGAGTTAAAGCAAACCAAAACTCCAAAATTGGTTCGCCCTTCTTCAATTCCATCAACTGATACACACCCATCGGTAGCAAAAACAAAGAGTCCGGGTACAGCAACTGCTGGCTCAATAAAATCTCCACTACCAGGGGTAATCCTTGAGATGCATGTAAAACCTGGCGATCATGTTAAAGTAGGCCAAAAGTTACTTGTACTTGAAGCGATGAAAATGGAGAACAATATCGATTCAGATAAAGAGGGAGTTGTTACAGATGTCAAGGTTCATAAAGGTGATAGCGTTCTCGAAGGTGATGTTCTAGTAATTATAGGTGCATAGCGATGGAAAAAACTACAAGTTTCTTAACATTTTTACAGGAGAACTTACAGCAATTTATTACCTATACATCCTTTGCTAACTTTACGTTAGGGCATGTTATAATGATTTGCGTAGGTTTATTGTTCATCTACCTTGCAATTGCAAAAGAATATGAACCTCTCCTTTTAGTACCAATTGGGTTTGGAATTATTATTGGTAACGTACCATTTTTCCCTGGTTTACAGGTGGGAATATATGAGCAAGGCAGCGTAATGAGCTACCTCTACTTTGGAGTTACACAAGGTATTTATCCACCATTAATATTTCTGGGTATTGGAGCAATGACCGATTTTAGCGCATTAATATCCAATCCTAAATTATTGCTTATTGGTGCGGCAGCTCAACTAGGTATTTTCGGAGCATATATGACCTCGCTTTGGTTAGGCTTTAGCCCCGAAGAGGCTGGTGCAATCGGAATCATTGGTGGTGCCGATGGCCCAACCGCTATATTCCTATCGTCAAAATTAGCTCCTGGTCTAATGGGTGCAATTGCCATTGCAGCATATTCGTACATGGCTCTGGTTCCTGTAATTCAGCCTCCTATCATGAAACTCTTAACAACTAAGAAAGAGCGATTGATAAGGATGAAACCCCCACGTCAGGTTTCGAAATTAGAGAAGATTCTTTTCCCAATAGTTGGACTCCTGCTTACCACATTTATTGTTCCATCGGGTATGCCATTATTGGGTATGCTATTCTTTGGAAATTTACTGAAAGAGAGTACCGTTACTAAACGTTTGGCCGATACAGCAAAAGGACCTTTAATTGATATTGTAACCATACTAATTGGCGTAACAGTTGGTGCATCAACCCAAGCAACTACATTTTTAACACCTCAAAGCGTAATGATTTTCGGTTTAGGTGCTGCATCGTTTGTTATTGCAACATTTGGTGGCGTTATGTTTGTTAAGATTTTTAATCTTTTCCTAAAAGAAGGAAATAAAATAAACCCACTAATCGGAAATGCTGGTGTTTCAGCAGTGCCTGATAGCGCCCGTGTTTCTCAGGTAGTAGGTCTAGAGTATGACAAAAATAACCATTTGCTAATGCACGCAATGGGACCTAACGTAGCTGGTGTTATTGGTAGTGCTGTTGCTGCAGGTATTCTTTTAAGTTTCTTAGCTTAACTAAATTATATTGACAAAAAAAATCCCAGAAGTTTTCTGGGATTTTTTGTTTTTATTGTATGCCCTGTTTATAAGGGTTTTCTTCTCACTTCTCACTTCTCACTTCTCACTTCTCACCGCTCTATACTTTTTCTCCCAGTTCCATGCAGTCAGTAACGCCTCCTCCAAGGTACTTTCAGCTTTCCACCCTAACTCAGCATTTGCTAAAGAGGTATCTGCCCAAACCTTTTCGATATCCCCTGCCCTACGCCCAACAATTTCGTAGTTTAGCTCAACACCGCTAACCTTTTCAAATGCTTTTACAATTTCAAGAACTGTTACCCCTTTCCCCGCACCTACATTAAACACTTCAAATCCGGCGTTATTCCTATTCTCTTCTAATCGTTTTAATGCTAAAACGTGCGCTTTAGCCAAATCAACCACATGAAAATAATCACGGATTGCTGTTCCATCAGCAGAATCGTAATCGCTACCAAATATTTGAAGTTTTTCTCTTATTCCAATTGCGGTTTGAGTGATAAATGGGATAAGATTATCGGGTTTACCTAGTGGTAACTCTCCAATTTCAGCAGATGGGTGAGCACCTATTGGATTAAAATATCTAAGTGCAATCCCTTTTAATGAACCATTTACATTGATAGTTTCGCGTAAAATATCTTCGGCTATTTTCTTTGTATTACCATATGGAGAGGTTGCAGGTTTATAAGGAGATTTCTCAGTAACAGGCAAAACATCGGGTTGACCATAAACAGTACACGAACTTGAGAAAACAATACTTCCTCCTCCTTTTTTTTTCATCAACTGCAAAAGGTTAATCAGCGAAGCTAGGTTATTGCTATAGTATTCGAGCGGCTTCTCAACCGACTCTCCAACCGCTTTTAGCGCTGCAAAATGGATTATTGATTTGAATCCGTTATACTTACGAAACAACTCCACCATTTCATTAAAGTTCGAACAATCAGCTTTAACAAAATCGGGACGAACACCTGTGATTCGCTCAATCCCATCAATAGAATCAGCGGATGAGTTAGATAGATTATCGACAATAACTACTTTATATCCAGCATTTATAAGTTCAACCGCAGTATGAGAGCCTATATAACCTGTGCCTCCAGTGAGTAATACAGTATTCATCAGTTTAATATTTTATGTAAAGATAAAAAACTAGTTTGTCTGATTACCAAAATACCTACCAATAAAAAAGCCCTAGATTATTACACTAGGGCTTCGATTTACATATTGCTTAGTTTACTCTCCTTTAATCCATTTAATAACCTTTTCGGAATCTGGTTTTTCTTTTGGAGAAATTACATCTACCAATTTACCGTTCTCATCAATCAAATATTTCTGAAAGTTCCATTTCACCTCGCTATCCATTACCCCATTTTCGGTCTTAGAGGTAAGCCATTTATAAAGAGGAGCCATATCATCACCCTTTACTGAGATTTTTTGCATCATTGGGAAGGTAATGCTATACTTTTCGGAGCAGAAATTTTTGATTTCGCTATTTGTTCCTGGCTCCTGACTCATAAAGTTATTGGCAGGAAATCCAATAATTACAAGATTCTTATCCTTGTATTGTTTGTATACTGATTCTAAAGTCTCGTATTGTGGTGTTAATCCGCATTTTGATGCAGTATTTACAACCATCACCTTTTTACCTTTTAGCTGCGATAACGAATAGCTTTCGCCATCAATTGTTTTAACGGTAAAATCGTGAAATGATTTGCTTTGGGCTGAAACAAGACTTGCAACAAACAAGCCTGCTGTTATTAACGAAAAAATCTTCATAATCTATTAGTTTAAGTTTATAAATAACTAACAGATTTGAAGATGATTTGTTTATCAATATGAAATTAGTAACTATTCACCACGGAGACACTGAGATCACAGAGACCTGTTTCATTAACTTCAGAATAGTAACCACAATTGTGTATTCTATTATAATACAAGAATCAAATTTTCTCCATCGTTTCTTTAAGAATCCATCCTATATTGCCATCGGCAATGCGAATTTCATACCAATCGCCTACAGAATCGATTATTTTCACCTTAGTACCTGCATGAAGAACAAAAAGATCCTTTCCCGAATCGCTAGGTGAACTTTTAACGGCAACGACCGAAGGTGTTAGAATCCCATAACCATGCTTTTCGATGTTACTCTTTTGCTGAAAGCTAAAGGTAAAAGAGGTAAGCATCATCACTATTGCAAAAATTCCTGCAGAAAAGGTTATGCGTTTTAGTCTAGGATTATGCGAAAACCAGAAAAAATAAACAAGTACTAGAGTTACAATTAAAAAGAATAAGCCTACATAAGCCCATCCGTTGGTTGACATCAGCATCCGGAACTTTTTAAAGAATGCTATTAAAAAAAACTCAGGTAGTGGTTCAATCCTATCAACAGTGAAAGTACGAGCTAAATCTAGGTTAAACTGAATATTCTCGTCGCCAGGATTTAAGAGCAATGCACGCTCAAAATTAAGAATTGCGGCTGGGATATTCTTTGTTTTATAGTAAGCATTACCAAGGTTATAATAAAGGATATCGGATCGATAGCCCTGCTTAACAATCGACTCGTATGACTTTACAGCATCGTCGAATTTGCCATCGGAATACTGCTTATTTGCCTCAGCCATTTGCTGATCGACATTAGCAGCATGTAGACTACCAGTTGCTAACACTCCAGCAAAAATGGCATTTATAACAAATCGGAACATAGTTTGATAATTTTAATAATATAAATTAAAACTCTCACTTCTTAATAATACTCTCAAACTTCATAATCAGCTCGTGCGCTCTGTTGAATAGCAAGCTCATTTCTGAATTATCTGTTGCTGGTGCAAAACGAGCAAATTCACAAACAGAGATAATTTGCATAAACTCTTCAACATCGCTATCGGCAATACTCCTGTTGCTCATCTCAATTCGAGCATTATCGCTAGTTAAAAGCGAAACGGGTATGCTCAACTTATCGGATAAATAACCCCACATCGCTTTGTGAATCTCCTCAAAGAAAAGATCACGATTACTGGTTTTTAAATGCGATTCGGCAATTTGGAGTCGCTTGCGAGCAATCTTATTAGCTTTTTTATTCTTAACCAACATGATATCCGAGAGCTCCTTTTGGTGCTTACTCATATAGTAAACAGCCGCTGCAAACCCAGTTAGAAGTATAATAATGATTATGTAGAACAATACTGAACCAATAAAGAACGATGCGTAAGGCTTAGCATTTAATTTTGACGTTTTAATAAAGCGAATATCCTTTCCAATAAATTTGATATCCTCTTTGCTATAACCATATACTTGAGATGCGCCAGAATCGTTACCATCCGATGTAACCTTTATGCTATACTCATCAGATTTAAGCGTTACGTATTGCGCTTTGGCAGGATCAAAATAGGTCATTTCAATTGGTGGAATTGAAAAATTTCCCGGTGTTCGAGGAATTGCAACATATTCGAAAAGCTTCGAACCCGATGCTCCATTGGCAGATGTACTAATATTATCGCTAGTTTTAGGATCGAACACCTCAAAACCTTCGGGGAATTCAATTTTGGGCGATTCAATAAGTTTGATATTACCACTACCCGTTACTTTTAGCTTAAGCGTAATTGCCTCGTTGGTTTTTACAACTTTTTTATCAAGCGATGGTTCTAACTTAAAGTTACCAACACCTCCCTTAAATGATTCGGGAGCATTAGCAGGTAAGTCCATAACATTAATAGAAATTGGCTTACTTACCAACTTTTTACGAAACGTTTCAACCGAACCAAAGAATTCATCGAATATTGATTGAGATCTATTAACTCTTTGCTGATAAAGCACAACGAGTTCAAAAGGGTCAATCTCTATCGTTTTATTCTTTTGGGGGAAAAGGAGGTATCTTTTAATAATCCCTACATTGTAAATCTTACCATTTATATTCTCGCGCTGAAACTCAATATTTGGTGCTGTCTCAATCTCCTGACTCCAAAAACCATTAAACGAAGGGAATTTTAAATCCTCAAAATTGGCAAGCGATACTCTTGTATATATTTTTAGAGTAGCATAGATTGGCTCACCTAAATAAACTGAACGCCTACTTACATCAACACCAACGAATAGTTCAGAATTAGGTAAATCGTCGCGAGTTTGAGCCTGTTCTTGTTGTTGACCTCCCTGGCTTTGCTGTTGCTGATTTGCGTTAGCCTGCTTAATTACCTCGATTGTGATAGGGTTAGATTTCAACTCTTTACCATCAACAATAGCAACAGCGGGTTCAAGGGTGAATTTTCCCTCTTTATTTGCTTCTAGAATATATGTGTATGCAATTGTTTCGCTTTGGGTAACACGCCCGTTAATAACCTGAACACTAGTGCTGTGCGATGAGCTCGGGCCAGCAAGAATTTCAAAATTCTTAATTTCGGGTGGTGTAAGTGATGTTGGCTGCTTATTTATTGAATAGTTTAGCCTGAACTGCTCTCCAACTGCAACAAGGCTTGGTGCATAGGCCTCGAGCACCACTTCTTGAGCAAATGAAAAATTCATTGCTAATAGTAACCCTAATAATGATAGTATCCTTTTCATATCCTAAAGAATATATACTTTACCAATTCTTTTCTACTCTAACCTTTGCAGCTTTTGCTTGCTGCTCTCTAATCTTTTGCTGAATTTGCTTTTCGTTATTCTGCAACGCCTCTAACATTCTTCGAGCATCCTCCTGCGATATCTTTTGCTGCTGGGGTTGAGGTTTATTCTTATCCTTCTGGTCTTGATTCTTATCCTTGTCCTTATCGTCTTTCTTATCCTGATCCTTCTTGTCCTTGTCTTTGTTGTCCTTATTATCTTTATTGTCTTTATTATCCTTGTTATTTTTATCGTTTTGCTGCTGCTGCTGTTTTAGCATACGATTTGCTTCAGACAGGTTATACTTTGCATCTGAATCGTTGGGATTTAAACGCAGCGCTTTCTTATAAGAATCGATGCTCTCTTTCAACTTTTGTTGTTTTAAGTAAGAGTTCCCCATATTGTAGTAAACCCCTGATTTTTGAGCATCATCAACATTAGCTGAGGTAAGCCCATCAAGTAGTTTTACCGTTTCCTCTTGCTTATCCTGCTTATAAAGTGCATCGGCTAAATTGAAATTCCCTTTAAATGACGAAGGGTTCTTCTCCAGCGCTTTGCGATACGAAATCTCGGAGTTGGTATAATCGCTCTTTTCAAACTCCTTATTTCCTTTGCGAATTGATTTCTTTTCGCTTTGAGCAAATAGTGCAACTGCAATGAAAACAAATATCGATATAAGTGCTAATCTCCTCATAGTTACCTCCTATTAACACCAAATAGATTTAACTTAGTTAACCATTTATTCTTGCGTTCAAGAATTATAAACTCAAATACTAAAAGGAATAGAGCAAATGCAAAAAGATACTGAAACTGATCGTTATATTCTGAGTAAACTTTTTCTTTCATCTCGGTTTTCTGCATCTTATTAATCTCATCGAATAGAGGAAGTAAACCCAGTTGAGAATTAGTTGCACGGATATACTTTCCATTACCAGCAACCGCTACTTTCGAAAGGGTTTCCTCATCGAGTTTAGATACAACTACGTTACCCTCCTTATCTTTCATAAATGAATTTGGGTTATCAAGCGATACAGGAATTGGAGATCCCTGAGGCGACCCAATACCAATTGCATAAACAAAAATCCCTTGCTCGGTTGCATGCTTTGCAGCCTCAACAGCATCGTCCTCGTGATTCTCTCCATCGGAAATAACAACAATTACCTTACTCGTTTCACTCTGTGGACTAAACGAACTAGCAGCAAGGTTTATAGCACTACCAATAGCAGTTCCTTGCTTTGGAACAATTCCTGGGTTTATGGATGAAAGAAACATCTTAGCCGATATATAATCGTTTGTAACAGGCAGCTGAACATAGGCATCGCCTGCAAAAACGATTAATCCAAGTCTATCATCAGAAAGTTTATCAACTAAACGAGAGATAGCCTGCTTAGCTCGTTCCAACCTGCTAGGCTGAATATCCTGAGCCATCATGCTATTTGATACATCTAGCGCAATGATTAACTCAATCCCTTTGCGCTTCACCTCGGTTAATTTTGAACCAAACTGAGGACCAGCTAATCCTATAATAATGAGGGTTACGGCTGTACTGAAAATAATAACCTTTAACCAACCCCTTTGTGTAGAGAAACCGGGCATGAGCTGAATTAGCGTATCAATATTTCCAAAACGCTTAATTGCTCGTTTTTGCAATATTGTAACATACCAAAACAAACCTATAAGTAAAGGTATTAGAAATAGAAAGTATAAATATTCTGTATTCGAAAATCTAAACATAACCTCTAAGTTTATTTTTTAATTTTAAACTTATAAATGTTAAAATACCCCTAAGGGATGCTTCTAAATATTGTTGAACGTAGAGCAAACTCAAGAGCAATTAAACCAAGAGCAATCAGTCCAAAAATTCTGAATCGTTCCTCTCTTTTATTATGCTCTGTAACTTCTATTTTTGAACGCTCAAGCTTATCAATCTCGGAATAAACTTGTTCTAGCGCCTTGTTATTGGTTGCTCTAAAGTATTTTCCGCCAGTCATATCTGCCACTTGCTGAAGCATTTCTTCATCAATTTTCACCTCCATATTCTGATACTGAACACCAAAAGGGGTTTGAACAGGATAAGGTGCAGTTCCTATAGAGCCAATACCCACAGGGTAAACCCTTACTCCATAACTTTTAGCAATTTCGGCAGCAGTTAAAGGAGCAATTTCGCCACGATTATTTACGCCATCGGTAAGGAGGATTACAACACGACTTATTGCAGTACTCTCTTTTAATCTTGAAATAGATGTTGCAAGCCCCGAGCCAATTGCAGTTCCATCCTCGAGAAGTCCCATCTTGATATCCTTAAACATGTTTATTAACGAGGCATGATCTGTGGTTAACGGGCAAAGGGTAAAACTCTCGCCAGAGAATATTACAAGCCCCATCCTATCGGTTTGGCGACCACTAATAAATTTGATACCTATTTCCTTTGCAGCCTCTAAACGATCAGGAGTAAAATCGCGAGCTAACATACTGCCCGAAACATCGATTGCTAGTATGATATCAATCCCTTCGGTAGTTACATTTTTCCATGTATTAGTTGACTGTGGACGTGCTAAAATAATAATAATAAAAGCAACTACAAGCAGACGTAACGCAAATAGTAAATGTCTTAGGTAAACCTTAATGGAAACAGGTGATTTTGCAAAACTCTGTAATGTAGATATTTGCAAACTTGCCTTGGAATCCTTTTGGCGAAAGATATACCACGCTACCATTGCTGGTATCAGCAATAGCAGGTATAAAAATTTTGGGTGTGCAAATATATATTGGCTCATCGCTAGCTTATCGTTTTATCTTTTTCAACTGATAAATTCTCCTTCTCCTCGGTCTCTTCAACCTTTACCTCCTCAAACTTAATCTCCTCAATTAGCTTTGTTGATTCAACAAAATCAATGGCAACCTTTAAGCTATTCTCGTTATCAGATACCATAGGAGTAAACTTGGCAAACTTAACCAAATCGGCAAGGGTTAAAGTCTCCTGTAGTTTATGGTATTGCTCATCAACAGGGAATCCAACTTGCTTTAAGCCAAATAGAATTTCTTCGGTTGTTTGCTCCATAGCGTTTACTTGATACCTTCCCTCGATATAAACCCTTAACACATCAATTAATCGAGTATAGTAATATTTATGGTTCTCGGAGTTATATAACTTTTCTTGCTGAATCTTTTCAAGTTCCCTTAGGGCAATAACATGGGGTGGCTCAATCGGTTTCTGCAAGAAACCAAATGGACGATTCTCTCTTCTCCTTTTTAGGTAGATAATTATCAAAAAGATTATTGCTGCAAGCAGTATACCTCCAAAAGCGAATGGAGCAACCTCTTTGATGGTTATTGGCTCCTTGATAGGCGGTTTTACATCCTTGATATCCTTTAAATCCTTATCGCGAGGTACTGAATTTACTGTTAAAAGTAATGATTTCGAAAGAATGGTATCGATTTTTCCTCCATCTTCAACAGCAATCTTAAATTCGGGTAATTGGTATGCACCGCTATCGAATGAGGTGACAAGTAGCTTAAGAATCTGCTCCTTCTTTTTATCTTTTAGTTTAACTGTTTCAAGAATCGGTTTCTTTACAATTTCAACACTTTTCATCAATGAATCGCTGAGAGCAGGAAAAGTAACCTTGCTCGACTCGGGTACAAGAACCGAGATGGTTAACTCAACCCTATCGCCTATCAAAATAAAATCGTTGGATAGTTTCGTTTTAACAGAATAAGGCGATTCCTGTGCTAAAACAGCAAGATTTGCTACAAAAAGTAATATGAATAATTTAATCTTCATAGTTCACATTTATTATCCTCGATGCTTAAACAAAAGGATTAGCGGTTTTACATAATCCTCATCGGTGCTGATGGATACCCAATCGACCTTACACTTATTAAAAACTGTTTTCAGGTTCGAGTTTGCTTGGTTCCACCAATCGGCGTAAACCTTACGAGTTACTGAACTTGAGGTATCAACCCATTTGTAGGCATTTGTTTCAGCATCCTTTAGCTTAACAAGACCAACAGATGGCATTTCGCCCTCGCGCTTGTCGTAAACCCGAATTCCAACCACATCATGCTTATTATTTGCAATTGTAAGAGCATCCTTAAACCGTGGGTTAGAGGTTTCTGAATCAACATCAATAAAATCGCTTAGGATAAAAGCGGTACAACGCTTCTTAATGGCATTTGTAAGGTATCTTAAAGCCTCAGAAATGTTGGTTTCTTGACTTTTAGGTTCAAACTCAATGAGCTCGCGAATAATTCGGAGAATATGCGTTTTACCTTTTTGAGGAGGAATAAACTTTTCAATTCTATCGCTAAAGAGAATTGCACCTATCTTATCGTTATTCTGAATGGCCGAGAATGCAAGCACTGCCGAAATTTCGGCAATAAGGTTCTTTTTTAAGATATTGGTTGTTCCAAACATCCTTGAACCGCTAACATCAATTAAAAGCATTACAGTTAGCTCGCGTTCTTCCTCAAAAACCTTTATATATGGGTGGTTGAAACGTGCTGTTACGTTCCAATCGATGTTACGGATATCATCGCCATACATATACTCACGCACCTCGCTAAAAGCCATACCTTTGCCCTTAAAAGCGCTATGGTATTGACCTGCAAATATATGCCTCGATAAACCTCGCGATTTTATCTCAATCTTTCGTACTTTCTTTATCAGCTCAGTGGCTTCCATAAGACCGAAAAATTTATTTTTTTGGACGGGTAATAACGGTTATAAACCATTTCCCCTTTTTTAAAACAATTTCGTAATTTTTACCATCAATACTTTCGAGCCAAGTAAGTGTGCCTGTACTTTTATGCTTGGAATCGAGGTCTTTCTTAACCTGCGATAAAAGCCAAGAGTTGTACATTCGAGCCATCGAGGTGCAATTCCCTTTTTCATCAAGGATAAAGAGGATTGTTTGCTCCTCGAAGGTATTTACATACTTTAAAAAGCTCTTCTTTCCGTTTACAACCTCCTTTTCGAAATTAAAACCAGGGTAAGCCTGTTTTACATTCTTTCGGATCTCCTGCTTATGCTGCCCAATAAAGTTTTGAGCAAATCCCGAAAAGGCGATAAAGCTCATCAGCAAAACACAGAGTATTTTCCGATTGAAGGTTGACATTTATTTAAGGTACTTCAACAGTATTTAAAATCTCAGAGATAATATCTTCAGTTGTGATGTTTTCGGCCTCGGCCTCATAGGTTAAACCAATACGATGACGAAGTACATCATGACAAACCGAACGAATATCCTCTGGGATAACATAACCACGACGCTTAATGAAGGCGTAAGCTTTAGCAGCCAATGCAAGGTTGATACTTGCACGTGGAGATGCACCATAGCTAATCATGCTCTCAAACTTCTCGAGTTTAAACTGTTTTGGGAAACGGGTTGCAAATACGATATCAAGAATGTACTTCTCGATCTTCTCATCCATATAAACCTCGCGAACAATGCTACGAGCTTTGATGATATCTTCAGTTTTTAAAACCTTTTCGGCTTTTGGGAAGGTATTTGCAATATTCTGACGCATAATCAGCTTCTCCTCCTCCTGCTTTGGATAGGTAATTTTAACCTTAAGCATGAAACGGTCAACTTGTGCCTCAGGAAGTGGATATGTTCCTTCTTGCTCAATGGGGTTTTGTGTTGCAAGAACAAGGAATGGCTTTTCTAATAGGTAAGTTTGATCACCAATAGTAACCTGACGCTCTTGCATAGCCTCTAACAAAGCACTTTGCACCTTTGCGGGGGAGCGGTTTATCTCATCGGCAAGAACAAAATTGGTAAAGATTGGACCCTTTTTAACGATAAACTCCTCTTTCTTTTGGCTATATACCAAAGTACCAATAAGGTCGGCAGGCAACAAGTCGGGGGTAAACTGAATGCGGCTGAACTTTGCATCAATAGTATTAGCAAGCGTATTGATAGCAAGGGTTTTTGCCAAACCAGGAACACCCTCAAGTAGGATATGACCATCGGCAAGCAAGCCAATCATTAACGACTCAACAAGGTGTTTTTGTCCAACAATCACCTTATTAACCTCCATGTTGATAATATCAACAAATGAGCTTTCAAGACGAATCCTTTCGTTTAACTCTTTAATGTTTAATGCGTTAACTTCACTCATCGCTTTAAGAATTATATCAGTTTAATTTTCTATTATTAACATTTAACAACCGCAAATTTCACAATTAATACGGGGGATACAAGTTAAAAAGAGTTAAATAGATTTAACATGAAGCTAAAGTTGAATTAACTTTAAACATGCATATTACAGAGGCTTACTTACTTTTATGGTTATTATAATATTTGAGTTACTTTTGCACAAAGTTTACTAACCTTGATGAACCGTTATTTTATAGAATTATCCTACAGGGGCACCAATTACCATGGCTGGCAAATTCAGGAGAACGCCCATAGCGTTCAGGCTGAATTGAATAGGGCTTTAAGCTTATTGCTAAAAGAGGATATTTCAACCCTTGGTGCCGGGCGAACCGACACAGGAGTTCACGCTAAATTCTTTGTTGCTCATTTTGATACCGCTCGAGAAGATCTAAATGATAACGGAAGTTTCATATACCATCTTAATAAAATCCTACCCATTGATATATCAGCAAAAGTTATACGTGCTGTAAAGCCTGAGGCTCATGCCCGTTTTGATGCAATTTCGAGAACATATCAATATTTTATTTGTAGGGATAAAGATCCATTCTGGAGAGAGTTAGCTTGGATGTACTATGGGAGTCTTGATATAGATTCAATGCAAAAAGCATCCAAATTGTTATTCGATTACTCTGATTTTACTAGTTTTAGTAAAGTTGGTTCAGATAACAAAACCTCGATATGTACAATATTGGCAGCCAACTGGGAGGAGAAGGATAATCTTCTCATATTCACCATATCGGCTGATCGATTTTTACGAAATATGGTTAGAGCTACTGTAGGATCATTGATAGATGTTGGTCGTAATAAGATTACTGTTGAACGTTTTTCAGAGATAATTGCTGCAATGGATCGTTCATTGGCAGGCTCTTCAGCTCCTGCAGAAGGACTCTATCTAACGGGGGTTGAATACCCAAATAGCATATTTCAAGAATCGAATGATTCACCACAATAGACACAATAGAGCACATAGGAAAATCCTATTGTGAACTACTGTGCCTAATGTGGTTAAAAATTTTCAAATTACTCTACCTGATGCTCATCGCGCAGCAAATCGTTTACAGTTTTTACAGGATTAAAAGTAATTAGCGGTACCTCACAAAAAATGGTATTCCAATCCGACATGGCACCATTCCACAAGCCGGGTAGTTCAAGCGCTTTTAAGTCACGTCCGTCCTTACTTTTAGTAGATATGAATCCTGTTTGAGGATCGCGGAATTTGAGCAAATCGAATTTATCGCCTTGGTAATCTTTAACATAGCATACCAAATCAACTGGGTTAAAGTGAGTTGATGCATTAAAAATAGTTTTTGTTGATTGATCCTTTAAATCTATTTGGGAGCTCTCAACTATTTGAAGTGAAGTAGTTCCATCTGGATTTACAGCCCAAAATGGACCACCACCGGGTTCACCCTGATTCTTAACCATTCCACAAACCCTAATTGGTCTATTTAATATCCTTGATATGTAAGCCTTTAGTGCCTTACAATCCTTTAAGTTTAAATCTTTTGGAGGAATAACACACAGTTCGCTCTTTGTAAAATCAAGAATTTCGAGTAATAACTCATTATCGCAATCGGTACTGTTGTTGACTTTATCAATAAAATCAAAGATAATTCCAGTATAGCTGATTAAAAGTCCTGCCAAGGCTTTCTTATACCTTACGGTGTGAGGCTTTAGCCTATCGGGAACAACATTATCGATATTCTTAATAAAAACGATTTCAGCATCTATTTCATTCAAGTTCTCAATCAAAGCACCATGTCCACCTGGACGGAAAAGCAATGTGCCATCAGCATTTCGGAAAGGAGTGTTATCCATCTCAACAGCTATGGTATCTGTAGAAGGCTTTTGCTCGGAGAAATAGATATTTAACTTCACCTCAAATTGCTCTTCAAAATCTTCCTTTACACGTTCTACAAGTTTTTCGAATGCTACCCTATGCTCGCCTGAAACAGTAAGGTAAACAAAGATATTTTTATCTGCATCCTTACAATGCTGCGCACCCTCAACAAGCTGCTCCTCAAGAGCAGTTCTAACGTAATCCTTATATCGATGAAAAAGGATTAATCCTTTGGGAAGATCACCGTAATTTAAACCATCCTTAGCAAGCAATGCCTCTAGGATTGGTGGGTAATACTTCCTCTCCATGAGCTCATCCATTTTATAGCCGGTACTCCAGAGCTCATCGTAAAGTTTGCTATAAAAAGGAAATTTCTTGATGTTATTAAAAAAGTTGTATGCCGAGTTAAAACCCTTATCCTTTAAACACGCCTCCCCTTTTGTTGGATAATCCTGCATAAACTCAAAAAGATGCTTAAACATTCGGGTTGCTGCACCTGAAGCAGGAACAAACTTTACGCGTGTACCATCAAACTCTTTGTAAAGGTCAATCAAATCATCAATCTCATCGCATTCGAGCTTAATAATCCCATTCCCAACTGTTGCAGGCTCGGTAATCTGCATAAAAGGAAATCCTTTCTGAAAAAACTCAATCTGCTCATTAGCATCTTTTACGCTAATTCCCTGCAATTCGAATTGGATTAAATCTTGCTCGTTGAACATTTTGGTTTTGAGTTATTGGTTTACGGTAATTGGCCACTGGCTACTAACTAATTTTTATCGCCATTCAAACGATACTCTACAAAGTTCTTTGTTATCTTCAAATCTATTTATAGAAATGTGGTGATTTTGCTCATCGATTTGAAAAAGATCAATATTAAGGCTATAATTCTCCTTGCCTTCGGCTAAAAAGTTAACCTCAACTGTCTTTAAAGTATGCTTTTTGTGATGCTCAAAGTTAAACGTATTGTAGGCCCATTCAATATAGCGAGTATTATTTACATGGTAGTTAACATCAAAATCGCTAGGTTTAACAACTACATTATTCCTTACTATTGGACCACCAGAAGCATCTGCAATTTTTGAAGGATTTTGTGCTAGTGCACTTCGTTCATTGGTAACAAAAGGTAAATCAAGATCAGTAAGCCTAACTGGTCGACGAGTTTGAGCATTTAGAATTAACCAGCTACTTGATCCTGCTATAATTCGTTGGTTGTTTGCATCATAAACCTCATAATCCCTTAATGCAAAAAGACCATCTATCCCACGGGGATAGGTTACAAGTTTAATTTTCTCAGTCCAAACGGGAAATCGAACTATCTCAACCCGCATGCGCGATAGTACCCAAAACAGGTTCTTTTTGGACAAATCATCGAGTCCAAAATGGAGTAAACCTGCATGTTCCCAAGCAATTTCTTGAAAGTAGTTGAACAATGAAAAGATATTCAGTTTACTCCCAAAATCAATCTCGTACGAATGAACCGTTATTTCTTGAGTATGGTATGCGGGTGGGCAAAAGATATTCGAATCCATAAAACCTACTTACTTTTTATGCGATTCATGAACTTTTCAGTTTCAATTATCGAGCGTCGATGTGTTCCTTTACCAATTACTCCCTCTTCGTCCCAAGCAACCACCTCGAAAAGGAGCTTATTACCATTAACCTCTTTCAAGGTAGCCTCGCTTTTTACCTTCATTCCTTTAGGAGTGGCTTTGGTATGGGTAACCGATACCTCAACACCAACGGTGTTATAACCTTCGGGTAGCTTTGACTGAACAGCGGTCATCGCCGCCTTCTCCATCATAGCAATCATTGCAGGCGTTGCAAAAACATCAACCAATCCAGAACCATAGTGACGTGCAGTAGTATTGGCCGTTACGCGTTGGGTCTCCATCGCTGATAGGCCTATGCTTAAATTAAATTCCATATGTTTTTTGATTTGTGCAAATGTATAAAAAACGATACTCCTAATCTGCTTTATCACACTAACTTTTTAGATTGATAACGTTTTCTTAATTTTACTCGAGTTAAGTGGCAAGTGATAGTCAACAAGTGTCAAGTTTAATTCGAACTAACATAAAAATATTATGAGTAAAGTTATTATTGAGAAATTAAGCGATGATGAGATCTCAAAAAGAGGAATAAAACAATGGCCAATATGGGAGAAGGAGATATCACAATTCGATTGGTTTTACGATTCCGAAGAGCAATGCCTTTTTCTTGAGGGTGACGTAACAGTCAAAACTCCAGAAGGAGATTTTAATATCAAAGCGGGCGACTTTGTCACTTTTAAAGAGGGTTTAAAATGTGTGTGGGTAGTTAAACAGCCTGTAAGGAAACACTACTTTTTTAAATAGCATAATTTCTACTGCTTAAAGATCCCGAAAGCTGCGCTTTCGGGATCAATTCCACTAGTGATTAAAACTTCGTTCCTCGTTTTAATCAAGTGTCATTGACTTAACATTAACTTAACATTAAATAAATATTGCCTTAGCTTTTAGGTAATACCATATTGTACCTTTGTGCTGCATTAAAAAAACCATAAACTATGTTTGGACTAAGCGAAGGACTAACCATTCTACTGATTGTCAGCATTCTTGCAGCACTTGCCTTTGAATTTATCAATGGCTTTCACGATACAGCAAACGCTGTAGCAACAGTTATCTACACCAAATCTTTAAAACCTCGCACTGCTGTTATTTGGTCGGGGATTTGGAACTTCTTAGGTGTTTACCTTGGTGGTTTGGCAGTGGCTATGGCAATTGTGAATTTATTGCCCTTGGAAATACTGGTCGATCAAAATATCTACCATAACCTAGCCATGATATTTGCTTTGATTCTTACAGCAGTATTTTGGAATTTAGGTACTTGGTATCTTGGTATTCCATGCTCAAGTTCACATACTCTACTCGGTTCAATATTCGGAGTTGGAATAGCTTTTATGTTTATAAATGCAGATGGTAATGTTGCTCTAAACTGGAAAAAAGTTGCTGATGCTGGTTTATCATTGCTAATATCACCAGTAATAGGTTTTGGGTTATCTATGCTTTTAATGTACTTTTTTAAGAAAGTGGTTAAAAAGAAGAAGTTTTTCGATGAACCGGAAAAAGAGAAAACTCCACCATTCTGGATTAGAGGCTGGTTGGTGCTTACCTGTACAAGCGTTAGCTTCTTTCATGGTTCAAACGACGGTCAAAAAGGGGTTGGTTTAATAATGATTATCCTTATAAGCCTAGCACCAGCATTCTTTGCAATAGATAATACGAAAAGCATTAGTAACATGTATGGCAATGTTCAAGCGGTTATTATCTATACTGATAAAATAGATGCCAATCAGCTTAAACCCGAAGAGCAAGCAAAATTTGCTCAGATTAAAGCTGATATAAAAGATATTAAGAATATAATTGATAAATCAGATGCTAAAGATGAGATTTCGCCAAACGAGCGATTTGAGGTAAGAAAAGACATTATTATGGTTACCAAAAACTATGAAAAGATTCTATCAAACCATAAAGATTATGCACTTATTGGACTGAATGAATCGGAATACAACAAGTTAAATAAGAATCTTAAGGAGATTAAATCGTTTACTGAATTTGCTCCCTGGTGGGTTATCTTTTTAGTATCATTATCACTGGGGCTTGGAACAATGATTGGCTGGAAACGAATAGTTGTTACCATTGGTGAGAAGATTGGCAAATCACACCTTTCATACGCACAAGGTGCCAGTGCCGAAATGGTAGCAGCAAGTACCATTGGTATGTCGAGCCTATTTGGCTTACCTGTTAGCACCACTCACGTTCTTTCATCGGGTATTGCAGGTAGTATGGTATCGCAAGGTGGATTAAAAAACCTACAATATAAAACCGTTAAAAATATTCTAATAGCATGGGCAGTAACAATTCCTGTTACAATTGTTCTTGCTTGTGGAATTTTCTTAGGATTATATTATATGCTAGGTTAATTCAATAACCTCAAAAAAATAACCCCCGAAAATTTCGGGGGTTATTTTTTTGTTGATAGTTCTTATTTTCTAATTTTTTCAGCCATTTTCTGAGCAAGAACTTCACATTGCTGATACTTCTCATCCGATGGTTTCCCATAAATCTCAGCAGGATCGGAAACAAGGTCGAGCTTAATCTCCTCAGCAAACTTCATGAGATTCTTTACACCACCACCATTCCAACTATAGCTACCGAATACTCCTAAAAATTTATTTCGGATATTCATGTGAGTCAATTCTTTTGTAAGATTCTCCATTAATGGGAACATCTCAGAATTGTATGCGCAAGAACCAAGGATTAGGCCATTATATTTCCAAATATCATTTATTAGATGGCTAATGTGTGTTCTTGAAATATCGTGGATACGAATCTTCTTAACTCCATTTTCCGATAGTTTACGGCCGATATAATCGGCCATCTGCTCGGTGTTACCATACATAGATGCGAAAATAATTACAACACCCTCTTCAGCTTCATAGCGACTCCATCTATCGTAAAGTTCAATAACATGATGTGGGTTCGAACGCCAAACGGGCCCATGGGTTGGAGCAACAGCCTTAACCTCAATTCCTTGAAGTTTTGCTAACGCTTTTTGAACCATATTGCTATACTTTCCAACGATATTGGAATAGTAACGACGCATCTCTTCTTCGAAGAATTCAAAGTTGATTTCATCGTCAAAAATACCACCATCAAGGGTTCCGAAACTGCCAAAGGCATCACCAGAAAAAAGAATTTGGTCGGTTTGATCGTAAGTCATCATGGTTTCTGGCCAATGAACCCAAGGGGTCATATAGAATTTAAGCTTGTGATAACCAAGATCGATAATATCGCAATCATTAATCTCAACAAGATTCTCTTTAATACCCCAATATGCCTCAACAATCTTAAAAGTTTTTGAATTACCAACAATCTTTACACCTTTAAAATGATTAAAGATGGCTTTAACCTCGCCCGAATGATCAGGCTCCATGTGGTTAATTACAAGGTAATCAAGTTTCCTTCCATCCAAAAGTTTCTCAATGCGCTCAATGAAGTTCCCAGCAGCATGATCTTCAAGAGTATCGATAAGCGCTGTTTTCTCATCTAAAATAAGATACGAGTTATACGAAACGCCCCTATCCAAAGGCCACATATTCTCAAAAAGCCTTTTACGACGGTCGTTAACGCCAATCCAATGTACTTTTCCTCTAACTAGTTCGGTATAATGCATGACAATAAATTTTTATCAATTCAGGCCACAAAAATAGAAAAGATTTAGTTGACTATTTAATAGTTTTTAAATAAAAAAGCCTGCTTTAGAATATCAAAGCAGGCTTCAAAAAAGTTATCAAAAATTATTTTTTTAGGAAAATGAAAAACTCCCAAGGTTTTAAAGTAATCTCTTCACCTTTCGAAAATGCTCTTGACTCACCAGTCATAAATTCAATATAAGTGTCTACATACTCATCCCCTTCAAATATTACTTTTTGCTCTTTTGTTGATAAGTTGAACATTGCAAAAAGTTTCTCGGTTTCATTTTTACGAGTAAACGCAAAGATGCAAGAGTCATTCGTTGATTTGATTCTGAAAATATCAGTGCCCTTATCGCCTGCAGCAAGCACAGAGCTATTTTTCTTTAACTCAATTAGCTTTTTATAAAATGGATTTATTCTCAACGAATCATTCCAGTTTATTAGATCCTTCTCAAAAAACTTCAGCCTTTTATTAAAACCAACCTCTTGTCCTGAATAGATTAAAGGCATTCCAGGCATTGTAAATGATAAAGCAGCAAAAGTTTTTACAGCCTCACCCATACGTTCAAACTCGGTTCCATTCCATGAGTTCTCGTCGTGGTTAGTAATAAAGTTTAGTTTTATAGTATTCTTTGGGTACTCCGTAACATTCTTCAAAAGATATTTTTCAAGATTATTAACATTCATTTTGCCTTTAGCAATTTGGTTCATAATATGATGCATCTCCCAACCATAATCAGCATCAAAAGCATACTGTTGCATTTCGGGTTTTTCGGCTTCGGCAAGCATAAATACGGGCTTAATTTCATCGAGTTGTTTACGAGCATCATTCCAAAAGTCGGTTGGAACCTCAGCGGCAACATCGCAGCGGAAACCATCTAAATTGATATCTTTTACCCAATACTTTAGCATATCAATCATATACTTGCGAAGTTCTGGTTTGGAATAGTCTAATTTTGCCACATCGCTCCAATCAAAAGGAGAAACTACTTTCCCAACAGAATCGCGAACATACCAATCCGGATGCTCTTTGATTAGAACAGCATCATGAGATGTATGATTGGCGACTACATCAATAATAACCTTCATGCCTAACTCATGCGCTTTTGTAACAACTGATTTAAAATCCTC